>JAJZQD010000022.1 GCA_021847735.1 Bacillota bacterium | reverse complement strand
AAACAGGTAGTATTTCATTAAAACCGGCAGTTCCTTAATATCTTTTCGCTGAAACAGGATTTCCCGGTAGTCTTTGCTTAAATAAGAATAGTATATCCTAATCATGATGCCGTATATTATCAGATAAATTGCGATGAAATGGGTTTTACTCGCTATATCCATATTTGCAAAAAGCGAAAAATGCCCGGGATCTCTTATGTACAGACCTGTAGTTGTCAGCAGGCCAATGTTGGCAGCATTCACCCAGTGTAAGATACGGGCCGGTAATGGATGGTAATACAGCTCTTTGGCCAAAACATTCACCTCACAACTGGCATTTTTTAAAAAGAACGGGCAACTCTCAGGACATCAGCCGTCACTTCAGGCCCTGTCACAACAAGCCCTGTCAGGGCCTGCTCCATAGGCCCCTTTAACCCCTCCCGGGTATTGGGGCACAAGTTCCACGAATAGGCGTCCAACACGTTATACTTATCTATTTTACCTTTTTTTATTGATACATAGTGTACTACCGAACCCTGGGAGGCCTCTGCAACCCCAATGGCTTCCCCCTCTTCCGGCATCTCTGTGTGCTCGGCCGGTTTTTCCCCGGGGTTAATTTGCTCCAGCCAACCGGTTATTTGTATTAGCAGCACTTTGCATTCCTCCAGGCGGGCCCGATACCTTCCCAAAACTGACATGGCCCGTTTCCCGAGTCCGGTAATCTGGGCGTTCCCGGTCAGCGCCATCCTCGCCAGCGGCCCCACTTCACAGGTTTTATTCCTATACAAAGCACCTTTTACCCACGAATAACCACCCGGTTTATCCGGTTTCGGCTTTAAAGTAGCCGCCAGGGGCCCTTCCCAGGTACCTTCAGCCTCAAACCAGGCACCTGCAAAATCCATGGAAATCAACTTTTTGTTAAATCTAGCGGCCTGAAAATTCACCCCGGCGGAAAACAGGCAATTCCCAGCCTTGTCCCGGGGAAATTCGCCAACGGTCAGTAAATTTCCTGCGCCCCCGCCAATAAGAAAATACTGCCCGTACACCTGTTCAATCTGGACCAGGTCATTATAGTACTCATTGTTCACAAATCCGGCAACTTCTTTTAAGACCGAATTTATTCTTACAATTTCAGCTCCGGTAACTGCCCTCGTAACCCCCCCCATAATGACACTGCAAATATGCGGCGCCTTTCCGCTCAAAACAGCCATTATGTTATGGATTAACTGTCTTATTTCAAAAGCACGCCACATGTTTTTTATCATTGAGTCTCGAACTCCGGGGGGTAGGCGGAAATCCCCCGCCACATTATAAAACGGGCCTTCTTCGGGAAAGGGGATATAATCTGGTAAAACGTTTGAATAAAAATGGGTGATGTGTCCATAGACAATATCCAGCCCTAATAATACATTTCTGGTCAAAACAGCGATACCGGTAAGTTGGACAGCCGCAATTTCTTCTAAAGCCCTTACAATTGCGGTGGCATGGGCCACAAAATCAAGGCCGCTGGTCCTTTGTGTCAGCTGGATAGCGTCCATTGGGTCTTTCCCCTTGAGAGTATTCGCGAAATCCCAGTAATAAGTGGTCCCGGCTTTGGCCCCGACAACCTTTCCGCCATCTGTGTCAAGTTCTATTCTTATCGGGCGAATGCCCCTGTTAAGAGGGTGAACCACCACGGCCATTAAATATCACCCTCCCGGTCACGTTTTTTCCGGCCAATTCTGCCGGTAAGGTAGTTGCCGGTAAGGTGGGCCGCTAAGCCCAGGGCTGTAGCCACGCCCAGTCCCATACCAATGGCATCGGCGGTAGAAGTAATCCCAGGCCCTTCAATCTCAGACATCCTTTTATAAAAAGGCATTGTTAAGTCAGGAAAACTGGGGTCCGTGCATCCTATACAGGGGGCATTAGCGCCTACACACCATGAAGATGCCCCGTTCCACAGCCGGGTCGGGCAGTCCCCGTGGGTCAGCGGTCCCTTGCATCCAATTTGGAGCAAACAGCCGTCTTCACCTGGTTGTTCGGCAAAAATACTGTTATCAAAATACTGGCGTCTTGGGCAGTTGTTATGTATTAACCCTTCATAAAACAGTTTCGGCCGCCCGTAATCGTCCAGCTCCGGGTTTCCATACAACAACAATTGGGCCAAAGTGCCGACAATCCAGTCCGGATGTGGCGGGCACCCCGGAATATTCACTACCTTGTTTACGTCTGCCAGTTTCTCTAAGCCAACACATTCGGCATCATTCGGCTCAGCCGCGGAGATTCCCCCAAAGGAAGCACAGGAACCAACCGCAATAACCGTTTTAGCCCTCTTGCACAGGTCACTGAGTAAACTGATTAAGGTAACTTTCTTTCCCGACGAATCTTCCCCGACAATGTTAAACATGCCTTGGTAGGCCCGGGGAATTGCCCCCTCAACCACCAAAATAAAATTTCCTTCATTCCTCCGGGACGTTTCCATCAACTGGTCTGTTAAAAGGGACCCGGCTTTGCTTGAAAAGCCGGGATGAAATGACATATTTATTATTTCAGTTAAGAGTTCTCTCATGTTAGGGTGCACTGTGTTGACCAGGGATGTGGAACAACCGTTGCAGGCCGACCCCTGAATCCACAGGATCGGCGGATTTCCCCCGGCGGCCTTTCTAAAAGCCTCGCCCACGGCGGGAATCCACATCTGTGATAATCCCACAGCAGCGGCGGAAGCTGTACACAGTTTTAAAAAATGTCGGCGGCTAATCTTTTTCATCTGGTTCCTCCGGCCTTTGAAAAATTGGCTTCCGGCTCAGCGTAGTTAGATTTTGAAACAGATTAGTTTTCGACAATTATTGATAAAACTCCTTTTTTCCCTAGTCAAGTATATTTTCAATTTCATTTACATATAAATATCCTGGAAAAAATATTTTCCGGGAGGTCATACATGTCCTTCTTCCCCTCCATTAAACGCAACAGTGCTGCCCCAACAAAGATACACGTGGAAGACGCCGATGCGACAAACAAATTTGTCCGAGCCTTTTCCGGCCAATTGCTTAAACAGCTTGCCAGCCCCGACCGGGCCCGGGTTATTGTCTGTATAGGTACTGACCGGTCAACCGGGGACAGCCTGGGACCTATTGTTGGAAGCAGACTTCACGAAATCAACCATAAATACTTCAAAATTCTGGGAACACTGGAAAGCCCGGTTCATGCCAGCAACCTGTCAGATTATCTCAAGGTAATCGACGGGTTGGCCGACCCCTTCGTTATAGCTGTCGATGCCTGCCTGGGCAATATTGATAATGTGGGTTATATAAATATTGGGGAAGGGTCTTTAAAGCCGGGGGCCGGGGTTAATAAACACCTTCCATCTGTGGGTAACCTTCACATTACCGGTGTTGTAAATGTCGGGGGGTTTATGGAGTACTTCGTCTTACAAAATACGCGTCTGAACGTTGTCATGAAAATGGCCAAAATAATCAGCGATGGCATTCATCGCAGTTCCGTACTGGTGGCCAGTCAGTGCCAGTTAATAAGACCAGAGTAAATATAAATAGAATATTCGGCTAGTATGTTCCTCGCTTATAAACACCCGTTTGGGTGTTTTTTTAATAGCGTATTTTCTGCTCTCCTCTGTACAAACTAAACTGTAAGACACGCTATTTTTATTAGAGGAGGGTTAACTTATGCAGCTTTCCCCCGGTGAACGTTCCATTCTTGCCTATTTTCCGAGTACTCCCGCTGCCCAGGAAGCAGCCCAAGCCCTCAAAGGAGCAGGCATTACAGAAGTCCAGATTGACAGGGTAAGCCGGTTCGGGGTTTCGTATAACTCCGAATACAACAACCCGATTGCCGGACAAGCTGAAACCCAGACAGGGTTGGTCCTTTTTTCCGCCGACACGGACCATTTCAATGACAATGATGCCCGCGTCCTGCTGGGGGCAGACCCTTCCGTGGAAGGATATGCACCCCCAGGGTATGGGGTCCCGGGGGGAAAATCGTTTCTGGTAACTGTTGTTACCAGTGCCGAAAAAGTTGACGAAGCTTCAGCCATCCTAAAAGACAAAGGTGCATATTTCTAAGGAGGGGTTTAACATGGATAATGACAGAAAAGCCTCCCGGCTTTCTTCCAAAATTAAAACCGCCAAAGACCTGCCCGTGTTCTCCGATGCCCAGCTCGACACGTTCAATTCCATCTATGTGGACGACCTTGACGAGGCTTTGGCGGTGCTGGATGAAACTAACAAAACCATTATCGGTCAGACCAAAAGTTTCAAGGATAACGAAAAGTAATTCAGTCGGCTAACAATTGAATTACTTCTGAGTCAGATGTTTGGTCAAAATCAGTATAAAACTGCCCGACGGCGTAAAACAGTTCTGGCTTTTGCAGACAAACCAACTCGTCAACCGTCTCCCGGAGTGCCTGCACTGTATCTGCCGGGGCCACCGGAACTGCCAACACCAGCCGCCGCGGGTTTGCACTCCGTACCGATTTAATTGCCGCTTTAATCGTAAATCCGGTAGCTATGCCATCATCTACAATAATTACGGTTTTATTATGTATGTCTATTCCCGGTCTGCCGCCCCGGTATGCGTTTACTCTTCTGGCAATTTCCCCGGAAACCCGGCCCGCCAGGACATTGAGCTGCTCATCAGATATTCCTAAAATCTGAACCATAGCTTCATCTTTAATTACTGTACCGTCCTGGGTAACTGCACCTATAGCAACTTCCGGGTTATGCGGGGCCCCGATTTTCCTGGGGATTATTACATCAAGAGGCGCCCCTAACCTTTTGGCCACCTCCGCTGCCACCACTACCCCGCCCCGGGGAATACCCATAACTATCACATCTTCGCCTTTATACTTTTCCAAAACGGAACTGAGTTTTTCCCCTGCATCTTGGCGATTCTGAAACATTCCTAGCCCTCCATCCAGCCGAAACGGTTATTGATTATAGACACGACCTGTTCCGGAGAGTGGCTGTGTGCATTGACGAGCATAACCCCGGAAGGGCTGTTAACCCCCATGGTTACCCCGTCCCCATAGTAATCGACTTCATCAAATCCGGTAATGTCGTTGGAAACACCGGAGTAAACGATAACATCTACCGGTCCTGTGTTGTCCTCCATTCCGACCACCTCATATCCCTGTTCGGTGAGGTAATTAGCGATTTCCCCCAAACCGTTCTGAACGGCAATTTTTAACGGCATAAAAAATCCCCCTAATATCGAATTTTTTATATTGTTCGCAGGAGGATTACCGATTATTCTGTTCGTACCGGCTTATCTTATTATTTCGTTTTCCAGAGCCTTTCTGATAGCCGCTTCTTCCTCGCCTGACAGGTGATAACTGGATACCCCTTTGCTCACTGGCTTGGCGTAAGCGTGGCTTTCATTGCGGCTAAAAATACTGCTCAACACAAGCCCGTCCCCGTTGTGATCCAGCAGCGCTACAGAAAAACTGAGGTCACTGCCGGTGTCACTAAAGGCATTAAACCTTACCACACCCACGTGTTGAATAGACCTCTCGGCCATTTTTCTGACGGCCTTGTATGCACTCTCAACTTCTCTTGTTTTTCCCAGTGCTTTGTTAACGGCATCCAAATGTGCGGTTAACATGGTCTCCAAGTCTTTTCCTTCCATGCCCTGCACCATTGCTTTGTACTTTTTCAGCAGCCTGCTGGTCCTCCAGGAGTTAAACAACCACAACACCAGGGCTATTCCTGATATGCAAACGGCAGCCAGAGTAACGATATTGTTATTTGTTTTGATAAAAGATAAAATTTCTTCCATATTCTAACCCAAGCCTCCTCAAAAACCTTCGATTTCTTTCTTTTCCACATAGCCGGACAAATTCCTTTTGCTGTAGTCAAATTATTTATTTCCCGCCCCCATTTTTGCCTAAGTTGACAAGGTTTTCCCCCTATATTAAAATGTAACCACGTTAAACTAACGCTTTGGAGGCAAATCGATAGATGACTGAGACAAAATTGGAACTTCTTCGGAATATTTTAGTTGATATGGAATCTGTGCTCATAGCATACTCCGGCGGTATCGACAGTACCTTACTATTAAAGGTTGCTTTGGAAAGCCTGGGCCCCAAAAAAGTTTTGGCCGTGACTGCTGCCTCTGAAACATATCCGTCCGAAGAATGGGAATCTGCCAAAAGGCTGGCCGACACCATTGGGGCCAATCATCTGAGTATATTTACAGAGGAACTTAAAAACGAAGACTTCTTTCAAAACCCTCCGGAACGTTGCTACCACTGCAAAAAGGAACTTTTCGGAAAGTTATATGACCTTGCCGGCAAGAACAATCTGGCTTTTGTAGCAGATGGCGCCAACGCCGATGACCTTAATGATTTCAGGCCGGGGATGAGAGCAGGCAAAGAGCTTGGGGTGAGAAGCCCCCTGCAGGAAGCCGGCCTTTCCAAAGAAGAAATCCGGAGTCTCGCCAGGGGTCAGGGCCTGCCTAACTGGAACAAACCCAGCATGCCATGTCTCTCTTCAAGATTTCCTTATGGACATACAATTACTTCTGAAAAGCTTCGTCAAGTGGAGGAAGCCGAGCGCTATATACGCTCCCTTGGCCTAACCGAATGTAGGGTCCGCCACCATGGGGACACCGCCCGGATAGAGGTGCCTGACAGTTTCATTGAAATGGCAGCTTCCCGTCCGTTCCGCCAGCAGGTCACAGCGAAATTAAATTCACTTGGTTTTAATTATATTACCCTTGACCTCCGGGGCTTTCGGAGCGGAAGCATGAATGAGGTGCTTTCAAAGGAGGAATTGAATGGATAAGGACGCTCTTAAAAACCTTCTTACCCAGGTAAAGCACGGCACACTGGACATTGACCAGGCCTTGGAATCTCTCAAAGACCTGCCCTTCGAAGACCTTGGCTTTGCGAAGGTCGACCATCACCGCTGCCTCCGGAAAGGGTTTCCCGAAGTAATCTTTTGCCAGGGCAAACAACCTGAGCAGGTGGCCTCAATAATCGAGAGGCTTCTGCCCACGTGCAATCAAATCCTGGCAACCAGGGCCAACCCGGAAGTCTACGCTGTCGTCAATAAAATGTGTCCCGATGCCAAATATCATTCCTTGGCACGGTGCATCACCATTGAAAAAGAGGCGCGTCCGAAATACCAAAGCCCGGTATTGGTAATCAGCGCCGGTACGGCAGACCTCCCCGTTGCCGAGGAGGCCTCGGTAACCGCAGAAATTATGGGTAATACTGTTACCCGGCTTTACGATGTGGGAGTTGCCGGTATTCACCGGCTTTTTCACTACAAATCCTTAATTGACCAAGCGGCTGTTATTATTGTCGTTGCCGGAATGGAAGGCGCCCTGGCAAGTGTGGTGGGCGGGCTGGTTGAAGTCCCGGTGGTGGCCGTTCCGACCAGCATCGGTTATGGAGCCGCCTTTGGCGGGATTGCCGCACTGCTGGCAATGTTGAATTCTTGTGCCGCAGGCATCGCCGTTGTAAATATCGACAATGGCTTCGGGGCCGCAGCCATGGCCGCAGCCATTGTCCGACTGAAAGAAGGAAAATAATGAACTTTCTCTACCTGGATTGTTTTGCCGGAATCAGCGGGGACATGTTTCTGGGAGCCTTGATAGACCTTGGTATCTCCCCCCAGGAACTGGCGGACCGGCTGGAAACCTTAGGCCTGCATGGCTTTCGGCTGGCCGTCGACAAAATTTCAAAAAACGGTATCAGTGCAACAAAAGCATCAGTGCAAATATTTGCGGAAAAGCAGCCCCACCGTCACCTGTCTGATATTCTGCAGATTATAGAACAGAGCCTGCTGCCCACCGCAGTAAAAGAAAAAAGCACTGCCGTTTTCCGTACCCTGGCAGCCGCAGAAGCCAAAGTCCATGGTGTTCCTGTCGAAACTGTACATTTTCATGAAGTGGGAGCCCTGGACTCAATAATTGACATCATCGGTACAGTTACAGCCCTCGATATGCTGGGAATTGAACACCTTCTGTGCTCTCCTCTGCCATTAGGTTCAGGTTTTGTGGAATGTGCCCATGGAACCTTACCACTACCTGCTCCAGCCGTTTTAGAGCTCTTGAAGGGTATTCCCACCCGTTCGTGCAATATCAACGGCGAAACCGTTACCCCTACCGGTGCCGCCCTGGTCAAAACCCTGTCCGCCGAATTTGGGACCATGCCAGCTATGAAGATTGCAGCCGTCGGGTATGGGGCCGGGACAGCCGAACGGGCTGTACCCAACCTCGTAAGGGCAATTCTCGGGGAAACCACCGGGACAGGCCGCAGATGTGAAAGGCTATTTACCGAAGACACTCTCCACATAGTGGAGGCCAACATAGATGACATGAACCCGGAGTTTTACGATTACATCGTGCCGTTCCTGTTCTCCACTGGCGCTGTAGATGTTTTTATCACCCCGGTAATCATGAAGAAAGGGCGACCGGCCCAGGTCCTCAGTTGTCTTGTCCCAGACGATTGTCTTAGTGCCTTAATTAACGCACTCCTGGCCGAGACCACCACCCTTGGTGTAAGGACCCACCCGTGCCGTAGATACAAATTAGCCCGGGAATCAAAGGTGGTGCAGACCCGTTACGGGCCGGTTACAGTTAAACTCGGCCGTCACCCCGACTCCGGACATATTATGAATATTGCGCCAGAGTGGGAAGACTGTAAAGCCGCTGCTTACCAGTCAAAAATCCCCGTCAAGACAGTTTATGACCTGGCTAAGGCTGAGGCTTATAAGAGCGAAAACCCGTAGGTTCCCCTACGGGTTTTATATTTACGGCAATTCTGCAACGGTCCTTTCCAGCGCATCCAGAACGTAGTCTACCTCCGTGGGCGTATTAAAGATCGAAAAACTGAACCTCACCGTACCCCGGTCTAGAGTGCCGATAGTCCTGTGAGCCGCCGGGGCACAATGCAAACCACTACGGCAGGCAATATCAAAGGCCTTGTCCAGAATAAAGGCGATTTCCGAAGAGTCCTGTCCCCTAACGTTAACAGATACAACCGGGACC
Source organism: Bacillota bacterium (assembly GCA_021847735.1). Taxonomy (GTDB): domain Bacteria; phylum Bacillota; class Thermincolia; order Thermincolales; family UBA2595; genus JAJZQD01. The sequence continues at coordinate 22,251 of JAJZQD010000022.1, read as the reverse complement.
TGTATAGAAGGGTCGGCAGGTCCGTAAATTTGTATTTCCTTCATTTGCTTCAGGCCCTCCAGAAACCTTGCCACCAGAACTTGTTCGTGTTTTCTGATACTGTCAAGCCCCCGGGACATAATAAACCGTATCCCTGCTCCGAGCCCGGCAAGCCCCGGGGTGTTCGGCGTTCCGCTCTCAAACCTGTCCGGCATATCTTCCGGTTGTTCCAAAGATTCGGACTTGCTGCCCGTCCCCCCCTGACAAAGGGGTTCCGGTAGAACTCCGTCCCTTATAAACAAGCCGCCTGTACCTTGGGGTCCGTAAAGACTTTTATGCCCGGTAAAAGCCAGCATGTCAACATTTATCCTGTTAACATCAATGTCAAGCAGTCCCGCGGTCTGAGCTGCGTCTACGATTAAAAAGACCCCGTTAGCCCTGGTTATCCTGCCTATTTCTTCAATTGGCAGGATAGTTCCGGTAACATTTGAAGCATGAAGAATTGCCACGGCAACTGTATTCTTTTTTATCGCGTTGGCAACAGCACCCGGCTCTAGCGTTCCTGTTGGTGAGCATTGCAGTTGAGTCACTTCCACGCCCCGTTTTTGTAGAACATAAAGAGGTCTTGCCATGGAGTTATGTTCCATCGAACTGGTAATAACATGGTCACCCGGTTTAAGCAGCCCTTTTAACGCCAGGTTGAGGGATTCTGTGGCATTTCCCGTGAACACAATGCGGACAGGGTCATCAACCTTGAATAATTTAGCCACCGCCTCCCTGGTTTCATACACTATTCTGCCCGCAGAAAGGGACATTTTGTGTCCACCCCGGCCCGGGTTAGCCCCAGCATGCCGGATACAGTCCTCAATGGCAGCTATTGTTTCTTCTGGCTTAGGCCAGGTCGTCGCGGCGTTGTCAAGGTATATCATCAGCACTCCCTCCTTGTTGGTCCAAGGGCTCACAAACCCGTGTATCCGTTATTAGTTTTACCTCAAATGGTCCCGATTCATCCGCCGGCTGTACGCTGCTCCGGTTCAGCAAGCCCACCGGCCTGTATATATGGCGGAGTTTGCCGCTGTAAGGCTTTAACCATCGTCAAGGCCCATTCAATATCAACCATCATTTTGTTGGCATAAATCTTGTATTTTTCCCTGACACCCGGAGGGGTCATAATTAGCATAATTGTGTTGGCCCCGCAGGCCAACCCTTTGAGCTGGGCTTCCCGGCTGAGGGTTGCCAGGGCCGTGGTGGACGGAATATAGGAATTCCGGCAGACCAATCGGGTTACGGCAATTGTATTTAGCGTCAAGTCCACGGCTCCTGGTGTGTTGGTCTCCAGGGGGGTGTTGACAGCAGGCACAAAAGGTCCAACCCCAATCATGTGAATACCCTCCTGCCAGAACCAGATGATATCCCTGGCAATGCTGTCTACATCCTGCCCAGGTAACCCGATAATGTTCCCGCTCCCGGTAATATATCCCGCCTGTTTAATCATCCTGACATGTTTTATCCGTTCTGTAACGGTTGAACCGGGGTGAAGCTCGCTGTATATGTGGGGATTGGTAGTTTCCACTTTCAGCAGGTAGTTGTCAGCCCCCGCTTGCCTGAATATCCCGTATTCTTCCGGTTCCCGTTCTCCCAGACTCAGGGTTATATACATACCGGTTTCCTGCTTTATAGCCTTAATTATATTGACAACCCTTGTAGTTGTAAACCAGGTGTCTTCGCCGGACTGCAGGATAATGGTCTGGATGCCCATGGCTCTAACTCTCACTGCCTGCTCCAAAATCTCATTTTCGGTCATTCTGTACCGGCTAAGGTTGCTGTTGCCCTGCCGCAGACCGCAGTATGAGCAGTTACGGCGGCAGTGGTTGGAAAACTCGAGGGCAGCCCTGATGTCCACAACATCACCGATACTAATCTGCCGCACATAGTCAGCTGCCTTCCAAAGGGCTTCTCTGTCCGTTCCCGAGGCCTTTAGCAAAATACGCAAATCCGGCAGGGAAGGGGGCAGCCCCTCCAGTACCCCGGACAGGACTTTACCAAAGGATCCCGCGTTATTTTTCCCCGATAACCTTTCCAGCAATTCCGTCCGGGGAAGCCTGGCCGGAATAGTCTTCTCGATTTCAAGCCCTGATTGTTCGAGGACACCAGATGACCTTTTACTGTCACCAACGGTTATTTCCAGCACCGTTGAACATGGTCCAACTTCTTTAGGCGGGGAAGGAACAGTCCGCACCGGGATACCGGCTTCCTGCAGCGCCTTTTCGGCCCGGAAAACATCAGTTAGGTTCTTACAAACTATATATAACAACTCTCCGGCATTGACCACAGGCATTCTCCCTTCAAAACCCGCAAATCCAAGCCTGTTGGCCGCTCTAATAATAAATATCTCTCTTACCCGTTTCAATATCTGCCAGTCTTTTTACAAGGCTTTCTCGTACTGCCGCAACGTCACTGGATTCCAGGAAACGTTTCAGAACCCTTTTCCCCTGGAGACCGGTTTCCTCTGAAGCGAAATCCAGTAGAAACTCCCTAAATGTAAGGAGGGCATTGGGTTGGCATAATTTCTTAATTTCCCCGACTTTAGCCAGAGCCATAAACCGTTCACCGGTACGTTCCTGGCGGTAACAGGCCGTGCAAAAACTGGGTAGATAACCGGCCCTGCATATATCGCGGACAACCTCATCCAGGGTCCTGTTGTCTTCAAGTTGAAACTGGGTCCCACCTCTTTCGCCGGCGCTATAACCCCCCGGTGCGGTGGAAGACCCCGCGCTAATCTGGGACACCCCTATGTCAAGCAACCGGTCCCGCAAGAAACCCGGCTCCCTGGTTGACATTATTATACCTGTATAAGGCAGCGCCAGTCGCAAGACAGCAGTGGTCAGCATTAGCTGACGGTCATTTATTTGAAAGCCGGTTTCGAAAACTGCGCTGCCGAAAGCCTTTTTGAGCCGGGGGACAGATACAGTGTGCGGTCCGACACCCCAGTTACGCTCAAGCTCGGCCGCATGGCAGACTAAAGCCATGACTTCAAAACGGTAATCATAGAGCCCAAACAGAACACCCATTCCGTAATCATCAATTCCTGCCTCAATAGCCCTTTCAAAAGAGGTAATTCGCCAGTTGTAATCGGCCTTCGTTCCGCAAGGGTGATAAAAAGAGTATTGTTCGCGATGATAGGTTTCCTGAAAAGACTGATATGTACCTATGCCAGCCTCTTTCAAATGCCGGAAATCCTCCGTTGACAGGGGGGCGATATTTACATTTACTCTTCTGATATTCGTTTTTTCATAGATTCCTCTAATAGCCTTCACAACATAGGAAATTCCGTTTTGGACCGGCTTTTCGCCGCAAACCAAAAGGATTCTTTTATGACCCATACTTTCAATTTTCTGGGCCTCAGCTATCAACTCTTCGGAGGAAAGCGTGCGCCTGGCAAGGCTTACGTTATCCTTGCGAAACCCGCAATAAAGGCAATTGTTAGCGCACTCATTTGACAGGTATAAGGGGGCGAACAATACCACCCGTTTCCCGTAGATGAGCTCTTTTACCCGCCCCGCGGCATTAATAATTTCCTCCTGCAGACCACTGTCATTGGTGTTGAGAAGTTCACCCGCCTCCAAAAACGTCAAGCCCTTTAATTCTATCGATTTCTGTAGCAGCTCTGCAATTCTTTCGTTAGGGGAGGGGTGGCTGTTAAGCGCCTCGCAGATCCTCCCATAATTCCCTTCGTTGAGCAAGCCTGCAACCCCCTTTTATTAGACAACTGCCCTAAAAAGTTTCACGTGAAACACTGTCCTTTTCAGCAACAGAAAAATGTTTCACGTGAAACAACTAGATATCTACATTCCCCAGAAGAGCTTCCAACAACCTTTGCAGTTCTTCGTCTCCGTAGTATTCTATCTCTATGCGACCGCTCTTCTCGCCATGTCTGATAATTACTTTTGTACTGAACTTTCTTTTTAATCTTTCTTCAAGGTCCAGAAGAACGGGGTCTTCCTTTGCGGTCTTCCTTTTGGGTTTTGGCCTGTGAGTCAGCATCTCCTGTACGGCCTTTTCAGTCTGTCTAACCGACATGCCCACCAAAGCAATTCTCTTGGCTAAGTCCTCCTGCTCTTTCTGCCGGGCCAATGTAAGTAATGCCCGGGCATGGCCCGCTGAAATCAAGTCCTTTAGCACCATGTCTTTTACGTGTTCGGGTAGAGCCAGAAGCCTGACCGTATTGGCAATAAAAGGCCTGCTCTTGCCAACCCTTTTTGAAAGTTCCTCTTGGGTTAGGCCATATTCCTCCATCAATATTTTATACGCACTAGCTTCTTCAATAGGGTTAAGATCTTCCCTTTGAATGTTCTCAATCAAAGCGATTTCGGAAGTTTCCCTTTGGGACAGGTTTCTGACAATGGCCGGAATCTTTTCCATCCCTATTCGTTGGCAGGCCCGCCACCTTCTCTCGCCGGCCACTAGCTCGTATATGCCGTCTTTCTCCGCTCGTACTATGATGGGTTGGACAACACCATGTTCCTTGATGGACATGGCCAGTTCGTTAAGCTTATTCTCATCAAAGCTGTGCCGTGGCTGGTTTTTGTTAACTTTTATATCCCCTACATCGATTTCCACAACGCTCTCTTTTTCGTTTTTCCCAATTTCCACGCCCGGCAGAAGTGCCTGAAGGCCCCGGCCCAAACCCCGCTTACTCAATCTCAGTCACTTCCTTTGCAAGCTCTTGATAGACTTCCGCACCCCTTGATTTTGGATCATAAATAATAATCGGCTTACCGTGGCTTGGTGCTTCACTTAACCTGACATTCCTCGGAATAATAGTGCTGTATACTTTGTTCTTAAAATATGTTTTGACCTCCTCCACAACCTGAATAGAAAGGTTTGTCCTGGCATCAAACATTGTCAGTAATACACCCTCGATTTCAAGGGCCGGATTTAAATGCTTTCTAATTAATTCTATGGTGTTCATTAGCTGACCCAAACCTTCAAGGGCGTAATACTCACATTGAATGGGAATAATTATCGAGTCCGCGGCAGTCAGAGCATTAATTGTTAAAAGTCCCAGAGACGGAGGTGAGTCGATAAAAATATAATCATATTTTTCTTTAAGGTTTTGAATGGCCTTTTTTAGCTTAATCTCCCTTGATATTGCAGTCACCAGTTCTATTTCAGCGCCGGCTAACTGGATAGTTGCCGGCACCACGTCAAGTCCGTCAATATCACCTTTACAGATGACGCTTTCCACAGGGAGCCCGTTAATAAGAACATCATAAATACAGTATTCAACGTTTTCCTTGTCTATGCCTAATCCGCTGCTGGCATTACCCTGGGGATCAATGTCAATTAAAAGAACCTTTTTTCCAAACACTGCAATACATGAAGCGAGGTTTACCGCTGTTGTCGTTTTGGCCACGCCGCCCTTTTGGTTGGCAATTGCAATAATTTTGCCCATCTGTAACCCACCTGTCTGTGCCGACATTCATTGGTTCTTTTATTCCACATAAAGACTTTAGTTCCTTCCTCATTTTCCCTCTTATTTTATAATTTTAAAAACAGCCGCCACTTCCACAGCAGTTCAACCGACGATTTATTATCTAATTTTATTAAAGCCACCCCTTTTGCCCTGTATTGACCGTTCAAAATTACAAAGGCCTACATACTGGCTGAAACTTTTTAAAGGCATACATGGCAATCTAGGGCGGGAACACATGTTCGGTCTGGGCGTTTTGGATTACAGTTGGTAAGCATACCTAAGAAAAATGTCGGATATTTTTTTGCTCCCAGAACCCCGTATTTAACATCCAGAAATTACATTTCAGGAATTTCTTTGATAAACAGTTTACAACTAATTTATACAAAAATGCCTTTTCGTGTTTTTCCGCGTCAGATACCGCCGCCGTTTCGACAAACTGGAATTCGCCATGTTGCAGGTGCCGGCAAGGAGCCCCCGGCTGGCAACTGCTGGGAAATAACTAATCGCCCCAAGTATTTACCTGGAAGCGATTGTTAAAGGGGCTTTTTTTCAGGTGTCCCGGCTTTTCTGGGGTATTTCGGAGGAGTTGGTTTATCCTTATCTATTATAACCAAATTCCTTTTGTCTTCTATGTCTGGCAAGGTAATATCTATAACTCTGGCTTGACCGCCGCCGAGGGTCTTGATCGCGATTTCGGCTTCAGCCAGTTCTTCACTTACCTTGGGACCTTTATAGGCAATGAACTTTCCGCCTATCTTGACAAAAGGGAGGCATAACTCCGCTAAAACTGAAAGCTTAGAAACCGCCCTTGAAACTACAACATCGAAGCATTCCCGGAAATCTTCTTTATGGGCGAAGTCCTCGGCTCTTCCGTGTACGGTTGTAATTCCACTCAAATTAAGTTCACCGATAAGATTATTTAGAAACGTAATTCTTTTATTTAACGAATCAAGTAATACTACATTTATTCCGCTGGATGATATTTTGACCGGAACTCCGGGAAAACCGGCTCCCGTCCCAACATCCAGCAATTTGATTTCGGTGTTGTGCGTAATATATGGCAGCACGGAGATACTGTCCAGAAAGTGCTTTATTATTATTTCTTCCGGATCTTTGATGGCAGTGAGGTTTATTTTCTGGTTCCATTCCAGGAGACTGTCCAGGTACTTTAAATACAGTTTTACGTCTTCTTCTCCCAGACTGACACTAAGTTCAGCCGCCCCTCTTACGAGCAACCCCTCGGGTAATGTTTCCATTCTCAGTCCTCCTGCGGGCATCCCCGTCTTTTTTGTTCCATGTAAACAAGCAGTACGGATATATCAGCAGGCGACACCCCGGAAATTCTGGAAGCCTGCCCCACTGACAAAGGCTTTAGCCTTTCCAATTTCTGCTTTGCTTCAGTGGATAAACCCCTGATATCTTCATAACTTACCCAATCAGGTATTTTCTTGTTTTCCAGTCTCTGAAATTTTTCAACCTGCTCCAGCTGTCTCTTTATATATCCCTCATACTGAACCTGAACTTCCACCTGTTCTACAACATCCTCAGGCAAAGTCGGAAAGTTTTTGTCCATTTTTTTTAGGTCCTCATAGGTGATCTCCGGCCTTTTTAAAAGGTCTATTAAAGAAGTGTTCTGCTTTATCTCCGAACTGTCTTTGGCAGTCAATATTTGTTGTACTTCTTCGTCCGGTGCCACTGTAACCTCTGCCAGGCGGCCTTTCTCCTGTTCAACCAATTTGTATTTTTGCTCAAAGGCTTTCTGGCGGTCTTCCTTCACCAAACCCGCCCGGAAACCCATCTCAGTGAGCCGGAGGTCTGCGTTGTCCTGTCTCAGTAAAAGCCGGTACTCCGCCCTTGAAGTCATTATCCGGTAAGGCTCATTGGTTCCTTTGGTAACCAGATCGTCTATTAAGACACCGATATAGGCATCAGACCTCTTTAGGATTAGGGGTTCCTTTTGCTTTACAAAAAGCGCAGCATTAATTCCTGCTATAATACCCTGGGCCGCGGCTTCCTCATACCCCGATGTGCCGTTAATCTGACCTGCCGAAAAAAGCCCCTTTACTTTTTTTGTTTCCAGTGACAGTTTAAGCTGGGTAGGGGAGAGGATGTCATACTCAATAGCGTACCCTGTTCTCATCATTTCAACATGTTCCAGACCGGGTATCGACCTGAGCATCTTTATCTGAACATCCTCGGGCAGGCTGGTGGAAAACCCCTGGACATACATCTCTTCGGTATCGCGGCCTTCCGGTTCCAAAAATATCTGGTGACTGGGTTTATCGGCAAATCTCACGACCTTATCTTCAATAGAGGGGCAGTACCGTGGTCCTACTCCTTCAATCTTACCGCTGTATAGTGGGGAGCGATGCAGATTGTCCCTGATAACCCTGTGCGTTTCTTCTGAAGTATATGTAAGCCAGCAGGGTACTTGCTCCCGGTTTAAGTCTTTGGTCATAAAGGAAAACCTATGGGGTTTTTCATCCCCCGGTTGAATTATCATTTTGGAAAAATCTACGCTTTTCCTGTGCACTCGCGGCGGGGTTCCGGTTTTGAACCTACCCAGTTCCAGGCCAAGCCCCCGAAGGCTGTCCGCCAACCCTACAGACGGCTCCTGCCCATTGGGCCCACCACTGTATGATACATCCCCAATAATGATTCGCCCGCGTAAAAACGTCCCTGTGGTTATAACAACTGCCTTTGCTTTAAAAACAGCTCCGAATCTGGTCTCAACACCAATAACCCCGTCGTCGCTAACTAAAACCCGCTCTACTAGGGCCTGTTTCAAATCAAGCAATTCCTGGTTTTCCAGGACCTTTTTCATTCTTATCTGGTATAGTTTTTTGTCGGCCTGAGCTCTTAGAGCGTGAACAGCAGGCCCTTTTCCGGTATTTAGCATCCGGACCTGAATATTTGTATGGTCTGTGTTGATGCCCATCTCACCGCCAAGGGCGTCTATTTCACGGACCAAGTGCCCCTTGGCAGGCCCTCCAACGGCCGGGTTGCAGGGCATGAAGGCCACATTTTCCATGTTGAGGGTAAGCACCAGGGTAGAACACCCCATTCTTGCGGCAGCCAGGGCGGCCTCGCAACCTGCATGCCCCGTGCCTATAACAACTACGTCATATTCCCCGGCATAGTATTCCATGATTTCCTCCCAAAACTATTTCCCGATACAAAACCGGCTGAAAATTTGGTCCACCAAGTCTTCACTGACTGATTCACCGGTTATTTCCCCCAGGGTTTCCCATGCCGTTCTAAGGTCAATAGCCATACAATCAGTGGGCAAACCCGCCCGCATTGCGCTTAGGACATCCTTTATGCTCCGTAACGCCCGTTCTAAGGCATCTTTGTGCCTTACATTGGATACAACAATCTCTTCCTGGCTGGAGGACAGTCCGGCATACACCATTTCTTCTATCCTTTTTTCCAACCGGTCCAGACCCCGCCCATACAGCAGGGACATTTCAATAATATCTTCCCCTCTGAAATGGGTCTCTATTTCTGAAACATTAACCTCTTGTGTAACATCAGTTTTGTTGACAATCACCAGACTGTTCCTGTCCTTCACCAGAGGAAACAGCGCCCTGTCTTCCGCCGTAAGCCCTGTAGAGGCATCAACCATAAACAGCACCAGGTCGGATTCTGCAAAAACTTCCTTGGTTTTTTCAACACCTATTTTTTCAACCACGTCTTCCGTTTCCCTGATACCCGCAGTGTCGACCAACTTCAGGGGGATGCCCCTAATGCTGACAATCTCTTCAATCACATCCCTGGTTGTCCCAGGTATGTCCGTAACAATAGCCCTCTTTTCTTTTAGCAGGGCATTTAACAGGGAAGACTTTCCTACATTTGGTTTACCGATAATCACAGTACGGAGCCCCTCGCGAAAAACCTTGCCGGTGTCGGCTAACGCTAGCATATGTTCAATCCTGGCCAAAATCTCCCCTGATTTCTGTTCTATTTTGTGCCTGCTTATTTCTTCTATATCATGTTCCGGAAAATCGATTCCCGCTTCAATATGGGCCATCAATTCCAACATCTCGGTACTTATCTCTTTGATTTCACCAGACAGCATTCCTTCAAGTTGGTTGACAGCCACCTTTAGGCTTTTTTCTGTCTTGGCATTTATTAAATCTATTATCGATTCGGCCTGGGCCAGATCTATCCTGCCGTTTAAAAATGCGCGTTTACTGAATTCTCCGGGGTCGGCGGGCCTGGCCCCGGCCTTTAAGACTATCTCCAAAGTTTTACGTACTGCTACTATACCGCCGTGGCAGTTAATTTCCACAACGTCTTCAGCCGTAAAACTGTGGGGGCCACGCATTACTGAAACCAACACTTCATCAATAACTTTTCCTGTGTCATCAAGAATGTGACCATATAATAGGCTGTGATTTCGGGTGTTGGTCAAACTCTTATGCTTGAAACTACTAAATACCTTTTCTGCAATTGGCAGGGCTTCTTTCCCGCTCAGCCGTACAATACCAATTCCTGCCGCCCCTATAGGCGTGGAAATTGCAGCTATGGTATCATCCACCAAAGAAAACACCCCCAAAATGGTTCCCAGGTTTAAACTCATTTAATGACTTATTTGCAAAAACCCAGTAATTATTAATATTACTGGGTTTTAAAAAAATTATTAGTATTTGGTCAAAAGTTTTCTGATATAAACGATACCCAACTATTTCTTAGGAGCAATTATTATCTTGCGGTAGGGTTCTTCCCCTTCGCTGTACGTAAACACATCATCATGGTTTTGTAAAGCTGTGTGTATAACCCTTCTCTCGTGGGGATTCATCGGCTCCAAAACAATGTCTTTGCCTTTTCTTTTTGCTTTATCTGCCAACCTGAAGGCAAGTTTATTGAGGGTTTCTTCCCGCCTGTGGCGGTAGCCTTCAATATCTAGTACAAACCTGGCTCGCTTTTCCGCATTTTTGTTGGCCGCCAGATTGATATAGTACTGCATAGCATCGAGAGTGTCGCCCCTCCTGCCAATCAACACACCCAGATCCGGGCCGTTAAGGTTAATTCTGGTGTACCCATCTGATTCTTCAGTTTCAATAGCTACATCAATTTTCATGCATGCAAATATCCCTTTTAGGAGTTTAATCGCCTTTTTCTCCGGAAGACCGGCTTCTATAACCCTTACCTTGGCGTCTTTAGCACCCAAAAGTCCAAACAGCCCTTTATAGGGTTCTTCCAAAACTTCAAATTCAACTTCGTCCCTGTCAAGACTTAATTCTTCGCATGCAGCCTTAATGGCTTCCTCTATCGTTTTTGCGCTTTTTACGACTTCCCTCATCGCTGGCGATTTCCTCCTTTACGATCACTGGAATCGGTTGCTTATTAATGATATATTGCTGTAACGCACCTACAATGTTCGTAACCACCCAATATAATCCCAGCCCGGACGGTAGTTTATATGTAATGAAACCAATAAATAACGGCATTACATAAAGCATGGTTTTTTGGGTCTGATCCTGCATGTTAGTAGTCATTTTCTGTAAAGCAAAAGTCGATACAACCGCAAGTACCGGCATTATAAAATACTTGTCCGGATCTCTTAAACTATGAATCCAAAAATTTAAATTCGGACTATACAAAAAAGTGGCATGGGCGGCAACCGAAAATTTAAACACATACAAAGTCCGATACAATGCAATTAAAATGGGCATTTGTATTAATAGCGGCAAGCATCCGGATAGCGGGCTTGCACCATATTGTTTGTAAATTTCCATAACCGCAGCTTGGGCCTTTTGGGGGTCTTTTTTGTGCCTCTCCTGAGCCTCTTTTATTTTGGGTTGCAGCTGCTGCGTAATTTTCAGGGACCTCATCTGCTTGACACTAAGAGGGAAGAGAAGCATCTTAATTGCTATGGTTAAGAATATAATAGCCAAACCATAGCTGGGAACACCCATACTCTTTGTCAACATATAAAAAAACTCAAGAATCTTCGTCATCCCGTCTATTAAAAAACTCAAGTCCCAAACCTCCTCGGAAATACAGTAATTTTATTTATACAGGGTCATAACCTCCGGGATTGAAGGGATGACACCGCAATATTCTTCCCATCGCCTTTAAGAGACCTTTAACCACACCGTATTTCTCAACTGCCTGAACAGCATACTCCGAGCAGGTAGGATAAAAACGGCAACTGCTTGGTTTTAACGGCGAAACAACCTTTTGATAAACCCTAATTGTTTTTACAATTAGTTTTTTCACCGGTATTCAACTCTCTCCCGAGTAATCTGGCCTTTCCGGCCACTTTGATGAAACTCTTTTCTATATTCCGGTAATTTTCCCCCAGAATCCTCGGCCGGGCTATTATTACACAATCATAACCTTCTTTAATTATGGGCAGGTTGCTGCGGCATATTTCTCTGAGAATCCTTTTAAACCTGTTTCTCGTGACAGCTTTTCCCACTTTTTTACCCACAGAAAGACCAAACCTTGTATATGGCTTACCGTTGGGTAGGGAATAGACAACCAACAACCTATCGGCAACAGACCCGCCATGATTAAAAACATTGCTAAACTCTTTGTTTGAAGTTAATCCCCGTAAAGCTTTCATGTTTTTTCTCCGCAGGTAAATTCTGGCCAACATACTTAATATACCCGCAATTATACCTCTTGATTCAAATAACGGCCGTTCTATTAACAATCAAAAGGCCACTAAAAGCGGCCTTAAGCAGACAATTTTTTTCTTCCTTTAAGACGTCTTCTTTTAATTACATTACGACCTGCTTTGGTACTCATTCTGTTTAAGAAACCATGAACCCTCTGATGCTTACGGTTCTTTGGTTGAAAAGTTCTTTTCAAACTGGATGCACCTCCTTTTTGTACACAACCATTTATGTATGAAAGTATTTTCTTGAGACATACATACAAAATTATATATTAATAACATAACATCGTCAAGGGGAACACCGTTATTCCTGTGGTTAACCTTTATAACGGTCCTCTTTCTGTGGATAAAGAATATCCACCCCGGGCAGACCTGTGTATAACTTATAAATTAATTGTTGATAACGTCCCAGAAATCTGATATCATTATCTTACCAAAATTACATTAACTTAAATACTCTTCCTTAATTTTCACACCTAACTATGCTGACTTACCTTCTCCTTTTTGCTAAAACATTCTCTATTTCTTAAAGGATATTTTTTAACAATTTTTCCTGGGTATACAAACGAATTACAGGCAGGGGATATTTTGTGTATAATTTATAAATTATGCAAACTTTATACCATTTTTTGAATGGTATTTTTATTTCTGTCATTTTTATTTTACCTCTTAAGAAGAGATATCCCACTCATAATTTCCCTTGTGGAAAACCTGTGGATAATTAATTATTTTTGCGCTAAATAAGCGTTTCTAGTCGTTTCTCAAATTAATAATACCTCTTTTTCTTGTACCCTCTAAAAATTACTCAGCCTTAGATTCTGTAAGGTTTTTACTCTATCTAATACCCCCCATGTTCCAAGACTCCATCACAATTCGCGGTTTTGCTACATTATACACACAGTTGTGGATAAATCATAGTAATTTTTCCTATTAAGTAGTTTTCTTATCTATCCTTGGGAGGTCTGGCAATGCTGTCTTTTGAAGTTGAAGAGATCTGGCAAAAAGCTTTAGAAATTATGGAAAAACAGATAAGTAAGCCTTCCTTTGAAACATGGCTTAAATCTGCCAAACCCTCTCAGTTTCAAAATCACACAATGACTATCGAAGTACCCAATGATTTTGCCAAGGACTGGTTGGAAAGCCGTTACTATGACCTAATTAAAGATTCCTTGGAAGAAGTAGTCAATCATGAGATCAGCCTTTCCTTTATCTTGCCAAACTTATCCGAAACTCAAATATCCCCAAACTTTACAAGTAACATTTCAATAACAAATAGAAACTACCAGGAAGATATACTGCCTACATACTTAAATCCTAAATATACCTTTGATACCTTCGTGGTGGGAAACAGCAACCGCTTTGCTCACGCAGCTTCTTTGGCGGTGGCTGAATCACCGGCAAAATCGTATAATCCCCTTTTTATTTACGGGGGAGTGGGGCTTGGAAAAACACACCTGATGCAGGCAATTGGGCACTACATTCTGAACAGTAACCAGTCAACCAAAGTCGTATACGTTTCTTCCGAAAAGTTTACCAACGAGCTTATCAATTCCATCCGGGACGATAAAACCGTGGAGTTTAGAACTAGATATAGAAATATGGATATCCTGCTTGTAGACGATATCCAGTTCCTGGCTGGTAAGGAAAGAACTCAGGAAGAGTTCTTCCATACTTTTAATGCTCTTTATGAAGCTAACAAACAGATTATAATATCCAGTGACAGACCTCCCAAGGAAATACCAACCTTGGAGGACCGGCTCCGTTCGCGTTTTGAATGGGGATTAATAACAGATATACAACCGCCCGACCTGGAAACCAGAATTGCTATTCTCAGAAAAAAGGCCAAGTTGGAAAATCTACAGATTTCTAATGATGTGCTAACTTATATTGCTGATCACATTCATTCCAATATCCGGGAGCTTGAAGGTGCTCTGGTGAGGGTTATGGCTTATTCCTCTCTCAATCACAGCCAGATAACGAATGATTTGGCCTGTGAAGCCTTAAAAGACATACTCCCGGCCAAAAAGCCAAAGTTGATTTCCATAGAACTAATTCAAAAAGTAGTGGCCGAATATTTTAATTTAAGGATGGACGATTTTAAAACGAAGAGAAGAACCAGGTCTGTAGCTTACCCCAGGCAGATAGCGATGTATTTAAGCAGAGAACTTACCGATAATTCCCTGCCCAAAATAGGTGAAGAATTCGGCGGCAGGGACCACACTACAGTAATGCATGCCCATGAGAAAATTTCTACGGGATTATTAGATAACAGCATTCTTCAAACAACTGTTAAAGAACTTAAAAATACAATCATACAATAACGAAAGGTTATTCTATTATCTTTCGGATATGTTAATAACTTATGAGTACTTATCAACATTCTTTCAACAGGCATTGTCTCATGTAGTACAAGCCCCGGTCTCGGATATCCACTTATTCACAGGTATTACTACTATTACTGCTATATTTAAAAAGATATATATACATACACCCGAGGTAGCTTTTTTTAATTACCTTGTGGATTTAAGGAGGTCTTTTTTTTATGAAAGTATCTGCCACCAAGGAAAATCTGGCATATGGGGTACAAACAGTACAAAGAGCCGTATCAGCAAAAAACCCGTTACCTGTGCTTTCAGGAATTCTCCTTAAAATAATTAATGGCCGGTTGGTATTTACAGCGACAGATTTAGAAATGGGAATAGAGTGCGGTGTTCCCGTTTCTGTTATAGAAGACGGAGGAGTTGTGCTACCGGCTAGGTACTTTAGTGAAATAGTAAGGAGACTGCCTGATGTTAAGATAACCATAGAAGTAGATAAAGAAAATAATAGCACATCTATTAAATACGGACAGTCTGAGTTTAACCTGTTAGGCCTGTCGGCCGAGGATTTTCCGATTCTGCCGGAAATAGACAGTGACTCAATCTTTAATATAAAACAAGAACTTTTTAAAAACATGATCAAACAGGTTGGGTTTGCCATTTCAACAGATGATAACAGGCCTATTTTTACCGGTATTTTAATGGAAATAGAAAACGAGAATATAAAACTGGTAGCCACTGATACCCATAGATTAGCATACAGAGAAGGAGTAGTTGAAAAAAATGAGCCCGATTTAATAAAATCGGTAATAATACCTGGGAAGACCCTTAATGAATTAAATAGAATCATGACAGGGGAGAGTGAAGAATTAAAAATCGCCTTCGGACAAAATCAGGTGGTTTTTGAGATGCCGGGAGTGAGGTTAATATCAAGGCTGATTGAGGGACAGTTCCCAAATTACAAGCAGGTTATTCCCCAGGGTTGTAAAACAAAGGTAAAAGTAAAGACTAAAGAACTGCTGGAGGCAACGGAACGGGCTTCTTTACTGGCAAAAGAAGGGGCAAATGTTATTAAATTAAATATTAGTGAAGGAACTATGTTTATTAATTCCAACAGTCCGGAAATAGGAAAAATTGAAGAACAAATACCTGTGGAAATTGAAGGAGAAGAGGCCCAGATTGCCTTTAATTCAAAATATCTGCTGGATGTATTAAAAGCCATTGATGCTGATGAAATACTGCTGGAACTTACAGGATCTTTAAGTCCTGGTATAATTAAGCCGGCGGAAGGTGAAAAATATATTTATTTGATACTGCCTATAAGGATTGTTTAAAACAAAAATATACCACTGTAAGATAGATCTAGGGTAATAATTTTATATTTTCCTTAATGGGGAGTTGTGATGAGGTGCTGGTAAAGAGTATTTCTCTGGGGAACTACAGGAATTACAGAGAATTACAAATCGGTTTTCATCCAAATCTAAACATCTTTGTGGGTGGAAACGGCCAGGGAAAAACAAATATCCTGGAGGCCGTTTTTTATGCGGCAACCGGAAAATCTCACCGGACAAATTATGACGGGGAGTTAATTTCATGGGAGGATAAATTTTTGAGGATTGTTTTAAAAGGCGAAAGAAGTTGCGGAAATATTAATATAGAGATGTTGGTCAGGTCAGACGGAAAAAAGATTCTTAAAGTGAATAACCAACTTAAGAAAAAGCTGAGTGAACTTATAGGGACCATCAATGTTGTACTATTTTCACCCGAAGACATGCTGCTGGTGAAGGGGGGTCCTTCGATCAGGAGAAGGTTCCTGGACATCGAAATATCCCAGACCAGCCCTTTTTATTGTCATAACCTGGCAAACTATAACAGGGTTGTTACTCAGCGCAACAATCTTTTGAAAGCTGTAAGAGAACAAAAGGAAAAAATTGAATTGATGGATGTTTGGGATTTGCAGCTCGTGGAATTCGGGGTTAATATTATTAAAAAGAGAACGGAAGTTTTAGATAAAATAAGTCCAATCGCGAGGAGTATACATAAGAAAATAACTGAGGGGGCGGAAGAATTGAATTTGGCATATGTTCCCTCAGTAGATATACAAAAAGCCGAAGAGGACTCAACACCACAAGAGTATTTTATGCGTAAACTAAAAGAAATTAGAAATACTGAGATTATAAAAGGCGTAACTTTGATAGGGCCTCATAGAGATGATATTGATATTAAGATTGGAGATACTAGTATTAAAACCTTCGGTTCCCAAGGTCAGCAGCGAACATGTGCCCTAAGCATGAAATTGTCTGAAGTGGAATTTATGAAAAATGAAACGGGAGAATATCCGGTATTGCTTTTAGATGACGTGATGTCTGAACTGGATGAAGGAAGAAGGAGGTTTCTCCTGGAAGTGGTGAACGGCAAAGTGCAGACCTTTGTAACTTCTACGGGAATTCAGGAGGTTTGGGCACCGGTCAAAGAAAAAAGCAGGATTTTTGAAGTAAAAGCCGGAAAAATATTGTTAGTACAGGAGGGTTAAGATGTTTATTCATCTTGGAGGAGATGTTGTAGTATCCAAAGACGAGGTTATTGCTATATTGAATACCCAGCTAATGAAAAAGACAGAGGTTAACAGGGAATTCATGGAGTCAGCGGAAAACGACGGGTTTATAAACCCAATTACAGAGAGGGCTAATGCAAAATCTGTAATAATTACAACAAAAAACATATATCTGTCCCCGATCTCGTCAGGAACCCTGAAAAAAAGGTCTGACGAAATAATGGAGGTAGTGGATTGGGCACAAAACGGAGAACCGTGGTAAACCACGGTTTTTGTCTTGTCCTTGTTATGAAGGCTATAATGTGGTAAAATATATTGTTAGAGGCATTCATGAACGGAGGTCGGCAAATGGAGGAAAATACCCACCAGGAGTATGGAGCTAATCAGATACAGGTTTTGGAAGGACTAGAGGCTGTAAGGCGTAGGCCGGGCATGTATATTGGCACTACTAGCGCCAAAGGTTTGCACCACCTTGTATATGAAGTGGTAGATAACAGCATAGATGAGGCTTTAGCCGGATTTTGCGATAAGATTCAAGTGATTATACACCCCGACAATACCGTTACAGTTATTGACAACGGAAGGGGAATTCCGGTCGATATTCACCCTAAAACTGGCAGGTCGGCAGTGGAAGTAGTTTTAACGATATTACATGCCGGAGGTAAATTTGGCGGTGAGGGATACAAGGTCTCCGGAGGATTACACGGAGTAGGCCTTTCTGTCGTAAACGCCCTTTCCGAGTGGCTTGAAGTTGAAGTCAAAAGGAATGGCTCGATACATCACCAGAGGTTTGAAAGGGGTATTCCGGTTACCGAACTTGAAGTTATCGGGAATGCCGATTCTACCGGCACAAAGGTTACCTTTAAACCCGACCCGGAAATTTTTGAAGAAGTGATTTTTGAGTTTGGTATACTGAGCCAAAGACTGAGAGAGCTTTCCTTCCTCAACAAAAGTTTGAAAATAGTATTGAAAGATGAGAGAGACGACCAGGAAAAGGTTTTCCAGCATGATGGTGGAATTATTGATTACGTCAAACATTTAAACAAAAACAAAGATGTGGTGCATCCCAAACCCATTTACTTCGCGGGGGAAAAAGATAACACCGCAGTTGAAATTTCCATTCAGTATAATGACGGGTATGCGGAAAACATCTTTTCTTTTGCCAATAATATCAACACCCAGGAGGGTGGTACCCACGAAGCCGGCTTTAAAACAGCCATGACGAGGGTAATTAATGATTATGCCCGGAAGCACACCATTCTTAAGGAAAACGAAAGCAATCTTTCCGGCGAAGATATCAGGGAAGGTATGACAGCTATTATAAGTGCCAAGGTGAGGGAACCCCAGTTTGAAGGGCAGACCAAAACCAAGCTTGGCAACAGTGAAGTAAGGGGTATTGTGGATTCCATCGTGGTTGACGGGATGGGTACCTTCCTGGAAGAGAATCCCGCCATCGCCAAAAGAATCATTGAAAAATCAGTAAATGCCTCCAGGGCGAGGGAAGCCGCCAGAAAAGCCAGGGAACTGACTCGCCGCAAGAGCGCTTTGGAGAGCACGTCTCTGCCCGGAAAGCTGGCAGATTGCTCAGTTAACGACCCGTCTCAGAGCGAATTATATCTGGTGGAGGGAGACTCTGCCGGAGGCTCAGCCAAACAGGGGCGGGACCGTAAGTTTCAGGCGATTCTACCATTGCGGGGCAAGATTTTGAATGTTGAAAAAGCCAGGCTGGATAAGGTTCTGAACAATGAAGAAATCAGGTCTATGATTACAGCTATGGGTACCGGTATTTCCGATGAGTTCGATATCGAAAAGGCCCGGTATCACAAGCTAATTATTATGACAGATGCCGATGTAGACGGGGCCCACATCAGGACCCTGCTGCTGACCTTCTTCTACAGGTACATGAGGCCGCTGGTGGAAGCCGGGTATGTCTATATTGCCCAACCGCCGCTGTATCTGCTTAAGAAAAGTAAACAGGAACACTATTTATACAGTGACCGGGAGCTGGAAAAACTGTTTGAACAGATTGGCCGGGACGGCTCCTCCATCCAAAGGTATAAGGGCTTGGGAGAAATGAACCCTGAACAGTTGTGGGAAACAACAATGAACCCGGAGACCAGGACGGTCCTGCAAGTCAGCCTGGAGGATGCTATGGGGGCCGATGAGATATTTACTATCCTGATGGGAGATAAGGTTGAACCGCGCCGGGAATTTATCCAGAACAATGCGGCCATGGTAAGGAACCTGGATATTTAACATTAACGGTTTTGACTAATAGCGAACCTAAAAAAATCATAATTTTTCATTGAAGATCCCCTTATCACGAGGGGATATTTATTTATGGCCGGCCAAATTCTTGGTAGTTCAACCCACCAATCCCGCAGTATAACCCGGTAAAACCGCATTATAACCCAGCTAGCAGGTAAATGTAGAAAAATGTAGAAAAGAGTAATACAGAAAATGGAATAAATTCAAATTCCCGATAAAGGCAAACCCGTCGAAAGACGGGGGCGCAAAGCCACGGGTCTACAGGCAGGGGTTACCCCTGCTAATGACGGCCGGGCTGCCGAAGCAGAGTTTGAGATTAAACGCACCAGCACCTATCCTAATCGGGCAGGTGCTTTTTGTGTTATCAAAGAGGGGGTTTGTTTAATGAAAAAAATCTTTAGACGGAAGCTTTGGATGCAGGTGGTAGCTGTCGTATTAGCTATGGCCCTGAACCTGGGGGCATTGGACGGGATTATCAGGTACACGATGCAGGAATGGGCCCTGGGGAGTTTTGCCGGTTTTTTGAAAACCGCGGCGGCCAAAAATGTGGAGGCAGATAAAAACAAGAATGTTCTGCCCCAGACCGCCGGGCCCAAGAAATATAAGGATCCCCTGGCCGAAGAAGCCAGGGAAAACAATGAGGTAATCTCGAAGAGGACGACAAATTCCAAAACCTTTAAGATTGGTGAAAAAGAATATAAGACCGAGGTTTACCAGGAACCTATTCACTATGCCAATGACAAGAAGGAAATGGTGGATATTGATAATACCCTGGTAAAATCGAACGAAAAGGATTTTGCCTTCGAAAACAGGGCCAATAGCCTGAAAGTGCGCTTTGCCGCCAAAACAGGCGGGAAAACCCTGGGCCTGGTCCAGCGGAAAAACTCTTCAATGAAGTGGTCTCTGCTGGATTCCAGGGAAGCTGACGGCAATGCCGCTGACAATACGATAACTTACGACGGGGTTGGCGACAATACCGGCCTCCGTTACACCGTGGACGGGGAAACCTTAAAAGAAGAGATAATCCTTAATGGTCCGGGCGCACCGGCGGAATTCAAGTTTGCCCTTAATTTAAACAACCTGGAGGTTAAGACCCAAAAGGACGGTTACATAGACTTTATAGAACCGGGCAGCGGTACCGTTATTTGGACGATGCCCAAGCCTTTCATGTATGATGCCGGCGGGGAAGTTTCCCGGGAAGTAACGGCCAATATAAGCAGCGAAAAAGGGAAGTTAATCCTCTCCGTAACGGCTGACCCGAAGTGGTTATCTGAAGCCGGCAGGCGGTTTCCCGTGGTAATAGACCCTACTCTCCAGCCACCTGACGACAGGTACGGGCGGGATACCTTCATTTCCTCCAGCAACTCAACCACCAACTACAATTCGAGCGACCGGCTGTATGTCGGGAACACCGCAGATTACAGTGATACGAGAAGCTTTTTCTTCTTTAGGAATGTAACTGAAGAGGAAAATGTCAAGGTCACTTCGGCTACCTTTTCGGTTTGGGCCAAGGGAGGGAACCTGTCCGCCATAGACCTTTACCCGTGCAAGGTCGACTGGGTGTGGGATTACAAGGTTTTAACCTGGGATTACTGGCAGAAAAGGTCAGCGAAGAACCAGACCCTGGATGAAGTCGCAGACACCGCCAGCGGGCCGGGTGAAGGATGGTGGAATTTTGACATCAAAGACCTGGTCCAGAAATGGGTTGACGACCCGGTTAGCAATGTGGGGTTTGCCCTTTTCCCGGCTTCCGGAGCAGGTTACAAAGAGTTCGTACCAAGTAACGACGGTACCACCAATGACCGGCCGAAACTTGTTTATACTTATACAGACGATGCCGCGAATGAAAACCCGGCTGACTTCAAAATGAGCATGGACCGAAAAACCGGGTCTGTCACTGTTTCCGGCACAGCGAATAAAGCTAAGAAGCAGCGGGCTGACCTGCAGTATCTGCTGTTATCTAATGGCGGCGGACGAGGCAGCAGTGGTAACAGTGGAGGAAACAATAGCGGTAATTCAGACAATAAAGGAAACGCTAACGAAAAGGATAAGTCCATTGGCAGCGGAGCCGATAAGGTAAAGAACAAAGACCTGAAAATAGAAGACAGGGAAGCTAAAAAAGAGAAAGCTAAAGCCAAAAACGGCTACCGCCAGAAAGGCAAATACACCAACAAAGGCAAACACCTAGGCTGGTACAAAAACGGTAAACTCCCAGCTGAAAAGGTGGAAATAACATATTACCTGAATGACGTGTCAGACCCGCTGACCCAAGTGCTGATGACCTATGGCGAAGACGGTAAATATGATGCTGCCTATACCTACGGGCTGGAACGCATTGAAGTAGAGGATATAGACGAAACCCGTCCCGAATCCCAGGACCCACTGTATTACCTGTACGACGGCTTAGGCAGTGCCACCTATATGGTGAAACCCGATGGGAATATGCGGGATCACTACCGTTATGATGAATACGGCAAACCTGCGCCGGGCAACAGTAAATTGTCGGAAGATGGGCGGATAAATCTTAATAATACCTTTGGCTATACGAGCGAGATGTGGGATGAGGAGAGCAACCTGCTCTACTTGCGGGCTAGGTACTATGAGCCGGAGACAGGGAGATTTTTAAGCAGAGATAGTTATGAAGGCAGTTTACGAACCCCTTTAACTAAGAACAAATATATTTATGTCCAAAATAGTCCAGTTAATTTGGTAGACCATTCTGGGAAATGGGCCGAAAAGGTACATAGAGGTCTTACAAAAGATATTATTGACTCATTTGTTAAAAGTTATAGTGGAACTAATTTCGGAAAGTTTCTCAAGGAAAATAAACAAAAGATTATTGACCACTCAAATGATCCCGATGGCTATTTCCGTAATTTTATTGGAGGCTACCAATGGGCTGATCATTTTTATAATCCTGAAACGGGGAAAAATTATAAGAAAAATGACATTTTAGGTACAGCGCCTGGAAGAGTTAAGCAATATATGACAGCTTCTGAAGAAGGGTATAATCCAAGAAAGGATCCAG
>JAJZQD010000095.1 GCA_021847735.1 Bacillota bacterium | reverse complement strand
GTTTCATGCTCGGGTGGCCCTGCAGGCGGCTATTAATTTTCCGTAAAGACGAAAGCTCGTCCACCGGGAAGTAATCCTTTTCAGCCAAAGCCGCATAAAGTACGGGAGCGGCGTGTCCCTTACTCAAAACGAAGCGGTCCCGTTCCGCCCATTGCGGATTCTTCGGGTCTACGCGCATCTCGTGAAAATAAAGAGCGGCCACAATATCCGCCGATGACAGGGAACCCCCCGGGTGCCCCGACCCGGCCTCCCCTACCATTTTGATGATATGCCGCCTGATGTCCCTGGCCCGCCCGGCCAGTTCCCGGATTTTTGCCTCATCCATCGAAAAACCGTCATCTCCTTTTTTAAAACCTTTTTTTAAAGCCTTCTCCCAGTACTTCGTGAACATCAGCCAAAATTACAAAGGCTCGTGGGTCTGCTTCATGCACCAGCTCCTTGAGTCTGGAGACTTCGGCCCTGGTAACCACCGACAAAATCACATCCCGGTCAGTGCCTGTATACATCCCCTGTCCCCTAAGGGCAGTGGCTCCCCTATCCATGCGTTCTAATATGGCCCGGGTGATTTCCTCCGGCCGTTCAGAGATTATCAGGGCGGCTTTGGCGTAACCAAATCCTTCCTGAACCACATCGATGACCCTGGCCGTCAGAAAAACCGTCAACAGTGCAAACAGAGCCAGCTCAGCATTCCATACAATACCCGCCGCCACTATAACTGTAGCGTCAATGACAAATAGCACCAAGCCCACACTGGCCTTCAAATGCCTGTTTACAAGTGCTGCTGCAAGGTCTGTACCACCTGTAGTCCCTTTATTTCTAAAGACCAGCCCAATTCCGATACCAACCAGAATACCGCCATAAAGCGCGGCCAAAAGCGGATTCTTGGTCAGTACCGGAATCCGGCCACCTGCCATTAGATCTACTGCCACCGAAAGTGTTATGGTCCCGTAGAGTGAACGCAAACCGAACCCGAATCCAAGCTCCCTGATACCCATAATAAAGAGGGGTACGTTTATCACCAACATAGTAACACCTACCGGGAATCCGGTCAGGTAATGCACCAAAGTGCCAATCCCACTGACACCGCCGGCAGCAATTTTATTGGGAATCAGAAACATATCCAGGCCAACAGCTGTAAGCAGCACACCTATGGTTATCCCAAAATAGTCACGGACAGCTTTCCATGTCATCAGCTCAACCCCCGTCAAAAAGCAAAATATCAATAGTATTTTACCTTGACCAAGTTATTTTTACACCTGTGAGCTCTGCTGTCTTAAATAAGAGGAAATAAATGCGTCAATTTCCCCATCCATCACAGCATTAACGTTGCCAACCTCGACCCCGGTCCGATGATCTTTGACCAGGCTGTATGGATGAAATACATAGGAACGAATCTGGCTTCCCCAGGCAATATCCTGCTGGTCGCCACGCAGCGCTGCCAGTTCCTCTTCCCGTTTACGCAGCTGCTGGTCAATAAGCTTAGCCTGCAGTAACTTCATCGCCTGCAAGCGGTTAGACAGCTGAGACCTTTCATTCTGGCACTGAACAACGATGCCGGTAGGAAGGTGCGTCAGCCGGACCGCCGAATCCGTTTTATTGACATGCTGTCCTCCCGCCCCACCGGAACGATAAGTATCCACCCGCAGGTCGGCTGGGTCAATATTGATTTCCGCTTCATCGCTGACTTCAGGTAAAACATCCACCGATGCAAAAGAAGTATGGCGTCGTCCCGAAGCATCAAAGGGTGAAATCCGCACCAGGCGGTGCACTCCCTTTTCCACCTTGAGGTAACCGTATACATTTTCACCGTTTACAGACAAGGTGACGCTTTTTACTCCTGCCTCGTCCCCTGGCAGCAAATCAATAGTCGACACCCGATAGCCCTTATTTTCCGCCCAACGGGTGTACATCCGCAAAAGCATCTGCACCCAATCCTGGGCTTCTGTACCGCCGGCGCCGGCATGCATGGAGATAATAGCATTCCCACGATCATAGGGGCCACTTAGCATTAAGTCAAGCTCCAACTGATCAAGTCGCCCGGTTAAATCCAACAATCCCCGGTCAATCTCGCTTTCCAGTGATTCGTCATCCTCTTCCAGGCCCAACTCCCAAAGCACTCTTAAATCATCAAAGAGCTCATGCAAATCCTGGTATAAATCAATCCTGCTTTTCAAATATGTGATATTTTGCATGGTCTTTTGTGCCCCGGCTGGGTCATCCCAAAAACCCGGCACAGCAGTCTGTTCTTCCAATACCGTAATTTCCTTTTCTTTGCCTGCTACGTCAAAGAGAAACCCTCAGTTCCTCAATGCGGGCAGCCATGAGTTCGAAATCTCGCTTTTTTTCGCTAAGCAATGGCTAGACCTCCCATATATTAAAATAATCTATATAATTATACTTTTAAGCTCAAAATTTGTCAAAACAGCTTGTGTGAATAGTGACAATAAAAAAAGGAAAGCACTTAATGCCTCCCCCTTTTCTATGAAAATATATTTTTTATCTGACAAGCTTCGGTTTTTTGTCCAGGTTGGCTTTTGTCCGGGCTTCGTGGAAGTTCGCCGGAATGGACTTGCCTACCCCGTAACCAATCCGCAAACCAAAGCCGGTACGGGATTTGACTGCGCCTTTAATCCGTTCGATAATTTTCTCCAGAATCTCCTGGTCCATTACTCTGGTAATTACCACATATTCATCCCCGCCTACCAACCCGACAGCATCTTTTATCCTGTGGCGGTCCTGAACCCGGACTACGGAACGGATGATGTTAAGAATTTCCCGTTTAGTGGCCTGAACTGTGTACTCGGAGTTCAGTTGAACAAAGGAACCGAAGGCTCTCAAATCGAGCAGGATAACCGTTTCATCCCCCATAAAAGGTAACCCCAGCGCCGTCAGCCGAGGGTCATCTGTACCGTTGACCCCAATCACCAGATCTTTGACCAGTTCCTCCTCCATCTTTTCCGGTTCACCGTTAAATGAAACCCGCCCCTGGAATTTCCGCTCAATAGCGCATAACTGGTCCAGAGCAGCCACAATCTGAGTAAGCTTGCTGCCCTTGGCAGCATACTGCTCAGGCTCGTGATGCAGGATATCTTCAACAAACATGGGTGCCAACACCAGGCTTAAGGCAATTTCTCTGAGTACCGGCGGGGTAATCTTAACGTGATGGTGCAGAGCGATAGCTTCAAGAATGGGTTTGTCGAGGTTATAGGTCTCTGCCACAGACAAACCTTTTTCAACATGCTCGTGGGCCGGTGTACGAAAATCCACCCAAGACGGGACACCGTATTTCCGCAAAGTTTTTGGTACCTTTTCCTGTTTGGAGGCTTCCCGCCCCTCATTGCAATCATCAATCTCTATCCCTTTACCGATATCATGGAACAAAACTGCAGTGAGCAGAGCCTCTTTGTCTACACCTAATGCAGCCAGAACCTTTTCGCTGATGGAATTAGCATAATCACATATTCTGATTACATGGTGCAGTTGGTTTTCTCCCAGTGAGACCACGTCAGCCAGCATAAACAACTCCTGCACCTGAAAAATCCGGTCGATTGCCGGTGCCAGCCGCGGGTTGACCATGCTGCGCAGCACCTTCATCAACAGATCACGGCTGCAGAAATTAACGTTACATTTTTGGTCTCTTTCTTCACAGTCTACCGGTTCACCCTGATACATAAATTTTAACTGCACAGGATTACTTCCTTCCTAATGACACAAAGGATGCCCACTTCAGGCATCCTCGCTGTCTTATTACTGTTCAATAGTAGTTGGTTCTACACTGCCGTATATCGTTCTAAGTACTACAATATCTACCCGGCGGTTTTTCTGCCGGTTATCTTCAGTGGTATTGGGGGCCAATGGACGAAACTCGCCATAACCGGTAGCCGACAACTTCTGCGGGGGAAACTTCACCTCGTCAACCAGATACCTTAATACATTGGTCGCCCTGTTCGTTGACAGCTCCCAGTTGGAGGGAAACTGTGCTGTTTTAATGGGCAAATTACAGGTGTGTCCTTCGACACGGATGGCGTTAGGCATTTTCAACAACACTTCACCTATCTTTTTGATGATCTCCCGGGATGCCGGATTAATTTGCGCTGAACCCCGGTCAAAGAGCAGAGTTTCTTTGAGGCTGACCACCAAGCCCC
Source organism: Bacillota bacterium (assembly GCA_021847735.1). Classification (GTDB taxonomy): domain Bacteria; phylum Bacillota; class Thermincolia; order Thermincolales; family UBA2595; genus JAJZQD01. The sequence goes on along the minus strand of JAJZQD010000095.1, from coordinate 1,537 downwards.
GCTCTTCCACAGAAACCTCCACTTTGCCGGATACCCCTTTTTCCTTGAGCATACCCTCAATCTTTTGTTTTGCGTCAGTCATCGCTTTCTGCTCGGCGGCCTTGCCGGCCTGGTTTACTTTCCCCTCAATCTGCACCGGTCCCGGGGCTTCACCGACAAAATAGCCACTGTTGTTACCCACCAGCGCGTCACTCAGCGAAGCTGACAGCTGAGCAAACTTTTTAGAGTTAACATTGCTGATGGTATACATCATGATAAAAAAGATCATCAGCAGTGTAATCAAATCCGAATATGTTATTAGCCAGCGCTCGTGATTAGGCGCTTTCTCGGGTTCCCTGCTTCCCCTGGCCATCCCAACACCTCTTTGCTCAGCAATTAGGCTTCTTTTAGACTACTCATTCTCCTGTCGTACCTTGGCAGACAAGAATGCCCTGAGCTTTTCTTTTACAATACTCGGGTTATCCCCGGCTTGAATGGACAGGATGCCTTCCAGGGCGATCTCCTTCATAAAACGCTCTTTTTTACTCTTCAACTTTAATTTATGACCAATAGGCAGATATAACAGGTTAGCAAAACAAACACCGTATAAAGTCGCTATAAAGGCAACTGCAATAGAAGGGCCAAGGCTTTCCGGGTCTGACAGGTTGCCCAGCACATGGATAAGCCCCATTACAGTTCCGATAATTCCCAGCGTAGGTGAATAACCGCCGGCGGTTTCGAAAATATCTGCTCCTACTTTATGCCGCTGTTCGGTAAAATCAATCTGAGTCTCCAGAATATCCCGTACCAAGGCCGGGTCTGTGCCATCAACCACCAATTGGATGCCCTGGCGCAGGAATTCATCATCGATGGCCGTGGTTTCCCTTTCCAGGCACAGAAGGCCCTCCCTCCGGGCCTTTTCCGCAAACCCGGTCAGGGTGACGATAAGTTCGCTGATATTGTATTGCTTCTCTTTAAATACAATTTTCATCAGCGCCGGCACCTGCTTTATGTCGGCCATCGGAAAACTAAGAATCGTAGCTCCAAAGGTTCCGCCAAAAACGATGATAGCGGCGGTTTCAGCCAGCAGTGCCGTAAATTCACCGCCCTCTAGCATAAAACCGAGAAGAATTGAAGCAAAACCAAGTACAATACCTATGATTGATGATAAATCCACTTTTTCGACCACCTTTTATTTATACTGAAGGTTTCACTATCCCTTAGATAATATTGGCTGTTTTTCCGTCATTTCCTGCTACAATATTGTAAATTATGACAGTTTTTTCATCAACAATTGGTTTTTCTATCTATATCACTCATTAACAAATAATATATCGACATATTCCCCCAGCAACTTTAGGTTGTTTCGCCACGAATACTCCCGCCTAGCCAGCAAAAACACATTATTCCGCCCAGTTGCTCAGGCTTTTGGCAAATTTACAAAAAATTGCCGGGTTTTAACCCAGTGCCTCCAGTAACGTTGACCTCAATTTCCTATGTCAACGTTGCTTTATCGGGCACTAGCAAGCAAAAGGGTTACGGTGTAAATACGCCGTAA
>JAJZQD010000094.1 GCA_021847735.1 Bacillota bacterium | reverse complement strand
TGCCGGGAATTCGGTGGTGACAGAATAGTGCTGGGGGTTGATGCCAAAGACAGGATGGTGGCTATTCACGGGTGGGATGCCACTGCTACCAAAACAGCCGTGGAATTGGCGCAGGAGATGAAACAGCTGGGTGTGCAAAGAATTATATACACAGATATCAAACGCGACGGGACCCTGAAGGGCCCGAATTTAGAGAGCACAAAGGAAATGGCCATTGAGACAGGCCTTAAAGTGATTGCCTCAGGTGGCATCGCCGGACTTAATGACATTCTGGCGGTGAAGGAACTTGAGCCCTTTGGTGTGGATTCAGTGATTACAGGGAAGGCACTCTATGACGGGCGGCTTAATTTGACAGACGCACTGAGGGTCTGTGCAGAACAGGAGAGGTAACTTATGCTGGCGAAACGTATTATTCCCTGCCTGGATGTAACCGGCGGCAGGGTTGTCAAAGGGACCAACTTTGTTAACCTGAGAGATGCCGGAGATCCGGTTGAATTGGCTGCCTTCTATGATAAAGAAGGAGCAGATGAACTGGTTTTCCTGGATATTACTGCTTCGTCAGATGGCAGAGCCACCATGCTCGATGTCGTCCGGCGGACTGCGGAGGAGGCTTTTATCCCATTTACCGTTGGTGGCGGCATCAGAACTATCGAGGATATAAGGGTTATGCTGGCGGCCGGGGCCGACAAGGTCTCTGTCAACACTGCGGCAGTAAATAATCCTGACCTCATCTCAGAGGGTGCCAACAAATTCGGTTCCCAGTGCATTGTCCTGGCTGTGGATGCCAAGCGGGCGGGTGAACCGGGCAAGTGGGAGGTATATATCCATGGGGGCAGGACGCCAACCGGCATCGATGTCCTGGAATGGATTAAAAAAGCAGAGAATTTAGGGGCAGGAGAAATTTTGCTGACCAGTATGGATGGCGATGGGACAAAGGATGGCTACGATATTGAACTTACCAGGGCAGTTGCTGAACTGGTGAATATTCCGGTAATTGCCTCCGGCGGCGTCGGCAACCTGGAACATATCAGGGAAGGCTTGGTAGAAGGGAAAGCTGATGCGGCTCTGGCGGCTTCCATTTTCCATTTCGGGGAATATTCAATCCGGGAAACCAAGCAGTATTTAAAAGAAAAAGGGGTGGTGGTCAGACAATGACCTTTGATATAGAGGAACTCAAGTTTAATTCTCATGGGCTGATTCCGGCAATCATACAGGATGTTGAATCTAACCAGGTTTTGATGATGGCTTTTATGAATAAAGAATCTCTGGCGAAGACTCTGGAAAGCGGCCAAACCTGGTTTTGGAGCAGGAGCAGGCAGGAGCTTTGGCATAAGGGCGCAACTTCAGGGTATTACCAGGATGTTAAAGAGATGTTTTATGACTGTGATGCCGACAGTCTTCTGATTAAGGTTGTTCAGACAGGACCGGCCTGCCATACCGGTGAGAGGACCTGTTTTCACAATAATATTCTTTCTTCCGAGGCACCGGTTGCCAGTTCGGAGATTATAAACCAAGTTTATGATATTGTCACCGGCAGGAAAAAGGAAATGCCAGAGGGGTCATATACCACTTATCTGTTTACCAAGGGGCTTGACAAAATCCTCAAAAAAGTCGGTGAGGAATCGGCAGAGGTTATTATCGGTGCCAAAAACCGCAGCCGCGATGAGGTTGTTTATGAAGTTGCAGACTTGTTGTACCATCTAATGGTGCTATTGGCCGAGCAGGATATAACCCCGCAGGAAGTTTATCAGGAACTGGCCAAACGAAAAAAATAAAAAGGGGAGAGCTTTACCATGAAACCTTCGGCTAAAGGCTTTTGCCCGGAACAGATAGCTGCCGGCAGTCTTGATAACGGTAAAGATGTCGTTATTCTGTATATTAAGGAATTCAGTGAACAGTTGAATAAGGTTGGAAAGAGCGGGCTGGTTAATTATCTATACAACTGGTCCAAACCTCAGGACGGTGATTCTGTAGTTCTCTATATTTGTTGGGAAAATAACACTGAGATAGCCGTGGTTTTTATGCCCAACCAGTATGAGATTTTAGAGTCCATGCGGGATCCTAAGGAACTAATTATTACGGGAATACCTATTAATTTGCTGGTCGAACAGGCGCAGAAAAACGGCCAGGACTTTTTTGATCTGACCGATAATGTGGTCTATCTTAGGGACATTACGTACAAGGAGCCCGAATTGCCTAATTGATACTGCTTTTTGAAAAGAATACAACATTTCTTCACACTTTAGTCATAATTATTGTTTATTATATAGGTGGAGGTGATTGTTATGATGTACGGTTACGGATATGGCATGGGTATATGGATGATTGTGGGCTGGGTCATTTCTGCTGCGGTAATCGTCTTTGCAGTATATGGGCTTTTTATTCTCCTAAGGAGGTCTGATACCAGGGCATCTGAAGGGAAAAACAAGAACCCGCTGGATATTCTCAAAGAGAGATTGGCCAAAGGGGAAATTAATGCTGAAGAGTATCACTCAATAAAAGAAGAACTGTTAAAATGAACTGGAACGGATCTGACGGGTTAACGACGGATCCGTTTTTATTTTAATATTGCGTATAAATATGGAGGAATTTGTCGGAAATTATCGAAATAGAAACCTAATCAATTTTAATGTCGGAGGTTTGCAGTGGGACAGGGAAGATCACCTATTCAAGCAGTTGGCGAATTTGCCCGATTCTTAAATGGAAACTGGCAGCGTGAAGTTCTTCTGATTGAGACTTTGCGTATGTTTGAAGAAGTCATTGGCTGTATCCGGGCTAGTGGTTACCTTGTGGAAAACGGCAGCTTTGAACTGAAAGCCAAAATCGGGGTGCCAATCGCCCTTGATTCTCTGGAAATAATAAGTTCTGTCAATAAACACCTGTCAATTTTCAGCAGTGAAGAATATTACCATAAGGCCATGTCGTTGAACGATCGTGGTTTATATATTGTTCCATTAACTTCCGGAAAAGGCTCCATCGGCCTTATTCTTTTTGAAATTGGCGAATTCACCCAAGACCAAATGGATCTGGCTGCGATGGTAGCGATAGTAGCTTCTATGGCTTTGCGAAATGCCAGCCAGACTGAAGAAAGGGCGAATATCGATGATATTGTTTTAACCTTTGCATCAGGACTTGATTTGGAGGTCTCTTACGAGTTGTTTAGCGAAAAACTGAAACAGATTGTACCTGTTGACCTTATTACAATTATCATCCCTGATCCGTTCCGGAGCAGCCACCTCATGGTTTATGGCGGTGGTAAAAACAATTTTCAGAAAAAGAGAATCCCCTATGTGGGGAGCGGCTCGGCTCTGGTTATTAATACGGGTGACACCTTTGTTGAAGATGATTTGGCTGAAAACCGCAGTTTTGTTGAGGACGAGATGCTCCTTGAACGGGGAATTAGGTGCACTATGCGTGCTCCGTTAACCAGCAAGGGTAAAACTTTTGGCACACTAAACATATGCAGCTGTTTGCCCAATGTTTACACCAGGAGGGAAGTTGACCTGATTACAGAAATTGCGGGCAAGATCGGGTCGGCTGTGGAGAATGCCCTGGTATATGAGGCTATAAATAAAAAACTCAGCCAGGCTTTAATTCAGATTGAAAACAATTATTCTGCCACTCTCAACGCAATGGCCTTGATGCTTGATAAAAGGGATGCCGGGACCAAGGGCCATTCTTTCAGGGTTATCCGGTATGCATCAGCAATTGCAGAAAAAATGGGCGTTAGCAGCCAAGACCTGGAAAATATCCGCCTGGGTTCCCTTCTGCATGATATAGGCAAGCTTGCCATCCCTGATGCCATTTTATTTAAACCGGGCAGGCTAAGCGCGTCGGAATTGTCTGTTATGAGAACTCATCCCAAGGTTGGAGCGGAAATGGTGTCTAAGATAGAATTTTTGTCGCCTGCTGCACCGATTGTCCTGCACCATCACGAGTGGTTCAACGGGAAGGGTTATCCCGACGGCTTGAAAAAAGAAGAAATTCCTTTTGGGGCCAGGGTATTTGCTATCGCAGATGCTTTTGATGCGATGACCAGCGACAGGCCATACAGAGCCGGCCTGCCTCTGGAAGAGGCTGCCCGGGAATTGGGTAGGTGCAAAGCTTCGCAGTTTTGCCCTGATTGTGTTGAAGCCTTTAACCGAATTACGGAGACAGAGCTGATGAGTATTTACAGCGAATGCCAAGCCGAGGTTACCTTCAGGAGCCCAGAGTTGGCTGGACAAGACCTCAAGGAGTTAGCCCAGAATTTGGCTTATGGAAAGTAAGATGGAAGCGTCCCATAATTCCATGGGACCTTCCTTTTTTCTATCTTCAATGGAGGCCGGGGAATCGGACGAGGGGCACCCTAGGGGACGCTCCCTTTGTTGTGGATGAACTTATCAAGCATACGAAATAAAACCACAAGGGAGCAGAGTTTTTGCTTGTGGGGCCATTTGTGGTATAATACTGGATAAATAAGGTTTGGACAGCCGAAATAAACAGTCAGATAAAGGAGAATCGTCGTGTTTACTGTTATGCTGTTAATCACCGGATTGTTTGCAGGGATTTTAGGGGCTTTATTGGGTTTGGGCGGTGGCATAATCATTATTCCGGTTTTAACTATCCTTTTTCACCTGCCAATCCATACCGCTATCGGGGTTAGCTTGGTAGGTGTTATCGCGACTTCTACAGGGGCTGCCATGGTGTATGTCCGGGAGGGAACGGTTAATATCAGGCTGGGGATGGTACTGGAGTTAGCCACTACTGTTGGCGCTATAGCCGGGGCTGTAGTGGCCGGGTACGTTGGTTCCAAGGCCCTTTATTTGTTGTTCGCTGCGTTGCTGTTTTACACTACATATTCAATGTATCACAAAACAGCACAGGACAGTGTCAAACCTAGCCAGATCAACGAAGAAATTGCAGTCGGCAGTGCTGCGCTGGCGGAAGGAGATCATTTCGTTTATGATACATACAGAATTAAAAACATCCCGGTTGGACTGTTTTTTTCAGCTTTTGCCGGAATGATGGCGGGGCTTTTAGGAATTGGGGGAGGGGTAATAAAGATTCCGGTCATGTATCTGCTTATGGGAGTGCCCCTCAAGAACGCCGCCGCTACCAGTAATTTTATGATTGGTGTAACCGCCGGTGCCAGCGCGTTTGTATATTTTTCCCGTGGGTACATTGATGTTATGGCGGCAGTACCTATGGCCCTGGGTGTGTTTGCGGGAGCGGCAGTAGGTACCATGATAAATGCTCGGGTGTCAACCAGGCTTCTAAAACAAATATTTATTGTTATCTTTATTTTTGTAGCTGTCGAAATGACCCTTAAGGGTTTGGGCAGATAAGCCAATCAGATAAGGATAAAGTGGAGGGACAGATGAAACACGATATTCGAAGATCGGAAATTGCTATAGCTGCGGTTCTCCGCTTTGGCTGTACCTTAAGCATTGTGCTAATGGCGGCGGGTTTAGTATTGCTTTTAGCTAAAGGGGAAGAGAATAAACTTCAGAGTACAGGTTTTGTTGGCCTGCACTCTCTTTTGACAGGTGTTGCCTCGCTAGAACCGACGGCTATAATGACTCTGGGAGTTCTTATGCTGCTGTTAACCCCTATGTTAAGGGTTATTGCCGCAGGTATTTCATTTTTGATTTTTGAACGGGATGTCAAATATGCCATGATTTCTCTGGGTGTGCTGGTAATTTTAATCGTC
>JAJZQD010000093.1 GCA_021847735.1 Bacillota bacterium | reverse complement strand
ATGATGGGCATTGGCGGCATGACATACTTTGCAGTCCCGGGTTACTGTGACCTGGTCGTAGACCACGTCATATACGGTATTATTAACCGTGTTATTGACAACCTGGTGACACTGGTTGCACTGCATGGCATTGTAGACGGCATGGTGCCTGTCCGATGTAGCGCCATGACAGGCGCGGCAGTCATTCTCGGTCAGGCTGGAATAAGTTCTGTCCGGCATGCCATCCCCCGGGGTTACAATGGTATCAGGTCCCTGTAATACCGTATATACTTTAACATTACTTGTCCCGCTGCTATTGATAACCGCAATATCATAGTTGCCAGGGGCAACAGCCGGCACTGTTATGGTAACCGACTGATCCTGCCAGTTCACTATAACGGCGCTGGTGATACCAACTTTGACACTGCCTGCGATGGCTCCGAAATTAGCTCCGTTAATTATCAGGGTATCTCCGGCCAAACTGGATGTTACATTTAAAGCATTAATGGCCGGTTTAAGCACCGCCGGGGGCAGTTGGGCAGGATTGCCGGGGGCATGACATCCGCCGCAATTATTTTGATGCAGGTTATGCAGATCTTTGGGCTGGTGGCATTGTTCACAAAGCCGGATTGATGTGGTCAAATCTACATTATGACAGCTCTGGCAGTTAGATCCGGTATCCCGGTGCAGGTCTCTCGATTCGCCTATCGGCGGAGTGCTTAAGGGGTCTCCCGTATGACATTTCCGGCACTGAGCCGGATTAACCGGGCTGGGAGCGTTGTATACCCCCGGGTCATATACCATCGAAGAAACCACATCCGGTGAGTGACAGGCTGCGCAGTCACCGTTTAGGGCATAGGTTGAATCATGATGCGGCGTGGCATAATGGCAGGAGCGGCAGTCTCGGTTTACCTGCATCTGCCCCCCCACTACCTGGTGGCAGTAACTGCAGTCCGAGTTCACGGCTCTATAAGTTGCATGATGCCGGTCTGATGTATCCGCACCATGACAATTAATGCAGTCAAGATTGGTTATATTGACGTATTGTGTGTCAAAGAAACCCTGCTGCTGGATTACCGCCGCCTGGGATATCTGTGCGTACGACATTATTACCAACGCCATCACTACAATAGTCAGACAAACCGGGGCTATCCAATTCCAATGTACTAACCTTTTTTTCATAAGCCTCTCCCTCTCCGGAAAAATATTATTTTTGCAGGGTGGATTCCCTGAGTTTCAACATCTTATAAACAAGAACCACCACCTGGTCTCTCTTGCTCTTTTCTCCGGAACCAAACAGATCTTCTCTAATTCCCTGTACAATCCCTGAATCCACTGCTTCGGCGATGGCTTTTTCAGCCCATCCGGGTATTTTATCTCTGTCTTTAAAACGTTTAAGAACTTCCAAAGAATAATTTTCCACAGGTGATCTTTGGTAATTTAATGCTTTGATTATCACCTGCACAAGCTCCTCACGGGTAACCGGCGCATCAGGGCAGAACCTTCCGTCATTATATCCCGCCATAATCCCTGCCTGCACCACAGCTTCAATCTGTGAATAGGCCCAATGTTCCAGGGGTAAATCCAAAAAAGCCCTTTCTCTTCCTGAACTTATTGTCCCAATTCCTAAAGCTTTAGCTGTAACAGAAGCTAATTCAGCTCTGGTAACCTTATTATTTGGCCTGAAGGTGCCGTCTGCAAATCCTCTGACAATATCATTACGATACATATAAACAATTTCATTTACCCCCCAGTGGGTCTCAGGAACATCTTCAAAGGGAAATATCTCTATTCCGGCGACCGGGGTTATTTGATAATTTCCACGGCTATCATCGCCACTACCGGAACTGTATGGAGGTGATTCAGTTGACCTATTGTGAATACCGTCGCTGTCATGACAGGCAGCGCAGTAAATAACTGTTACGCCGTTAATCTTCATGTCCAGGATCCCGTCACCGGTTATGACCTTGCCTGCCCCCTCAAAAACAGGATTGTGACACGTGCTGCAGCTGTAATTGGGGATGGCGGCATTCTGGTGAACCTCCACCAATTCGGCTTCCTTTGTGACTGCATCCGTGGCATGGCAACCGGCGCAGCCGGGGCTGGAACCGGCATCATATCCGGTGGAACTGACCAGGTGGCTCCGGGCCCCCCCTTTTTGCAGGAAAAAATCAAGTTTGGTTTCCAAACTGTTGAGTATGTCGATGTTCTGATTTGCGGAGGTATATCCGTCCGCACTCACCTGAACAGTATATGTCCCCTGGGCCAGACCTGATACGCTGTATATTCCGTTGGCATCAGTGGTTACGCGCCTTACGCCGATATCCACTTTGGCCCCTGCAAGAGCAGCGCCGCTCTTATCGGTTACCTTCCCGGCCAGTACACCCGGAGCGGTTACCGTGAAATCATATCGGTTGCTTCTGCCTGCCGGGTTTTCTATGAATACACTGTAGTTGCCCAGCGGCAGATCCGGCACCCGGACGGTCACCGTGCTGTTATCCCAGTAAAGCACCGCTGCATTATAAACATCAAAGTATACTTTCCCTTTATCGAAAGCATCGCCAAAATCCAATCCTGTGATGGTAAAGTTGGCGCCGGGTCCACCTGAATTCGGCGCTATAAACTGAATTTCCGGCTTACCGGCCGGCAGAACCGGAAACTGCTCCGGCCGGGCGGCGTGACAGCCTACACAGTTTTGGGGTTTAAGGTGAGATTCCACATTATGCACCGTGCCTGCACTGTGGCAGTTCTCACAGGTCCGGATGGGGTAGGCCTCCCCGCTCTGGTGACACCAGGTGCAGTCCAAGGCTGTATCATGATGCAGCTGCTGGTTAGTGGGGCTTTGATGGCAGGTATTACAGGACGACAAACCGGGGGTTGTGTCGCCGGGGAAGGTAGCAGGCTTGGGTTCTGAATTGTAGTCACTGATGATTCTGTTCGAATGACAGGCTGTGCAAATTCCTGCTTTAGCCGGGCCGGCGTTATGATGAGCATTGTCGGCATGACATACTTTGCAGTCCCGGGTTACCGTGACCTGGTCGTATACCACGTCATATACGGCATTATCCACTGTATTGTTGACCACCTGGTGACACTGGCTGCACTGCATGGCGTTGTATAAGGCATGGTGCCTGTCCGAAGTTAACCCATGACACGAACGGCAGTCAGTCTCAATCAGAGTGGCATATGGTCTGTCCGGCATCCCGTACACCGAGGTCACGATGGTATCCGGTCCCTGTGATACCGTATATGCTTTTACATTACTTGTCCCGTTGCTATTGATTACCGCAATATCATAGTTGTCCGGGGCAACCACCGGCACGATTATAGTAACAGACTGATCCTGCCAACTGATGACATTAGCGCTGATAATACCGACTTTGACACTGCCTGTGGCGATTCCGAAGTTGGCTCCGTCAATCACCAGGGTATCCCCGGACAAGCCGGATGTTACATTCAACGAGTTGATTGCCGGTTTAAGCACCGCCAGTGGCAGTTGGGCAGGATTGCCGGGGGCGTGACATCCACCGCAGTCATTCTGGTGCAGGGTATGCAGGTCTTTGGGTTTGTGACATTGTTCGCAAAGCCGGATAGACATGGTCAAATCTGCATTATGGCAGGTCTGGCAGTTGAAACCGGTCTCCTGGTGCAGATCTCTTGATTCTCCTATTGGCGCAATGCTTAAGGGGTCTCCCGTATGGCATTTCCGGCACTGAGCCGGATTAACCGGGCTGGGAGCATTATAAACCCCCGGGTCATACACCTTCGCTGAAACCACATCGGGTGAGTGACAGGCTGCGCAGTCGCCGTTCAAGGCATAGGACGAATTATGATGAGGCGTGGCATAATGGCAGGAGCGGCAGTCTCGGTTAACCTGCATCTGCCCGCCCACTACCTGGTGGCAATAACTGCAGTCCGAATTCACAGCTTTATAAGTAGCGTGATGCCGGTCGGAAGTATCCGGGCCATGACAATTTATGCAGTCAAGATTGGTAATATTTATATATTGTGTATCGAAGAAACCCTTCTGCTGGCTAACCGCCGCCTGAGATATCTGAGCATACGACATTATTATTAATGGCAAAACCATGACCAATAAACCTCTAATTAATATATATTTCAACTTCGAGCATAATCTTTTCATAAAATATCACCCATCTAATTGTAAAAAAAAAATGTAATTATTTCACGATAAAAATATCTGAATTTTACGACAATTTTCATCAAATTATTGTGTTTTTCCTGATTATACATCCTCAATTTTGTAGTCGCTTTGATTTTAGGCACCCTTATTGGTTTAATAAGCGAAATATCTATTTTATACTCGACATGTTTCGTCATTTACATTTTTTATTGATTATATAAATATTTTTTATTTGTCACAACTTTCCCTTCCCCGGAAAAGATAAATAACACAAAAGAGATCGCAAAGACCCCACTTGTGCTATTTTTTCATCACCTGAAAAAAGATTGAATTACTTTCACCAAATGAATTGTTAACCGTAACCTTCACTTTTCCTTTAGGTTTATCCGGCACGGTGACATAAAGCTTGGTAGCTGAATAAGAAATTACCTTCCCGGGATAACCACCAAAGGTGACAGTGGGTTTTCCTCCCAAATCAATGTATCGGCCGCGCAGAATAACTATCCAGCCCGCATTTCCGGCTCTTGGATTTACAGAGGTAAGTTTGACCGCAGTTCCAACAGTGAAAAAAACCGGTTTACTAGTCCCTTTTTTGTTTGTAACCGTTACTGCATATTTACCGGCGGCAGTCTTTCCGGGAATTGTTACGGTAAGCTGTGAATCGCTGACAACATTGCAAACCGCATTAAAACCGGCGGATATATTATAAAACCTGACAACAGGGTTACCTTCCCTGAAACCGCTGCCCTTAATTGTAACATTTAAAGTTTTACCGGTTATAACAGAACCGGGAGTAATGGAATGTATGATTGGCGTCTTTACAACCGGTGGTCCGGAGCTTTTTGCAGCCAAAAACCCATTTGTTATAAAGAAACAAATCAATATTAATCCCGCTAAAAGGTATAACTTTATTTTCACCGGCTTCACTCCTTATCGTTATGCAGATATTTTTACTTGTAATATATATGTTCGTATGGAGTCCCAGTCTCCCGGGACTCTATACGTAATTTTTAATTTTATGGAACTACTTTGAAGGGCACACTGTTACTGTCACCAAATCCATTATTAACAGTAACATCTACTACACCGACATCTACAGCAGGGACTTTGACATACAATTTGGTAGATGTAACATAATACACGGTTGTGGACGGGGCCGTGACGCTGCCGAATTTAATGGTCGGCTTGCCGCCAAGGTTCAGATACTGACCGGTTAAAATTATGGTATACCCAACTTTTCCGTAGTTAGGATTAATTGAACTAACCTTCGCCGGTGTCTCCATTGTGAAAGCCACCGGGTTGCTGACACCATAATCTGTGGTGACAGTAATGTAATACTTGCCTGGCGCCAGGTTTGGTACCGTAGCGGAAACCAAAATACCTGATTCTATTTTTGCAGGCGTTTCAACGGAGCCAAATTTTACTGAAATATTTTTTGAAGTAGTATAGAACCCACTGCCATATAGATATACAGCAGTCCCAACAGTACCGGATTTAATAATTGTTCCGTCAACGTTTTTTAGGCTTACAATTGTCGGCGGTTCTGTAGCAGCAGCTATAATCCCGCAGGCTGCAAATATGGAAACAACAATTAAGCCCGCTAAAATATACAACTTCAGCTGTCTATTCATACTTACACTTCCTCTACATTACGCTATTTATGACCCAGTTAAAGAAAATCACTAAGAGTCCCGGCTGCCCGGGACTCTTAGTGTGTGAATCATGAGATTATGGCAGTA
>JAJZQD010000092.1 GCA_021847735.1 Bacillota bacterium | reverse complement strand
ATATCGATCCAGTGCCTGCCCCAATATCCCAGATCACATGGTTCTCAGCCAGCCTGGCTTTGGAGATAGTCACGGCTCTGACCTCTGCTTTTGTCATCGGGACCTTGGCCCTGATAAACATCTCATCGGGAATCCCACCGGTTTTGAATTTCCAAATACTGTTACTCATCTATTATCACCACTACACAGCCGGATTTCCCCAAATCAGCGGGAATATTATCCAGGCTGTACACTCCTATCCGTTCATCTTCATATGACAGGTTTTCACAAACATATATGCGTTTGCCTGAGATACCGGCGGTTGTCAGTTCTCCGGCAATTAAACCGGGATTCTTTTGAGGATCGGTCAGAACAATAACCTTAGGATTAGACCTGACCAGGTTAACCAAACCCTCCATCTTGCGGCCGTGGACACTGTACAAAGCTGCATCGTGCCAGGAAATACAGAGCCTTGCACAGGCTAACTGCATTGAACTAAGTCCAGGGCAAACCTGTAGCTCATCTGCCCGGAAGTGCTTTTTTAAAAATTCCACTATTCCGTAAAACATCGGGTCACCTGACGCCAAAACCGCGACAATCCCCTGATCCCGATATTTCTTGATAAATTCAACCATTTCAGACAGGTTGTTTTTTATAATGAACTGCTCTTTGCCAGATCTGGCAAAATCCCGAAGCAGGCGTTCTCCCCCCACCAGGGTATCAGCACCGGCAATTATGTTCTTGGCCTCAGGAGTAATGTAGTCTGGATTTCCCGGTCCCACCCCGACAACACGAATTAGATTTGCCACTTCATTTCCCTCCTGATTTGTTCGGAGTTGCTATCTGCTGCCAGGATATCTCCAGCCATGTTGAACATTACTACACCAACCCTGAGATCTCCGAATACATGTTCCATAGCCCGTTTGGCCGCTCTCTCCGCAATTATCGATAGTACTCCCTGCAGGCCGTTAACTCGCAGGATTTCCAGGGCTTCCTCTGATGTATTAGCCTCCAACACTTCCCCTATCACGGGGTTTGCAGCACCCATCAGCCCGGCTATGGCGGCCAGGGTTTCAAGCCTGGCATCAGAAACCTTATTGTGGGTATGGAAACATCCTGCCGCTACCTTGGTTAGCTTGCTGTGATGCCCTGTTAAAATAACATTTTTAATCCCCAGGTCCACACAAGCATTTAGCATATATCCAACAAAGTTGCTCATCTGCGCGATAGCTTCCTGGGGAATACCCAGTTTTTCCGCAGCCCAGCGTTCTCCCAATCTGCCCGGGGTCAGGCAGATTGTAGAGTAACCGTAAGCCTTAGCCATCTCAATCTGTGGAACCAGCGAACGCTTAAAAGCATCTTCAGACATCGGTTCCACAATTCCGGTGGTCCCTAGGATTGATATGCCCCCAATTATACCAAGTTTGGGATTCAGGGTTTTCCGGGCTGCCTCAGCCCCCCCTGGTACAGCTATCTCAACCGTAAGGCCTGCCCCTTCAGGGAGAATCTTTCGAACAGCGTCAAAAATCATCTGCCGCGGGACCGGATTAATGGCCGGCTCCCCCACCGGAACCTGCAGCCCCGGTTTGGTCACTGTACCCACTCCCGGCCCGCCTGTTATTGTCAGACCCGATTCTGCCTTACTCACAGCAGCGGTAATTTCCAGACCGTTGGTGATATCCGGGTCATCACCGCCGTCTTTGACCACAGTGGCAATAACGCTGTCCCCGCAAGACCTGACATCTTCGATAGGAACAATTATTTCTTTGCCCAGAGGGTTTATCACCTTAGCATTTACTATTTCTTCACCTGTAAACAATTTAATTGCTGCCGCTTGCGCTGCCGCGGCCGCACTGGCTCCGGTAGTAATCCCGGGGCGCAAGGTTTTTGTCCTAGCCATGGCTGTCACCTGTTCCTTTAACTTGTGAAACCACCATTCTACGAGCTTCCCCAATAGTTAGCGGAAGGCTGTCAATAGACAAATTATCCTTATTGAACAGGATTTCTCCCAAGTGAGCCACCCGTGGCAGCCTCAAGTGAGCACTCCTGATTAATTGTTTCTGGCTGAATACCTCTTTAGGTGAACCGTCCAGAACTATTTTACCTTCATTAAGAATGAAAATGTGATTGGCGTAAATTGGCACCAGGTCTACATCATGAGTGGCCATCAGGATTGTGATACCTTCTTGTTTGTTAAGCCTAACCAGCAAGTTCATGATTTCCCTCACCCCCAAAGGGTCGAGGCCAGCCGTAGGCTCATCAAGAATCATAATTTGGGGTCTCATCGCTAAAACACCGGCTATAGAAGCCCTTTTTTTCTGTCCATAGCTGAGGTAATGAATCGGTTTATTAATCAGCTGGGGAATCCCTACAAGTTCCAACGCAGTCTGAACTCTTGCGGCAATCTCCGCCGGTGGAAATTTGAGATTAGTCGGCCCGAAAGCAACATCCTCGCCTACAGTCGGTGCAAATAACTGGTCATTGGGGTCCTGAAACACAAAGCCGATGCGCCGGTAAAGTTCGGCCCTGGAATAATTGCTTACAGGTTGTCCATCCAACCTCACTTCTCCCTGGCTGGGCTTGAGCAGGTTAATCAGAACCTTGAAAAAGGTAGTTTTGCCCACACCATTTGGGCCTAACAGGGCGCAAAAATGTCCCCGCGGAATGTGCAGGTTAATTTCCTTTAAGGCAGTTGTTCCATCACTATAAGAAAATTGCACTTCTTTCGCTTCTAAGACCATGGCTGCATCCCCTTGGTTTTCCAACTCTTATAATGACCGCCCGTAACATTTCCGTTATAGGCACGCGCCTGCATAGCGTCAAATGTACTTTCCGCCCTGTCATACGCCCGGATAAACACCATAGCCATTAAAGTACTGATTGACTTGACACTCCGTTTCCAAGTCCTGATTCCTCGTCCGTCAGGATAGCCCATCCTAAGGGTTTGAGCTTGCCTGATCCGCATGCCCTCATCCCACAGGACAAATAAATACCTGTATGTAAGAAGCATAATTTCTACAATCACCTTGGGAAATCTCAGATATATCAGGGCATGCCCCAATTCATGAACCGGAGTGGTTACACTCAAAAACAGCAGCAGGGAAACACTGGCAGTAATCCTGGCAAGGATGGTGGTGCCGAGTATAAAGCCTTCCCGGGTGCCTGCAATGTTTGATCCCAGAACATGCAAGGTAAAGATTGGGTGGCCGTTTTGGAAAAACAGTAACAGCAAAAATACAAATATGCCAAATATCAGTGGAACTGCAATCCGGCCGATAACCAATTTAAGCGGTATCCTAATCAGGAACAGGGCTGCCATAATTAGTCCAACTAATCCCAAGGCAAATTTCACGCCCGGGATTGCCAATAAAACAATCAGGGCAGTAATACTTAAAATAACCTTAACCCGGGCATCCATTCTGGTAAATAAATTATCCCGTTGGGTTAAAGCATCAACGGCAAAATATGATTCTTTAATCATTCCCGGTCCCCGCCTTTTCATGAAATAGCCTTCTCCATTGATACCCAAAAACCGTACCTGCCGTAAAGCCACCTGCCGCAAAAAGGAACAATCCCAAATTCCCTTGGTTCACGTCGACCAGTGGTTTTTTAGCGGCAACCCCTGTAATTTGCTTCATTTTACTGTCGAGCAGATCATCAGTACCCTGCCATTTCTGACCGGCCAGGGCAGCAGAAGGAATAAATAAAACTATAGCAGTTACTAAAACTAAAACTAAAACTACCTTTTTAATCATAATAATTATCACATCCTATTTTTCCGGTTTTTCCAAAATCCCCAGATTATAAAGGATATCAGGCCTTACTTTGGCAATATACTTTAACATTGCCCCTGTAACCAGTCCTTCCAGAATCGCTAATGGCAGCTGGGTAGGCAAATATAACCCGGAAAATGCAAGAAATGCTTTGGCTGCTGTCAAGTTATGTACTCCCGGCATACCCAGGGCCAATTCCAGCGAAGTTGTGCAGTAAACAGCTATGTCGCCGGCAAAACCAGCTATACCGGCAGCAATGCCCAGTGAAAAACCCATTTTCCTGCCCAGCCGGAATATAACATAACCCACCAAAGAACCGATCACGCCCTCTGACATAACGTTGGCTCCCAAAGTAGTAATGCCCCCGTGGGCAAAAAAGAGGGCTTGCAGTAAAAGTGATACAACACTTAAAACAATGCTGACAAAGGGACCTACTAAAATCGCGGCAAGCGGAGTACCGCAAGGATGTGAAGATGTACCGGTAATGGGTACAGGAATCGGCAGCAGTGAAATAAAAAATACTGCGGCACTGACCAAACCCAGTAATGGCTTAAACATCAAAATTTTTTCGGCCTTTTTTGTAACATCATATATTCCTTTGGCTACAAAAACCGATGCCGTGCCAAACCATGTGACAGCCCACTGGCCCGTTAGGAAACCGTCTTGAATATGCAAATTTCTTCAACCTCTTTCCGAGTAATCAGCGGCAATAAATTTCGGCAGGCAAAGCTTTGGTGACCAGGACCTAACAAACAAAAAACCTCAGCCTGGGTAGACTGAGGGAAACTACAAAAAGTAGTCCTGCTATGCCCACCTCCCCCTCAATCGAAGGTATTAACGGTAAACCTAAGATAGGCAGGTCTCCTGACTAGCAGATCATCGTCCCCCGCGCCTTCCCAGGCGTCTTACGCCCAGTGGCAATTGCGGGATTCTCCCTGTTACAGTGGCGGGACCGCGCTGGATTTTCACCAGACTTCCCTTTTCAACTCCGTAGAGTCACCTATCAGACTGATATTAAA
The DNA here is from genome assembly GCA_021847735.1 of Bacillota bacterium. Taxonomy (GTDB): domain Bacteria; phylum Bacillota; class Thermincolia; order Thermincolales; family UBA2595; genus JAJZQD01. The sequence continues at coordinate 1,166 of JAJZQD010000092.1, read as the reverse complement.
ATGTCTCAATTTAAGTGTATTATAACATTTCAGTATTATTCATGCAATAAGTTTTGGCTTTCTAAATCAGGCCTGTTTTGACCAGTACTTTATAGACGGCAACTGACGCCTGGGCCCTGGTGGCAGCGTTAAGTGGAGCCAAAACTCGATTGTGTTGAGCCGATTGAATCCCGAAGTGTTCATCTGAAAAGTGGAACTCCTCTATATAGCCAAATTTCGCCGCATCACTTAATTTTGCGGCTGCCCATTGAGAAACCTCAGCATTGTCCCGGTATTGACCCAAAAAAGCTGTGGAACCGTCTCCGGCATATCCATGTTTTTCGCTTATTTTCATGACAATTACGCCCATTTCTTGACGGCTGATCATATCATCAGGACGGAACAAGCCCTGACTTCCCATGATAAAACCTGCTTTACTGGCAGCTTCAACAACTCCCAAAGCCCAATGCTTTTTGTTGACATCTTTAAAAGTTGGCTGCTGAACCGCATTTACCGGCAGTTTTAAAGCTTTCACGATAATGGCAGCAAATTGAGCCCTGGTGATAGGGTTATCAGGATAAAATTTGCCGTCAGGGTTTCCGGCAATAAAACCCAGGTCAGACATTCCCTGAATCTCCTTTTGCCCCCAGTGACCTGCTATTACATCCGGAAACTCTTTGGCCAAAGCAACTCCGGGAACCATAAGAGACAATATCACCGCAACAACTACAACAACTTTTGCTCTATTAAACAATTCTTCCGCCTCACCTTCAAGATAGGCCTTTCTTCCTATTATACCAGATAATACTTGTGTTGTCTGTTTTCTTCGGTACTATGGCGTATCCCGTTCACGCCGCATAAGAATTCGGATATCTGTCTCTACCAATAGCCTGTAAAATTTGCACATTTGGATAATCCGGGAGGTTGTCCGTTGACCCAGGTATTGTTCCAATTCGTTTAAATCGAGATTCGTCGTAATCAATGTCGGCAGCCGGTTGTTTAACCGATAATTGATGATAGTGTAAAGTTTATTTCTAACCCAGTCGGTATAATTATGGGCCCCCAAATCGTCAAGGATAAGCACTCCGACACTACGGGCTGAATCCATCAGGTCATGTTCGGTATCACGGTTGGAGGTGTCATAAGATGCCCTGATCTGGTCCAACAAATCCGGGACGATTACAAAC
>JAJZQD010000091.1 GCA_021847735.1 Bacillota bacterium | reverse complement strand
GCTGATGGTGTTCATACCACGTCCCAGTCCGTTCTGGATAGCATCCATAACGTCAATCCCCTCGGATACCGCTTCTCTTGCACCCTCCTCGGCCATACCCTTGTCCAACTGCTCAATAGATTCCTTTAATTTGTTTAAAACTGACTCCTTGCTCATTCTTGCCTCCCACCTCCTTTCGGTATCATAACGATGCACCTACCCATTAATGCAAAAATGATGCCAATTTCGTTTTTCTCAATAATTACCCGGTTTACAAACTATTAAATGGCACCGGCGGCAGCAGCTTGATTCGACCCGGAATCAAATCCCGCAAAAACTCCCATATAAATCCGGCAAACCGTTTACTGGCGCTGATTCATATTGGAATCAGCCGTCCGACCACCCATATTTTTCTTTACTTACTCAGGTGGTACGGCACGGCTGTCACAACTATGTCAGCCTGAAACACCAGCAGGTTTTGCAGGATTAAAGCGGTGTGGTTATGGAGAAACCTGTGCCACCATTTCCGGGTGATAAATTCCGGAATAAGCACTATTACCCCTTCACCAGCTTCCTTGTTGTCATTAGCTGTCACAATGTAATTAACCAGTGGGGTCATAACTTCCCGGTAGGGAGATTCAACAACTACCAATTTGACGCCAGGCTTCCAGATTTCCCACTTTTTACGGAACTTCTCCGTAAACTCGCTGTCAGTGGAAATATGCACCACTTCGATGTCATTACTCAGTTCCCTGGCAAAATCCACCGTGTTAGCCACTACATTGGTGAGGCTGGCCGCCGGAATAATAATCTTGTGTTTCACTCCGTCAAGGTGCCGGTAGTTGTCAAAATCCAGCTGTAATTTTACGTCCTGATAATGGTTGTAGACTGCCCGCAAAACGACGACTGAAATCGGAATAAGAACAAGAATAACCCATGCGCCGTGGATAAATTTAGTAACTGCGATTACAATGGTTACAGTTCCGGTGACAATGGCGCCCAGACCGTTGATAGCCAGTTTAGTGCGCCACTGGCCCGTCTTATGGGTAAGCCACCTTTTCACCATACTGGCCTGGGCCAGAGTGAAGGAGGCAAAGACACCGACCGCGTACAGGGGAATCAACCGAGTCGTAATCCCACCGAAAATAACCAACAAAACTCCGGCCAATAACCCCAGCAACACGATACCATTACTAAATACCAGCTTATCACCGCGCAGTGCTAAATACCTCGGTAAAAAGCCGTCTTTGGCCATCAGGGAAGCAAGCATAGGAAAGCCGTTGAAGGCGGTGTTGGCCGCCAGGGTCAGGATGATAAAAGTACTGGCCTGGAATAAGTAGAACAGTATCCCTCTGCCAAACACAGCCTCGGCTACCTGAGAGATGACCGTCATATCAAGAGCCGGGGTGATGTGGAGCTTTCTGGTCAGGACCGCCAATCCGGCAAACATTATAAAAAGCAGGGCTGCCAGAATGGTAAGCACCATTTTTGCATTTTTATTTTCCGGCACTTTGAAGTTGGGTACGGCATTGCTCACGGCCTCTACTCCGGTCAGGGCCGCACAACCTGATGAAAATGCCCGGAGTGATAGCCAAATCAAAGCCATAGTACTTATATTGGCGGCCGAAGGCAGGGTTGGCGGTACGGGAACAGGTGCACCTACCAGAAAATACTTGTAAAATCCTAATCCAACAAGCAAAAACATGCCCACAACAAAGGAATAAGTTGGATAGCTAAAGATAGTGGCAGATTCAGAGATACCTCTTAAATTAAATATTACCAAAAGTACGATTACAGCAAGGCAGATATCTACAGTATACTTTTGGGCGGGATTGTATGCGGAGGTGAAGGCAGCAACCCCCGCAGATACGGAAACAGCTACTGTCAAAATGTAATCAAATAGCAGTGCACAACCGGCTACAAGCCCGGCATTGATGCTCAAATGTTCCTTGGCTACAATATAGGCGCCGCCGCTGCTTTTGGGAAACGCGTCAATTATCTGCTTATAACTGGTGGATACAATAAATAAAAGAATTACTATCGCAGCAGAAATCGGAGTAATAAACTTAAATGATGCGATTCCAATCACCGGCACCAAAATAATCAGTATTTCTTCACCGGCGTATGCAACAGAAGACAAGGCGTCAGATGAAAGAACAGCCAGTCCTTTAAAAACAGAAAAACGTTCGTGGTCCATACGGGCCGTTTCCATTGGTTTCCCGAGCAGGAACTTTCGTAACGATCTGAACATTTGGTTAATCCCTTCCCTCTATTTTGGTAGATAACGGGGTGACTAAAAATTACACCCCCACCAACAATTGAGGTCCCAACCATTTTAATAAGGAAATCCTGTAATCGGTTCAACATCCCGATATGGAAGACAATGACCGGTCGCAGGCAATCAACCGATTTAACACGCGGTTGGGATTGCTCCATACAATACAAAATATGTGCAAAATCAAATTATTTTCTATAATCCGCATTTTTAACCCCAAATCAGTTTATTGCTATTCGGTTAAGTGGTACTGAGAAAGACACTCTGGGTAGTGAAAAATCAATAGTTCTATATATTGCTTAGTTTGGGACCAGTCTCCTCAATAACCGGGCGCCATTGACCGGTTCATACACGAACGGTGTGATTTCACCGTAAGATTGGGACACAGGCCCGACCTTATCCCAACGGTTTACCACACCGGTTTTATTATATTTTGGAAGGTCGGCTGGTTCGAGGTTCACCTCCTACAGCAAAAACAGATATCTCAATTATTGTAAAGCAAAATCAGTGCCAATAATTTTATAACCAAAAATAAATCAACGGAAAACTATACCAGGTACGCCAAGTAAATGTAGGCTGTACTGATTAAAATGGATACAATCATCAAAGGGAACGCCACTTTAGTAAATCCCCAGAATGACATTATAACACCGTTTTTTTCCGCAATCCCTGCCACAATAACGTTGGCGGAAGCCCCAATCAAGGTCCCGTTACCGCCCAAGCAGGCGCCTAGGGAAAGGGCCCACCAAAAAGGCTCAAGGTTGGTAATCGCCCCCATTTGCCCCATCGTCTTAATCAAAGGTATCATCGTTGCTACAAAAGGAATGTTATCTATAAGAGCTGAGGAAATAGCCGACAACCAGAGGATTAGCATCGAGGTTGTGACCATGGCCCCGCCCGTCAGCTTCAAAGCCCCCCCGGCAATGGCCCGGATAACTCCGACCTTTTCCAGCCCCCCAACCAAAACGAACAGGCCTACAAAGAAGAAAATACTTGGCCATTCCACAGATAAAAAGACTTCCTCGGGTTCCTCCCGGGCAATAATCATCAGCACTACTGCCCCAGCCAGTGCTACTACAGAGGAATCCCAATGCAGGAACTGCTGCAGCACAAAACCGACAATGGTAAAACCTATCACCCAAAGGCTTTTCTTCATTAGGGCAAAATCTTTAATTTTTTCGATGGGATTCATGGTATTCATCTTGGCAGCAAGCTTCTCGTTGTAAATTAGTTCCTTCCGGAATATCCAGCATAAAAGGCCCGCATTCACAAAGAATATCACGACATTGATGGGAGCGAGGTTGGTCGCAAATTTCATAAACGTCAGCGCAGGCACGGCACTCCCTATCATGATGTTGGGGGGGTCCCCGACAAGGGTGGCCGTACCCCCGATGTTAGAGGCCATGATTTCCGATATCAGAAAAGGTATGGGGTTTAATTCCAAGGCATAAACTATGGAAAAGGTCACTGGTACTACCAGAAGAACAGTAGTGACATTGTCGAGCAAGGCAGATACAAGCGCGGTGATGGCGGATAAAGCTAACATAATTTTAAATGGTCTGCCCTGCGCCCACCGGGCGGCCTTAATGGCCAGGTATTCAAAAACTCCGGTCTTACGGGTGATTCCAACAATAATCATCATCCCAATCAAAAGCCCGATAGTATTTAATTCTATGGCCCTTTTGGCCTCCTCAAAATTCAGGATGCCCAGCAGCAGCATGAGGATACCGCCGCCCAGGGCCACAAGGCTCCGGTGAATTTTTTCGCTCATAATCAAGGCATATGTACCAATAAAGATAATAATAGCAACAATCAACTGTACTTTGGGTTCCATATTTGCGGCTCCTTTCGCTAAAAGAAATTATATTGTTTCCAGGTCACGGCGCCAATACTGCCAAGTTATAAGCTTACCCGACCATGATTTTCTCCTGGGCGGACTTAAAGCTATCTTTATGGTGCCGCTGGGCCACGGCAAAAGCAATAGTCAGGGGCCCGACCCTGCCGGCAAACATTGTCAGGGTGATCAACAGCCGGCCAATAACGGTCAAACTTGGTGTCAAACCCATGCTTAACCCAACCGTGCCAAAGGCAGAAGTAGTCTCAAACAAAATTGTCAGGAAATCAGCTTTTTCGGTAATGGCTAAAAACATTGTCACCGCGCTGACCAGCCCCAGGGCAGCCATGAAGATGATTAGAGACCTGTCCACAATCTCTTTGGGAATGCGGCGTTTGAAAACCTGTACGTCCTCATGACCCCGGACAACAGCCCAGAATGCTATTACCAAAGTCATAAAGGTGGCGGTTTTAATCCCGCCGCCTGTGGAACCCGGCGACGCGCCAATAAACATCAGGATAACAATAAGAAACTGGGTAGCGCTGCGGAGCCCGCTGATGGATAAAGTGTTAAAACCGGCAGTCCGCGGTGTTACTGACTGAAAATAAGCGGAAAGCACCTTTCCTTTCATGGTCAATGGGGCCATAGTCTGGGGATTCGTGTATTCCAGGGCAAAGATGGCCGCTGTCCCGCCGATAATCATGAAGGCCGTTGTGGTCAGCACCATTTTGGTGTGCAGGCTAAAGTTTCGCCAATTACGGTGCTGAATGGTATCAGCAATCACTACGAAACCTATCCCGCCTATGATAATCAAACCGGCAATGACAAGATTTACAGTGATGTCATCAACATAACCGGTAATACTGCGGAAATCCCCGAAAAGGTCAAAACCCGCGTTGTTAAACCCTGATACGGCATGAAATATGCCGAAATACAGGGCTTTTTTCCAGGGCATGTCAAAAGACCACCTGACTGCCAAAATCAAGGCTGCAGTACCTTCCACGGTAAAAGTCACCATCAGTACATACCTGACAAGCCGGACTATACCTTCTATCCTTAGGTTATTTAATGCCTCTTGGATTAATATCCGTGACTTCAGGTTAATGCGTTTTCCCAGGAGCATGGCAAAAAGGGTGCCCACAGTCATAAAACCCAATCCGCCCACCTGGATTAGCAGCATAATAACCACTTGTCCGAAAACCGTCCAGTGGGTGCCGGTGTCGACAACCACCAAGCCTGTGACACATACCGCGGAAGTTGACGTAAAGAGGGCGTCAACAAAAGATGTGGCCTGGCCGGATGTACTGGCTATTGGAAGAGTTAGTAGGAGACCCCCCATCAATATTACAGCGGCAAAACCCAGGACCAGAATCTGGGCCGGGGTCAGCTTGTTTAATAAGCCGCCTTTGCGGCTATAGTTTCGCATCTCTTGTTTTTCTAATAAAATCTGCAAAGCAATTCCCCCCGCAATCCCCAATATTGTAATTCAAAAAAATTATGACTCCAAATGAATAACTGCGGTGGTTATCAATCCAATTGCACACTTTGCAGATTATCGTTTTCGCCGACACATACCAGAATGTCATTAGCATGGATGGACTGGTCGGCCTCAGGGGACACCACGATTTGATTTCCCCGCTTAATCGCCAGGACAGTAACCCCATAACGGCCCCGCAGTTCACACTGACGTAAGGTTTTACCTACCAGGGACTGAGGAGCAATAACCTCCAGAATACTATGCTCTGATGAAAGCTCAATATGGTCCAGGACATTGGTTGCCACCAGGCCGTGGGCCACCCGTACTCCCATATCTCTCTCGGGGTAAACCACCTTATCAGCCCCAAAGATCG
>JAJZQD010000090.1 GCA_021847735.1 Bacillota bacterium | reverse complement strand
GTGGCAACACGCCCTTTTTCGTCATATGTATTATAAAATAACTGATTCCCTTCAAAATCCGTCGCCGATTTAATCCTGTTATCAGGATAATATGTATAAGCAGTGCTTTGTCCCTTAACGTCAGTAATCTTGCTCAGGGTATTTTCGGGGTAGTTATATTCAAAAGCTACGTACCTGTTTAGTCCATTTTCGTAAACCCTGTCAACCAAACCGTATACATTGTAATTTACAGTTATTGAACGGCCTGATACAGGCTCGGTGACAGTCCGTACACGACCGGCTTCATATGACATTGTCAGGGACTGGCCGTGCCCGTTTTTCTCTTCAACCAACTGCCCTGCAGCATTAAACACATATACACTATGATCTTTGCGGGTTAAAGTATAACTGCCATCTGCATTTTTGATCAGGCTGTCATATAATGCTGATCGCTCTAAAGAATATAATTCTGTAGGCCCTCCAACAAAACGGTTTTTCAGGCCGGCGTTCCAGCGGACATTTATTGCTCCATCCGGCAAAAATTCCAAACCGGTCTCAAAATTATGGTTCCAGCCTTTGCCTAACGGCCCTTCTTTGAGGAGGGTCGAGTTATACCTGGCATTAAACAAAATCGGTTGTGCCCCGCCTATATTAAATAGTGTGCGATTTATTAGATGGGCTCCGGTGGAAGTATCAACCGGATCTGCCTGTAACGACTGAGGGTCTATTGGACCCTGGTTGACAATATTCTCGGGAGAAACATCCGCGCCGACAATCCATAAGGGAGTACTATACTGTTTATGGACCCAGATATCGTTTATCCTTATCTCGATATAATTTGAACCCGGTTCAAGCATATTTGTCATGTCTACCACCGGGGTGGCTGGGTCTGAGGGGTAAGTATAGGTTGCAACAAATCCGTCCGTCGACCCATCCTCATGGTTCACCCGTACACTTAACTGGTCATAGACCTTAAATGCGCCGATCCCAAAAGGGTCGGATGAGAAATAAACAGATCCCCCCACATAATTAACCATTAGATTCTTGGTAAAATACGACAACGTGATGGTCTCATCCGGTTTTTCCGGGATTCCCGGAGATATCATTACAGAAGCATTGGCATGTAATGTTTCTCCCACAGCAAGACTTACGCCAAGAAAAAACAATGACAAAGAAATAGTTAAGAGACATTTTGCAGCATGACTTTTAAAGCACGACAAACCACTTTACAACCTCCTCTTAAAATTAAGTTTATATAAAAAAAACACCTATCCAGACTCCTCAGATAGGTGCATGTCCAAAGTTGCTAAACACTTAATCCTCGGTAGCTCGGCCGTCATTACAGTAAAAAACTGTGTTAGACCCGCAGCTTTGTGCCCCCACCTTTCGGTAGGTTTACCTTTTTCGGGGTATTATGCTATTTTTTGACAATTCATTTACTACAATTGTCTCAGGTTATTTGTTATATTACAATAAGAAAAATAATACAAATTATTCTATATTTATATATAATTCGACAATATTATTAAGAAGTTATTTATTAAATAAAAAGAGTCAATGGCGCAGTCTTTTCCGCCATTGACTCTGAATTACATTATTCGTGGCTTTACATCGGACTCGCAAAATATTCCACCAGGCCCTGGGCAATGGCCTGGGCGGCCTTGTCCCTGAAGGCGTCGTCCTTCAGCAAGGCTTCCTCCGATTTATTGGAGAGGAAGGCAATTTCGGCCAGGATAGAGGGCATGGTAGTTTCACGCAGGACAGCAAAATTAGCTGTCAGAGTGCCGATGTTCCTGATACCGAGGTTCTGTGCCAATTGGTACTGCACCTTCTCCGCCAGGCTGGAGCGTTGGGCCAGCTGGCTGTACAGTAATGCATTGGAACCCGGCGCGTAGTAGTATGTTGAGGTACCCCCCAGGGAAGGACTGGTGCTGGAATTAGAATGGATAGATACAAAGACGTCTGCGTAAGCGTTATTAGCGATCGTGGCCCGCTGGCTTAAGGGGATAAAGGTGTCATCGCTGCGGGTCATAATTACATTGGCGCCCATATCTGTAAGGAGTTTCTGGACCTTGAGGGCGATGTCCAGATTGACTTTCTTTTCTTCTAAGCCCGTAACTCCCTTAGCTCCGGGGTCATAGCCGCCGTGTCCGGCGTCTACCACAATGGTCTTGCCTCTGATCGTGGGTTCGCTGAAACTCACCGTCAGGATATGTTTATCAGCGGATAAAGCGAGCTTATAAGCGTAAACCTTGCTCAGATCAGCCACAATCCTCACAGTCATTGGGTTTAAGCTGAACTGGGAAACCCGGACCTGACTGAGATATTCCTGGTTTACCGGTATAAGTTCGGCAATATCACCCTTATCGGCGTTTCGGATATCAATCACCAGGCGCTCGGGATCTTTCATTCTCGTGACTGTATAACTGATGGCGCTGTCACCGGTGATAGCAATAGCTTCACTGCCCGTGTCACTCTCGACCGGTTCCAGTTTGAGGAGTTTTGTCGCCGGCTGCGTCTGCGGCAGATATACAGTGGAGTCGACAGGCGGATTGGCGGGAGAAACCACCGGCGATGAGCTGGGCGATGGGTTGCTTGCAGGTGGCTGATTGGTCGCAGGCTGCCCGGTTGTCGGCGGCTGGGTGCCCTGTTCTCCACCCCTGGAGGCTGTCTCTGAGCGGAAATCAACATACCGGCTGGCCATCCAGCCTTTGGTCCCGTCCGGCAGCTTCACTCCGGACCAGCCGTCCTTTTCAGTGAAGGCAGAAACCCGGGTGGCTTTGGCAGCCACAGCTACAATCTTATACACTGTACCTGGTCCGGAACGCACATTGACCTTGTCAGCCACAACCACACCGGTCTGACCGTCACCGTTAACTGCAAAAGTTACCGCCGACGGCTGTGCCGGCTTAGCTGCAGCGGTCTTCAGGGTAAAGCGCGGCTTAGTCTGCAGTAAAGCCAGATAAGAACTGTTAATCCAACCGGGCTTACCGTCGGCCAGGATAACCTGACGCCAGTCGCCGGTCACTTTTATGACAATAAGCTTGTCCCCTTTGTCAACTGAGCCGATTTTGGCGTAATCTGTCCCCGGACCAGAACGGACGTTAACGGAAGCCGCCTTAACCATGGCTACCTTCATTACCACAGCTCCGGCATTCAGGGCCGAAAACACAAGCAGAAACAAGGCTAACAGGGAGACAAGAACAGTTGTATCTATTCTGGAAAACCTTCTTGTAGTCGTAGTTTTCACCTCCTTCACATGAAAATTATGGTAACCTTTTATTTTATTCGACAGAGATGTCGAATTACCTTCCTAGAATAAGACAAATTATCCAGCATTCTGTATCTTTAATAATATCGTTAAAATAGGCTCTAAAGTTTAATACGAAATTATTACCAATTTTGTTCCCTTTATTAGCGAAAAACTGCAAAAAAAGAAACCCTTTCAGAGAAAGGGCTATTTTTCCTTAATTATATCGGTATTTCGTTCGACCGGATTTGCCAAATCCATATGTCCGGCGAGAGTTTCCACTCTTTGTCCCTCCACCAGGAACTGCACTTTTTTCACTGTAGGATACTGGGCAAGGGTATCCACTACTGAATAAACTGTCACCAGTTCGCCAGACGAACCGCCGCCGTGGTTATCCACGAACTCTCTGGAAAAATTCACAGTGGCCAGCCCGTCATGCACATCGATGTCTATTAATCTAGTGCCGTCCGGAATGGTGCGTGAAAGTTTTTTATCCTGAGGGCCTTTGATCATTTCCACGATGGTTGCCCTGGCTACGCCTGTTACTCCTGCCAGTGTCCTCTCCTCCGCCACCAGTTCTCCGTCAGCGTTAGCAAAATACAAAGTAACTTTGACTTTGGCCGGCGCTTTTGGGGCGGTTTTTTCTTTTTGCTCCGCCTTAATGCCGGTCCGGTCCACTGTGTCCTGCGCCAAGTCAGCCTGTTCTTCCTCCACAACAGTCGCTGCAGTGCTGGTATTGGCCGCTTCGTCGCTTCTCAGATTCCTCCCGAAAACCAAATCCTCATGGGTCTGGGCCAGGCGTTCCCAGGAGATTTTCTCACTGGCGCTGCAGCCGGCAGTTAAGCCCAACAACAGCAAGATACCCACTCCGGCCAAAATCTTTTTCCCGCTCACCTTAATATTCATTACTTGTCCCTCCCTGATATTTTTAATGTTTGTCCTATACATTAAATCTATATTAGGGGGGACAGGCTTTTATGACACTTTGTCCAAGAAAATTTTCCGATATTTTCCGGCAAAAAAATTAGTGCAGGGCGCGCCGCTTGTATTCTTCAATTTCTCTGAACATAACCCGGTCCTGGGTCAGGTGTTTTTCCACCAGCGCCCTGGAATCGCCGTCCAGTTCCATGGCAGCCTGCTCCAGGCTGTCAATGGCCATCTTCAGCCCGTCAGATACCATATCAAGAATTTCAAAAGTAGACCGGCTGCCGGTGAGATGCAGATTGTTCATCAGATTGGCCATATTACCCTTAAAACCTGCGCTGTCGCTGGGTTCGCCGCCAAGATCACGGATATGGGACGCCAATTCATGGGCAATCCGCCGGTGCAGCAGTTCCTGTTTCTCCAGCCGGTGACGCAGGTCATAATCCTCAACATGGTTCAGATACCGGTTATAGGAATCGATGCCAATAAATGCTCCCTGCAGCAAGTGATTCAGGGTTTCTATGGTTTCCTGATGCTCCATGATAAGCTCCCCTTTACTTTTATTAATATGGTTTTCCAAAAGCGGGAGTCTTATGCCTGAACTTTTTCGATCCGGGGAACGTCTATATTATAGGGCCTACCAACTGCGTAAGTCCTCCACACTAGTGCCCCATCAAGCAAAGTTGACCTCTTTAATAGTATAGCGGTGGGTATGGTATAAAAAGCGAGTGACATTGTGGAACAAGTTAGTCCTGCTTTACTCATTCTGTGGATAAAGAGTCTGGCCGGCTCCCGAACATTTACAATACGCCGCGGAACACGACCTTTATCCACAGAATGAGTAAATAGCAGGACTACGCAGTGGAGCGAAAGTCACTCGCGTTTATACCATACCCCCTGCGACAGGAAATTGAGGTCAACGTTACTATGGATATTTTCTACACAGTCTGGTATACTCTGGTATGTTTGTTTATCGCCAGGTCGTATAGTTCCAGGTATTCGGCAGCTGACCGGTTCCAGGAAAAGTCCTGTTCAAGGGCAGCCCGGACCAGCCTGGTCCACATATCGGGGTGCTGCCTGTAAACATGCAGCGCCCGTTGGATAGCGTCTGTCATAGCCGCGGCCTGATAAGGCTCAAAGGAAAAGCCATTACCGGACCCGGTATGGGGGTCAAAGTCAACAATGGTATCCGCCAAACCGCCGGTGGCCCTGACAATGGGGATAGTGCCGTAACGCAGGCTGATTAACTGCCCCAGACCGCAGGGTTCAAACCTGGAGGGCATCAGGAACATATCGGCCCCGGCGTATATCCGCTGGGCCAGGATCCCGTTAAAGCCCAGATATGCTCCGACTTTATGAGGATAACGCCTGCGGAGCCCAGCGAACAATTCTTCATAATATTTGTCGCCTTCTCCCAGAACAATAAACTGGATTTCTTCCTCCATCAGCTCATCGATAACTTCAGCGATCAGGTTTAACCCCTTCTGATCAACCAACCGGGATACCAATCCAATAACCGGGACATCACCGGCCGGCAAATCCATCTCTTTCTGCAAGCCATATTTGTTTTCTTTTTTATCCTCAACAGAATTGACATCATAATGCCGGAAGATCCGGGGATCCGTTTTTGGATTGAACTCGTGGTAATTTAGTCCGTTAACAATGCCGTGGAGGTCCTGAGACCTGATTTTCAGCAGGCCCTCAAACCCCTCGCCATACTCCGGAGTCTGGATTTCCTGAGCATACCGTTTGCTCACCGTATTAATAATATCAGCATAAACCAGCCCG
>JAJZQD010000089.1 GCA_021847735.1 Bacillota bacterium | reverse complement strand
TACGGGGTTCCCATACATAGGTCAATACATCAATGGGAGAACTGAACTTCTCTTCCAGTCGATTGTCGTTGCCATACCAGATATCGACAAGGGAAGTGTCTTTTTGCGGCTTGTTTACCCAAAGTTTTAAAAAATAAATGCTCCCCTCGCTGATCACTTCTGTAAAAGCCCGCTGGAAAGACCCGAGCAACACTTCGTTTAATGAAAAGGAGGTTTTTGTTTTTAGGTCCAGGTACACCACATTCAGTATGGAGTCTTCCGGATTTTGCTCATGGACCATTATTCCCATTCCATCGGGGTCAATAGTAAGGGATAAAATTTTGCAAGCTGTATGGTACACTTTCTCTGTGTTTTGTTCACCGATCCGGAGAACATCAAAACCGTTATTTTCGTTTTCTATAATGGCATAAATGAGATCATCTTTGGTGATATAAAACCGGCTCACCCGACTGGTTTCATTAACCAGTTCTCCGTTGATATTCCGCAGTTCGAGCCTGTTTTCTCTTATCGGATCATAGTGCAATACAAACCGTTTTTTGTTGTTCAGCAACTGAAGTTGTTTTACCCCTTTAAAACAGTCCTCCGTTTGATTGATCAAATTCAGCAGTTCTGCCTGTTGTGGTTTTTTTATCAGTACCCGGTCGTTGTCAAGAAAAACTATGCACTCGGCTTTTGTCCGGTAACCGACAGGCTTTCCTACAGCCTGGCTGTCAAAAATTAAAAGTGTGTCCTGATTCAGGTCGTACGATTTCCAGGCGGTCAGCCACCTGCCGTCTTCGTTCATCTTCAGCCCGGTAAGCAGGTAATGTCTGTTTGCCGTTTTCCGCAGCTCATCCGGATAGTTTTGCGCTGTTAATTCCCGGCCTGCCGCAAGCAGCAGGCACAGGAAGAACAAGGGGTATAAGGATTTCATACTTAATAGCCGGGGGTTTGCGGGGATAAATTAGTATTGAGCAACAGCTCGTTTTGGGGCAATGGCCACAGGCTTTTGAAACCTGCCCAGTTTGTTTTCAAGGTTTTTAATTCATCCAGGCGCCCCAGTCGTTTCAGGTCGAAAAAACGGTGTCCAAACTCGGAAAAGAATTCGCGCCGTTTTTCGGCCAGGAGTTCATTTGTAAAACCCTCCGCAGATAAAGAGGTAAGGGCGCTTAAACCCGCCCGTTCGCGGGTTGCGTTCAGGTAAGGCAAAGCATCATTCAGCCGGTTTTGTTTGGACAGGGCCTCTGCCAGGATAAAATTCACTTCTTCCAGCCGGAAAACCACCGAATATTCATTGGTGTTGGTGCCTGATAAATTCTTGTATTTGTAAGGCCTGTACCAGGAACTGCCATTAAAGCTGACTTTGGCCATCCATGCCTGTTTGCGCAGGTCATCATCCGCGAAGCTGCTGACTAGTGCCGGAGTCAGGGTATAGGCATTTGGTGCAGCATCGGAGAAATAATAAAATGATGCTTCTATTGTAGCGTCTCCGCTGTTCTGCGGGCTCAGCTGCCAAAGGATGTGACTGCCGGTGTTATGAAACACTTCGTTCAGATCGGGCTGAAACTGGTATAAAGGCGATTGCATTATCCCTTTGGCCAGTTGTTCGGCCTGCAGATACTTATGTTCGGTTAAATACACTCTGGACAATACGAGTTCCGCCACTTTGCGATTGGGGTAAATACGCTCCGCATCGCGATAATTGTCTTCCAAAAGGGAAACGGCTTCTTTCAGGTCGAGCTCCAGTTGCTCCAGCAACATCGCTGATCCCGTTTTGCTTAAACTCCGGTTATACTCATAGTCCAGGCTGGCGGTATAAGGGATGTCACCAAAGAGCTGCTGCAGGTAAAAATAAAGCAGGGAGCGTACCAGCAGGGCTTCCCCCTTCAACCGGTTTTTATCAGCGGCAGACAGGGCAGTTGAATTTTCAGCCCCGTGAATGATGGAATTGGCATAATAGACCTGTTTATAAGCCGTATTCCAAATGCTTGCAATCATCGTGTTGGTTTCCTGTTGTTGGTTTCGGTAAATATCCATTGCACCGTTCTGATCGTTGTTGTAACAATCCAAGTCGTCGGCATAAGAGTCGGCCAGGGTGCTGGTTGCATAGTAACCGGCGCCCGAAATAACCGACTGGTCGCGCAAATCGGCGTAGAGGCCTGCCAGGGCAGCATTGGCAGTCTGAACATCTTCAAACACCTGCGCTGTCCCCAATTGATTGGTGGGATCGTTTACTTCTACCAGGTTCTCGCAGGAGGCCAGGAGCAGTGCCCCGATGTAAAAAATGAGCGATATCTTTTTCATACGTTAAGTTTTTAAAAGTTAAGTTGAACCCCAAACGACCAGGTTTTCAGGGGAGGCAAAAAGCCGGTTAGACTGAACTCGGGGTCCAGACCGAAATAATGGGTCAGGGTCAACAGGTTTTGTCCCTGCACATAAAACCGGGCATCCTGGAGGTATTTGTTTACCCGCAGACGGTATCCCAGTTGGATATTTTTGAGCCTGATAAACGAAGCGTCACTGACAGCAGCCGTGCTTTTGCTAAAATAACTGTGCAGGCGGTTGATCTGTGCATTTGCTCCCGAGGAGTAAGGCATGTACCGCCCGACGGGATGGTCTTGAGACCATACGTCAAGCACTTCTGTTGGTTGGTTATACATACTGCCCGGCCGTGGCATCAGGCTGTTGTAGTTCATTTGCCTCTGGTTAACAAACTGGAACAAAAAGGAAAACTCCCATTGATTGTACGTGAACCGGTTCGACCAGCCTCCAAAGTACTTTACTGCTACTTTTTCGATGATCTGGTTATCATCAGGAGAAGTGATCTTTCCGTCGTTGTTGTAGTCGGTGAACTTATAGAGACCGGTTTTTGGATCGATTCCCTCGTAATTATATACCTTCATAATCGAGGTGGGATAGCCCACTACGTATTGGCTGGCATAGGTAGAGCCTTCCAGTCCGGGAAAGGACAGCAGTTTGGTTTCCGGGAAACTAATGTTGAAATTGCTGGTCCAGTTGAACCGGCCGGTCTGTACGGGAGTGGTGTTGAATTCCAGTTCCAGTCCCGTGTTTTCCAATTTGGCAGGCAGGTTGGCCTGTATGTTGCTGAACCCAGTGGTACCGGGCAACGGGATGCCTACCAACTGGTTGCCCGAGCGGTTGCGGTACCAGGCGGCACTAAACTGTATGCGGTCTTTCAGGAATCCTAGTTCCAGAGCTGCTTCCAGCTTGGTGGTTTTCTCCCAGCTAAAGTATGGGTTATACAGGCGGGAAGGATACAGGCTGGTATTGCCCCCATACAGCGTGTTGCTGACAGTGTAAGTATCCAGGTACTGGTAATCGCCTATGAGGTCGCTGCCGGTAATCCCGTAGCTGGCCCGCAGTTTTCCGAAGCTTAGCCAGGGATTTCCAGCCAGGAAGTTTTCTTCGGAGAACAGCCAGGCGCCTCCGGCAGCGCCGAAACTGGCAAAGCGCTGGTTAGCCCCGAAGCGGCTGGAACCATCCCTTCTGCCGGTGAGGTTCAATAGATACCGGCTTTTGTACTGGTAGTTGATGCGTCCGAATACCGCTGCATAGTTATATTCCACTTTATCGTCTCCGGTAATCGTAACGTTGGCAGCGGCCGCCAGATTGGTGATCAGTGCATTGCTTTCAAACCCGTAGCCCATCACGTTCAATGCTGTGCGCTCTGTTTGCTGCGAGGTTCCTCCCACCAGCACATCCAACTGATGGTCATTAAATGTGTGCCGGTAATTCAACTGGGGCTCCAGAACCCAGGAAAACTGCTGGTTCAGGTTTTTAAAAGCCTGTGAATAGGCGGGTGTAATTCCGTAAGCCGGGTTGTACATGGTATTGGGGCGGAGCATCAGTTCATCAAAGGATGTATAGCTTATCCCGCCGTTTACCTTCATATAAACCGATGGCAGCAATTCGTACTGCATGTTTATATCGGTATTGAACGTCTTGCTTTTATAAGAGTAGGTACTTTCGTAATCCGCCAGTGGGTTGGTGAAGGTGTTGTTTTCCCAATTCAGGCTGCCGTCTGGCTGGTATAAGGCCGGTGCATTAGGGCTCAACCGAAGGGCCTGGCTGGTGACCTCGCTTTGGATCAGGTTGTTGGACTGATTGGAGAACAAGCCGGAGGCGTTCAGGATAAAACGATTGTCCTTTGAATGGTGACTCAGACTGCCGGAAAAGTTGTCGGTTTTGTACTTAAAATCATCGGAGAACACTGTGGTTTCTTCATTGTGGCTGCCGCTGATCAAAAAGCGGGTGTCTTCACTTCCCCCGCTCAGCGAAAACTGTACCAGGGAGTTGGTGGATGTCCGGCCAATCAGCTTGTCCTGCCAGTCGGTATAACGGGTTTCATCCCAGATGCCGTTTATATCGTATGCATTGGCCGGGTATTTGGTAATTTTGTCATTGGCATAAGCCTGTCGGCGCATGTTAAGGTATTGTTGCGTATTCATCATTTTCATCTTTCCCGCAACCTGGCTTACCCCGTAACTGCTGTTTATGCTGAATGCTGTTTTCTGGCCTGCCTTTCCTTTCTTTGTAGTGACCAGGATCACCCCATTGGCTCCACGGGAACCATAGATAGCCGTGGCATCTGCATCCTTTAGAATCTCGATGCTTTCAATGTCGTTGGGGTTGATGGCGTTGAGCGGGTCGATCTCTCCAAAAGGAAGGATGGTGCCTCCAAGGGAAGAAGGCGACTGAAGGGCTACCGGCACCCCGTCAATGATGTACATGGGATAATTACCGTCGCGGCGCAGGCTGTTGGTACCCCGTATCTGGATGTTGTACCCGCCTCCGGGTACCCCGCTGCCCTGGGTGATGCTGACCCCGGCCATACGCCCCTGTACCGATGACAAGGCATTGTTCACCGGCTGGTTTTCCAGCTCTTTGGCCTTTACCCGCGCAATACTCCCGGTACGCTCCCTTTCTTTGACAGTGTAATAACCTGCATTGACGGTCACCTCCGGAATGGCCGTAATGTCTTCTTGCAGTTGGACATCCAGTTGTGTCCGGCTGTTAAGCGGAATTTCCTGGGTTTTAAAACCGATAAATGAAAAGGAAAGCAAAGTGCTGGCCGGGAGGCCTTTCAACGTGTAACGCCCATCGGCGCCGGTGGTAGTCCCGGTAAGGCTTCCTTTAACAACAATGGTAACTCCAGGCATAGGCTGTCCGACATTGTCGGTTACCCGGCCGTTTACGCTAATTGTCTGTGCATTTGCAGGATTTACAAAGAGTAAAATAGTCATGATGAACAGAAGCAATAGCCGGAACCACTTACGCATACCGGGCGGTGTTTTGGGCTCAGACCAGAAAAATTTTGAGAAACAGGTTCTATTTTTTTGCATTTGAATTCATATTTGAAGTTTGGTAAATGAGGGTTTGTAAATAAAAAGAGAGGCTGTGTTTGAATCATGAAAGATTGATTTGTCACAGCGGTTTATAAAAGGCAGACCCTCACTCGGGCGATTTGATCTTGGTTTGGTAGAGAATCTTCGAGTGACAAAGAGAAAAAATATCAAAAGCTTCAAAACAATGCGTATGACTGGCCCTTAAAGCTATGCAGGGTTTGGGAAAAGGAATGAAAAAGATGGAATGACTTTGTAATAAAAGCATGACACTTCGTTTTTTGTTAAAAACCGGTTCGTGTCTCATGCAAAGGAAGGTATGGTATTGTTGCTTTCCGAAGCAGGTAAGCCTAAAGTAAGCACAAAAGAAATGGCGTGGAACCTGACTTACCACGTCGAGGTACTGGTATACCCTGGGAGATAAGTAGGCCCACGCCAAGATCGTAACGATATGACGTGAGCATCTTCACTTATTGCTTCTCCCAAATAAAAATTACCAGTTTTCGACGTGAGACGCAAAGTGCGAATGCTTTAAAATGCTAAAAGCTTTCGCAAAACTATTGTTTATTCTTTAATTCTGAAAAATATTGTTCGGATATCAATTTTATCTTTTTGTTTTGATAAC
>JAJZQD010000021.1 GCA_021847735.1 Bacillota bacterium | reverse complement strand
TTCCAATAAGACCGGGTAGACAAAATGAAAGAAAACCGATGGCATTATCAAGAAGCAAATATAAAACCAATCAAAAAAGCAGTTTGTAAAATATTGGTTTTGTAGCTTGATGACATTGGGCGCACGGCCCGGCGCAACCGGAGGCGTACTGCTGTACTCCGAGGATTGCGCCGGGCCGTGGAACGCCGCCAAATGCCGTTTTTCTCAGCATGCAAAAGAAAGCATTAAGCCCGGTTGATTCTTCTCAACCGGGCTAGCTCACGTATGGTGCCGAAGGGGGGACTCGAACCCCCATGGTTTCCCGTACGATTTTGAATCGTATGCGTCTGCCAGTTCCGCCACTTCGGCATTATGAAAACAATGGCTGCAACCTCAAGTTGCATAAATTATTCTACCAAAGTTAGATATCAAAGTCAAATGGAAACTTTACGGCAACCACTCTACAAGACCGGTCGTAACATTGTATTTGGCGCCCATTATGGTTAGCTTCTTGCTTTCCACCAGCTTTTTTATAACCGGGCTCTTTTCGAGGTCGGCAATCACTGCTTTGACGTTCTCGTCTTCTGATTTTTGATAAAGGGCATCACCGGATGTTATGAGAAAAATTACCTAAAATGGTATAGAAAAGCACAAATAATTCTAAGCGGTGTCGATTATTTTCTAGTAAAATAGAAGGTAGGAACTTTTTACGTACATATACCGTCAATAAGTTAAGTAGACCTTCTACGGGGAGGGAGAACCGGTGGAGATTAACGATGAGATGCTCATCGAACAGATAAAAAACGGTGATCTGGACGCTTTTGAACAGCTGGTTGCCAGGTACGAAACCAGGGTTTATACCATAGCGTACCGATATATGGGAAATTACAGTGATGCCAGCGACCTTGCCCAGGAAGCGTTTATTAGGGTTTACCGGTCCATCGGCACCTTCCGGGGAGACAGTTCGTTTCTCACTTGGCTTTATAGGGTGGTGACTAATGTGTGTAAGGATGAGTTGCGCCGCCGGGCTAAAGAAAAGACAGTGTCTATCGATGAAATGATGGAAAAAGGTACAGTTCCCGGCGTTCTTTCCGGGCCTAAACCCCCGGAAGAAGCCGTTCTTCGCAAAGAATGGCAGGAAGAGGTTCAGCAGGTACTAAATTCGCTGTCCGAGGAACATCGTACCGTTGTTGTGATGAGGGATGTCCAGGGTTACACTTACGAAGAAATTGCCTTTTTCCTGGAGTGTTCGTTGGGAACCGTCAAATCACGGCTCAACCGGGCTCGCGGCCTTCTTAAAGACCGGTTGTTATCCAGGAAAGACCTGTTAATCGGCAGGGTCTGTCAGGGCCATTGAAAGGAGGGGTGTTAAATGCAATGCAGCGAAATAAAAGAAATGTTGTCGGCATATATTGATGATGTCCTGGATGAACGGGAAAGATCTGAAGTAGAGAACCATATCCGGACCTGCAGTATATGTTTTCAGGAACTGACTGACTTGCAGGAAACAGTAAATCTCCTCCGTACTCTGGGCCAGGTTAACCCACCCGAAGAATTTAGAGATCAGCTCCGGGAAAGACTGGGACGGGAGCCCGTCCCTGCCTGTAAGGGGTCAGGTGGTTGGCATGATAACCTTCGTCGTTGGGCATCCGGTTCAAAGAAATACCTGGCTGCTGCTGTGATAATAGTTGGGTTGGGTGTCGGGGCCGGACTTTACAGCTTGTCTCAAATCCGTATGGGCTCACCAACAGGTGAGATTGCCCTTAATTCAAGGGTATCCGCATCTAAAGCTGAAGATTCCTCGAAAAATACCACACTTGGGGAATTGCCGGGACCTATCGTTGAGGGTAAGGGTGGGTCTGGCGGAGAGTCCTCCAAGAATCTTCCGGATCTGGGCAGGATGAAAATGTACCAGCAAAACGGGGACTACATGCTTGGTTCATCTCCTAAAGACTCTGTTAGGGAGATTAAACCAAAAACTTCCTCCACTGAGGGGGAAAGCAGTTCGACAAGTGTTGAGCCCGGGTCTGCCAATCAACTGCAACACGCTCCCGCCGGACAGGTCGCGGGAAACACGGCGAAATCTTTGCAAGTACCTGCAGGTATAAGAAACGTCGAACCGACAGCGGAAAAATATCAGGATAATTCAATCAAAGAAGCCGCTCCTGATACAGGGATTAGCGCCTTAAAGAAGGATACGACGGAACAGCAGCTGGTTAACCAGAAATCCCCGAAGGATCAAGCCAAAGCAATGCGCTCTGCCGAATCGGTCCCGGCCGCAAAATCAGAAGCAGACCAGGCGGCAAAGACCGAGGAAGCCCTTACGGTAAAATCCGGTGAAGCCCCGGCTGTTAATGACAAGATTATCAGAGACGGTTTGTTAAGCGTTGAAGTTGACAGTTATAAAGGCTTTGGAACCAAACTTCCGATTTTAGTGGAACAATACGGGGGTTATATAGAGAATTCTTCCGAAAATACCGGGAAATCCGTTACTGCCAGCTTTGTCATCAGGGTTCCGGCCAGGAATTTTTCTGAATTGTTAAACCGTATTGAAGCATTGGGCAAAATTACCGATAAGCAGATTACGGGTAGGGATGTATCCGGTGAGTTCATAGATGCCCAGTCAAGATTGCGCAACCTGCAGAGACAGGAACAGAGGCTTCTTGAACTGATGGGTAAAACGGGCACAGTTAGCGAAGTGCTGACAATGGAGACGGAACTTGGCAGAGTCAGGGGGGAAATTGAGGTTTTACAGGGCAGGCTGAAAAGCCTTGACAGCGCCGTTGTGTACTCCACTATCAGGCTTGAGGTCAGGGAAGCTGCAAAACCGGCGGTTGCACCTGCTCAGGGGGTCTTCGGAAATGCCCGGCGAAATTTCAGTGAAAGTGTAATTGCCATTCTGAATATGCTCGGCGACCTGGTTTCCTTTACCGGATGGCTTTTGCCATGGGCCCTGGTTGTAACAGCAGTTGGTGGGGCAGTGTACTACCTTCGGAAAAAGGGGAAAAAAGGCAGTGAGTAGTGGTCAGTTAACAGCTAACAGCTAACAACTAACAGCTAATAGTTAATAGTTAATAATAGATAGTTAATAGTTCACAGTGGTTAGTGGTTAGTGAGCAGTGAACATTGAATATTATCAGTTAATCAGAAGGTTGGGCGGCCAACCTTCTGATTTTGTCTTTATTTATAGAAGGTATTTTCTGATATTACGGTGAAAATACTATTAAAACCGGCCCAGAGGAGGGTTTATATGAAAAAACAGGGCAAGTTCATGATTTTAGACGGGAACAGCCTTATTTACAGGGCCTTTTATGCTATACCTATACTTACCACCAGTGAAGGGATATTCACAAATGCGGTATACGGTTTTACTAATATGCTGCTGAAAATCCTGGCTGACGAAAAACCGGACTGTGTGGCAGTGGCCTTTGACAAGGGAAGAGTCACCTTCCGGATGGGACACTTCGAACAGTATAAGGGTCATCGGAAGACGACGCCGGACGAACTGCGGCCCCAGTTTCCCCTGGCCAAAGATGTGCTCCGGGCCATGAATATTCCGGTTTATGAACTGGAGGGGTTCGAAGCCGATGACCTTATTGGCACTATAACCGAACTAGCGGAGCAGGAGGGCTTCCAGAACATTATTGTGACCGGGGACCGGGATGCCCTGCAGTTGATTTCGCCTTTTACCGAGGTATTGTTGACTAAAAAAGGGATTTCAGAGCTTGAGAAATATGATCCTGCAAAAGTTAATGAGCGATACGGTCTTAGCCCGAAACAGATAATTGATTTAAAGGCATTGATGGGAGACTCCTCTGATAATATCCCCGGGGTGCCGGGGGTAGGGGAAAAAACGGCCCTAAAACTAATCCATGAATACGGTAGTGTCGAAAACCTTTACGAGAACCTTGATTCGGTTACATCTAAGAAACTTAATGAGAAGTTACACGATAACCGGGAATTGGCATTTTTAAGCAAGATACTGGCTACTATTGTCAGGGATGTGCCGTATGATATAGACTTGTCGCACTGCCGCTACGGGGATCCGGACTACGAAGCCCTGGTGGCTCTCTTCCGAAAACTCGAATTCCGCACCCTAATCAAATCAACAACAGATAAAATGAGGTCTACCGGTTACAGCCCCAAACCCGAAAACATCGTTTGCGAGGGCGGGGAAGTCGTCAATTACAGGCAGTTACCTCTATCCCAGGGCCTGGACCTACTGGCTGGAGAGCTTGGCAAAAATGGCGAAGTCAGTGTATTTTATGAGCTGAGCAATTCCGATCCGATGCTGGCCGAATTGGCTGGGTTAAGCTGGTGTGTTGAGACAGGTCATGCCGTTTATGTAAGTGGTATCACTACCGGGCAGACCCAGTTATTTAAGGAGGAAGAGAATATTTCCGGCCTGGCGGCCCTCCTTGGGGCGAGGTCAGGAGTAAAAAAATACTGCCATGACGGGAAAAAGCTGATGGTTGCCCTGGACAGGTACGGGATAAGCTGGAACGGCGTTGAACAGGACACCATGCTTGCTGCGTATCTTCTCAACCCTTCCGCAGCGAACCAGGATCTTGCTGACCTGGCCGCCAAATACCTGGGCAGGAATATCATGCCCGGGGAACCGGTGGCAGAGGCCTGTGCCAGGGCAGATACGGTTATGTCACTACAAAGGCTGTTCTCAATTAAGTTGGCAGAGAATGACATGGACGAACTGTATTACGACTTGGAACTCCCCCTGGTGAGAATTCTTGCAGACATGGAGATTACGGGCGTTAGAGTTGACAGGGACCGGCTAAAAGCCATGTCCGAAGATTTGGCCGCCAAACTGGAAACCATCACCTCAGATATTTACCGGCTGGCCGGTGAGGAATTTAACATCAACTCAACCAAGCAGCTGGGTTATATCTTCTTTGAGAAATTAAACCTACCGGTAGTTAAGAAAACTAAAACAGGTTATTCCACCGATGTGGAAGTACTGGAGATACTGGCAGAGGAGCACGAAGTTGCAGCCAGGGTTGTGGAATACAGGCAGTTAGCCAAGCTGAAATCAACCTATGTTGACGGTCTGGTGGGACTAATCAACCCCCGGACAGGGAAAATACATACAACCTTCAACCAGACTGTTACAGCTACAGGAAGGCTTAGCAGCACGGAGCCAAACCTGCAAAACATCCCTATCAGGCTCGAAGAGGGCCGGCGCATCAGGAAGGTGTTTATACCCTCCCAGCCTGGCCACGTCCTGTTAACAGCCGACTATTCCCAGATTGAGCTGAGAGTACTGGCCCATATCTCCGGAGACGAAAACTTTATCCGGGCCTTTCGTGAGGGTGAAGACATTCACACCCATACGGCCTCGGAGGTTTTCGGCGTGCCCGACGAAGAGGTTACCAGGGAAATGCGGGACCGAGCCAAAGCCGTTAATTTCGGCATTGTTTACGGGATTAGTGACTATGGGCTAGCCCGCAATATAAAGGTGACCAGAAAGGAAGCCCGAAATTATATCGACGGCTACTTCCTCCGCTACCCCGGGATTAAGAACTTTATGGAGGACATTGTGGCTAAGGCCCGGGAGCAGGGTTATGTGAGCACTATTTTAAACAGAAGGCGTTACTTGCCCGATATATTCAGTCCAAACCACAATGTCAGGTCTGCCGGTGAAAGGACCGCTATTAATACGCCTATTCAGGGCAGCGCCGCCGATATTATCAAACTTGCTATGGTCGGGGTGGACAGGCAGCTGCGGGAGCAGGCCCTTAAAACCAAGATGATTCTGCAGGTTCATGATGAGTTAATATTTGAAGTCCCCCAGGAGGAGATGGATCGGGTAATTCCGTTAATCATGGACTGTATGGAGAATGCCGTCAAACTGGAGGTCCCACTGGTGGTAGACATGAAAAAAGGTCTTAACTGGTATGATATGGAGAAGTTGTCCCGTTAAACTGGCGAATAATACCAATTAAAGAATGGCAGTTAATTTGTTATAATAAAAAAGCAACTAATTATGTTGACTTATATGGGAGATGATTTATCATGCCGGAACTACCAGAAGTTGAGACTATAAGGCGTTCTCTGGAGGAAAAGCTTAAGGGTAAAACCTTTGTTGGGGTGGAGGTTTTTCTTGATAAGATGCTCAAAGGCGCAAACCCCGAAGATTTTGGTACGGAAATAAGCGGGCGAAAAATAAACGGCATCGAACGCAGAGGCAAATACCTGATTATTCACTTGGCCGGCGGAGTGGCTATGGTTATTCACCTGAGAATGACAGGGCAATTGCTTTACTGCTCTCCGGAGCAGGAAAAGGCAAAGCACACCCATGTTATATTTCATCTTAACGATAAGTGCCAGTTAAGGTTTGCCGACCAGCGGCAGTTTGGCAAGATACAGTTGGTTCAAACCAAAGAATTGGAAAACCTTGCCGGCATCAAAAACCTTGGCGTCGAGCCTTTCAGCGACGCCTTTACCCGAGAGTTTTTGAAAAAAGAGATGAGAAACCGGAGGACGAAAATCAAACCCCTCCTGTTAGATCAGACCTTTGTGGCCGGCATCGGCAACATCTACGCCGATGAAGCCCTTTTCCTGGCCCGAATTAATCCGGAAAGGGTAGCCGCAACCCTGAGCCCGCGCGAAGTTTCTCAGCTGCACCTGGCTATCAGGGAAGTCCTGCTGTCAGGCATTGAGAACAAGGGCACTTCCATCAAAGACTACGTAGACGGTAATGGCAACCCAGGGACCAACCAGGACAAACTGAAGGTCTATGGCCGGGACGGCCAACCGTGTGCTAAGTGCGGCAGGGCTGTAGAAAAGAAGAGCATTGGCGGCAGGAGTTCCCATTATTGCCCCCGGTGCCAAAAACTGTAACAGTACAAACCCCCATTTACAGACAGGCACATTACAGAATCCCCCCCCATATATTGGAGTGAAGGCCTTGGGAGTATTGAAGGGGGGGGCCGCTGTAGTGGACCTGTTATCTGTGTTTGCTTTTGCACTTGCCTTGAGTATGGATGGTTTCGCTGCCGGAATTGTTTATGGGACTAGAAATATTAGGATACCCCTTATGTCGCTTGTTGTTATTGGCATCACATCCTCTACGGCGATAGGTGTATCGATGTTTTTCGGGCATTTTGTTTCCAACTATGTTTCAGTTAAACTGGCAAGTGTAGCCGGATCCCTAATCCTTATCCTGATGGGCCTGAGGATGGTCATCCTGACCTGGTCAAACAGTAAAATTGAGAACGCCGCCGGTGAAGGAAACGAACCTGGGGAAGAAGAAACAAAACGAAAGGCAATACTTAAGTTTAAAATAAAGTCTTTAGGGCTTGTTATCCAGATTTTGCAGGAACCCGCAGTGGCCGACTTAGATAAATCCGGCCATATCAATACTAAGGAGGCGCTTCTGCTAAGTCTGGCCCTGGCCATGGATGCCCTGGTTGCCGGATTTGGTGCGGCCATGACCGGATTCGAGCCCCTGCTTACACCGGTGATTGTTGGGCCTGCAAGCGCTTTCTGGGTTGGAATAGGAGTTTACGTAGGCAAACGTTACGCCGCCAACTGGTTGGGAGGAAAGGCGGCAATACTGCCAGGATGGCTTCTCATCTGTCTCGGATTGGTAAAGGTTATAAAAATATAAATTTCTAATAAAAATAGAGTGTGGCATGCCAAACTCTGTTTTTGTTTTATTTTTTGTATGCCAAGCCTCGGAATACCCCGCCGGCAGGAAAAGAATATTTTTTCTAGAAATAATAAAACTAAATTGGACAAATCATCGAGGAGAAAAGATATGCTCGTTATAGGTCTCACAGGGAGCATCGCCAGCGGCAAAAGCCTGGTAACTAAATTTTTGAAGGAATTATCAGCCCGGGTTATCGATGCCGATACGGTAGCCAGGGAAGTTATCAGGCCGGGTACCCCCGGATGGCTCCAAATCAGGCGTGCCTTCGGCGAAAAAACACTTAATCCCGACCGTACGGTAAACCGCAAAGCTCTTGGCAGTATGGTTTTTGCCAACCCTGAACAGATGAAGAAGCTTAATGCCATAACCCATCCCCTTATAATTGATCAGATCAGGGCGGAAATTAACAGGTTCCACAGAGGGAACAGTGACCCGCCCAGGGTATTGGTCGTTGATGCGCCGTTATTGATTGAAACAGGTCTCCATCAAATTACTGACGAGGTATGGGTGGTCGAAGTCCCTGAAGAAATCCAGGTCCAGCGCCTGGCAAACCGGGACGGATTGACAAGAGAACAGGCCTTGCAGAGGATTCACAGCCAGATGCCGGCCTTTGAGAAAAGGAAGTACGCCCAGGTTGTCATTGACAATTCCGGGGACATGGAATCAACCCGCAAGATCGTACAGGATTTATGGAAACAACGTCTTGGAATCCGGGGTGTAGACAATTGATTTTAAACAGACACAAGCTTAAGAAACGTTTGATTTGGTTATTGCCCCTGATAGTGCTGGGCCTTGTTTTAAGCAGCAAGGCTTTTTGGCGGTTTATTTACCCCTTCCCCTACGAGGAAATCGTGGCTGCAGAAGCGGCCCGCAATAATGTTGACCCCCATCTGGTAGCGGCAATAATTAAAACTGAAAGCAATTTTACCTCGGGTGCGGAGTCCAAAGTGGGGGCCCGGGGGATTATGCAGATAATGCCTGAAACAGGCCTTTGGGCCGCTAATAAAATGAACCTGAAGGGGTTCGCCCCCGATGACCTGTATAAGACGGAGACTAATATCAAAATTGGGTGCTGGTACCTGAATAATCTAAACCGGGAGTTTAAGGGTAATAAGATTTTGGTAGTTGCTGCTTACAATGGTGGCAGGGGCAATGTCAGGGCGTGGCTGGAAAAAGAGCAGTGGACTGGGGAGCATGCCACCGTTGATCAAATTCCTTTTTCGGAAACAAGGACATATGTCAAGAAGGTGCTCAAGAACTATTCCTGGTACAGGTATTTGTATGGTGACGGAAAAAGACCCACGGAGTGAAATAAGCTTTGAAGGCGGATGCTGATAGCATCCGTTTTTTCGTACTCCAGAAAAGTATTAAACTGTGCCAAATTTCACTCGCAAGGAGTACGCCGGATCCGTAAAACCGCTAAAGCGGTGACGGCTCCGCAGTTGGCAAAAGCCAAGGTATGTACCCAGGGGTACGCCCAATTTCTAAGCGGCAAAGCCGCCAAGAACTTCGCAGTAGTACATAAGGTGCGCGCATTTATATTATGCATTAGGAAATCGTTACTAATAGCAGGAATAAAGAAAACTCTGTCGAAATTAAAGCACTTAAGAGGTTCAGGAAAACAGGCCCAAAGATGTCAACTATTTAAGGGGGCGGTTTGGTGCGGAGCAAAAGGCTTTATTTACTTGCTTTTCTTTGCTTTATTATTCTTGTTTTACCTGTCGTCGGGTGTGGTCCCGCCAAGGTAGTGAGCGAACAGACCGCTGCCGAACGGCTGCCTGAAAGCGGTGGGCTTATCAGGTATTCTCTCCTTGACGACCCGGCATCCCTCGACCCGGCCAACTTCAGCGAAGAGCTGGCAATAAATGTGGGTAAAGAGGTTTTCGACGGGCTTGTGGATTTCGATTATAAGAACAACAGGATCGCGCCGGCCCTTGCGGAAAAATGGACTGTCAAGGACAACCGGGTTTTCACCTTTTATTTACATAAGGGAGCCAAATTCCATAATGGCAAAGAAGTCACCGCGGAAGATTTTAAATACTCCTTTGACCGGTTGCTGAACCCCAAGACTGCGGCCAAAGTTGCCTGGATCCTGGAAAACGTCAAGGGAGCAACTGACAGGATGTCAGGCAAAGCCAAAGACACCTCAGGAATAAAGGTTATTGACAAATACACTCTTGAAATCACCCTAGAAAGACCTTATACTGGTTTTCTTTCCCGTCTAACCCATCCCGGGGCGGCGGTAGTTGACCGGGTAACGGTGGAAAAAGCAGGTCCCGCCTTTTCATCTACCGGGGCGAAGCCCGAAGTCCTAATCGGTACAGGACCCTTTAAACTCTTGGGGTGGACACCCAAAAATGTGATAAAAATTGTGCGGAACGAAGAATATTTCGGCCGCCGGGCCTATCTCGATGAGGTTGATTTTAAGATTATCCCTGATGAGACAACTACTCTCAACGAATTCAGGGCCGGCAACCTGGACATTATTGACCGTATTCCCCCCGGGCAAAACGCTGTTGTCGAGAAAGAATTCACCGGGCAGACCTTGTCCGGCACCATCTGGGGTATTGAATTTTACGGTTTTAACATGGGAAAGGAGCCTTTTAAGTCTAATGTGAAATTACGCCAGGCCTTGAATTTTGCTATCGACAGGGAAGGAATTATCAAGGCCGTTCTTGAAGGCAGCGGTGTCCCTGCCAAAGGGATTCTGCCACCGGGAATGGCGGAATCCAGTGACAACTTCAGGGGTTACACCTATGACCCGGCCAAAGCCACAGCCCTGTTAGCGGAAGCAGGATACCCCAAAGGTCAGGGCCTTCCGGAGATTGAAATGTCATATAACAACCGCGAAACCAACCAGAAAATCGCTGAGGCCGTTCAGGCCCAGTGGAAGGAAATAGGTTTCCGGACAAAACTCAAGCCTCTCCCGCTGCCGGAATTTAAGCGCGAGGTAGGGAGTGGAAATTTTAGCATTTTCAGACTTGGATGGGTAGCCGACTACCCGGAACCTGACAGCCTACTTTACCCCCTGTTTAGTTCCGAAGCCGGCAACTTTTTCGGCTATGCCAACCAGGAAGTTGACCGGTTGCTTGATGAAGCCCAGAGAACAACTGGCGACAAGGACCGGTTGGCCGTTTACCGGCAGGCTGAACAGAAGATTATCGACGACGCCCCGGCTATAATGATGTTCCACCCCGCAGTTAAATACATTAAGGGGAAGAACGTTTCGGGGGTTGAAACCAACTTCGATGGCTCTGTATCCTTTGATAAAATATGGGTCTCCCGTTAACTTGATCACAAAAGTTTGCACGCCTTTAGCGGGCAAACTTCCTTTTTGGGGTTTTTGTCCACTTATTCTGGTTTGGGGAGTTGCCAATGTCAAAATTCGTCTTTAGAAGGTTGGGCCTGCTAATTCCTATATTCCTGGGAATTTCCCTGGTTGCTTCACTGCTTTTCTACATTGTACCGGGGGATATAGTCAGGGTTATGCTGGGCCAGCACGTAGATCCGCTTACTTACGCCAATGTCAGAAGGGCTTTGGGTCTGGATATTTCTTTTTGGCAGAACTTTTTGGGATTTATGCACAGCATTATCCGGGGGGACCTGGGGTACTCTTACATTCAACAGAGGCCGGTCACCCAAATAATTCTGGAGGCGCTGCCGGTAACCGTTAAACTAACGGTGGTTTCCCTTTGTATTACTGTAATTGTGGGAATCCCGGCGGGTATAATAGCAGCCGTAAGGGACAGGCAGTTTTCAGGAAGGCTTATCAATTTCACGGCTGTAGCCGGAATCTCTCTGCCCTCTTTTTTGCTGGCCCTGTTTCTCCAGCTTATTTTCGGAATCAGTTTGGGATGGCTCCCTGTATCCGGTCCCGGCAGAGGATTACTAAGTTACATTTTACCGGGGCTGGCCATAGGACTCCCCCTGGCCGCCTTTTACGCCAAGGTGGCAAGGGCAAGTATGCAGGAGGTTCTGACCCGGGAATATATTGTGTTTGCTTTAAGCAGGGGCTTGCCTTTTAGCCGGGTAATTATCAATCACGGCTTGCGAAATGCCCTGGTGCCGGTTCTAACCCAAATGGGTATGGATTTCGGGATGTTTATGACAGGAGCGGTATTGACGGAGACAATATTTAACTTGCCTGGGATGGGTAGGCTGGTGTATTCTTCGATAAATGTCCGGGATTTCCCGGTGCTCAGGGGAATACTCCTTCTTTTTGCCCTGGTTGTGGTTTTGGCTAACCTACTGGTGGATTTAATTTACACCAAACTTGATCCGAGAATGGCTGCGGCGATTGTGAGGGAGGAAACGGATGTTGCTGGTCAAACATATTTTAAAGACAAATAAATCCGTTTTCTGGGGAGTAACCGTAATAGCCCTTTTGCTGGCTGCCAGTTTACTGGCTCCCCTGATTTCGCCCGCCGACCCTTTAGCCCAAAACCTGAGGGCATCCTTAAACCCGCCGGACGGAAGCCGGGTTTTCGGGACGGATTCCCTGGGCCGTGATGTTTTTAGTAGAATCGTCTACGGTTCCCGGATTTCTCTCATTGTGGGTGTAAGCGTCCTTACCCTTACGATGCTGGTCGGGACAATTCTCGGGACTGCCGCCGGTTATTTCGGCGGAATTTTAGACTCTGTTATCATGAGGGTTTCAGATGTGCTGATGTCCTTTCCTCCGTTAGTTCTGGCCATGATTGTAATGGTCTTTACCGGTCCGGGGGTTGTCAATCTCGTGGGTGTGCTGGTGATTATCCGCTGGCCCCAGTTTGCGAGGTTAATTAGGGGACAGGTAATATCAACGAAAAACATGACTTTTGTTGACGCCGCCAGGATAGCCGGGACGCCCCCTGCTGGAATCGTTTTAAAACACATCCTGCCGAACTGTTTCTTACCTGTAATTGCTTATGCGACAATGTCGATAGGGGCAATTATTGTTGATGAGACCGCCCTCAGCTTCCTTGGTTTGGGGATTCAACCCCCCGACCCTAGTTGGGGAGTGATGCTCGCGGACGCCAAAAACTACATTTCAGTAGCGCCGTGGTTGGTAGTCTTTCCCGGGCTGGCTATAATGATAACGGTGTTTGGTTTCAACCTTCTTGGTGACGGCGTGGGGTATCTTTTAAACCCAAAACAAAATAACCGGATTGAGGTTATTCATGGAGATATTGAAGGTTAACAATCTCAGGACATACTTTAATACAACTCACGGTTTAATCAAAGCGGTAGACGGGGTCAGCTTTAACCTTCGGCGGGGTGAAACCCTCGGTATTGTTGGGGAATCCGGCGCGGGTAAGAGTGTTACCGCCCTTTCGGTAATGGGTTTGGCGGCAAGGCTTGGGGCCGGTGTCACGGACGGCGAAGTATGGTACGCCGGAAAAAACCTATTAGAAAATCCCACACTTTACGATAGTGTTAGGGGCAGGAGGATTTCACTTATTCCTCAGGAAGCCGGGTCAGCCCTAAATCCCGTGCTGACTGTGGGTAAACAGGTAGAGGAAATGCTCAGGGTACATTTGAGTTTAACCTCCCGGGAGGCCAGGTCCGTAATATCACGCCTTCTGGAAAGTGTTGAGCTGCCCGACCCCGGACTTACGGCAAGACTTTACCCCCACCAGCTTAGCGGCGGCGCCCTGCAGAGGGTATTGCTGGCCTTAGCCCTTTGTTGTGAGCCGGATATAATCATCGCCGACGAGCCCGCCTCGTCACTGGATGTGACACTCCAGGCCCAGGTTTTGATGTTGATAAGAAATACCAAAGCTCGCCAAGGGTTATCAATGGTTTTGATTGCCCACGACTTGGGTGTGATATCCCAAAACAGTGACCGGGTTCTGGTAATGTACGGCGGCCGGGTCCTGGAAGCCGGCCCGACACCGAAAGTTCTGGGCGGGCCCCTGCACCCTTATACTATGGCCCTCTTGGAGATTTACCGGGTCATGGACCAGGGGATGGGAGAGGTAAGTTTAACCAGGGCATACCCCCCAAACCTTTACGGAAATAACCGGGGTTGTGTTTTTGCCGATAGGTGCCAGAAGGCTGCAGATTTGTGCTGGGCGGAAAGACCGGAGCCCCAGCCTGTAGGAGAAGACAGGGTAGTGGCATGCCATCTGGTGGAAACGGAGAGTTCCCATGAGTGAAAATGAAATTATCGAGGTAAGAAAACTATCTAAAACATTCGTCGTACGGGAAGGTTTGTACAGGAAGCACCCCATTAACGCGGTGGATAATGTGGATTTTTCTCTGAAAAAGGGGGAAACCCTGGCTTTGATCGGGGAAAGCGGAAGCGGGAAATCCACCGTCGGCAGAATGATTCTGCGACTATTAGAACCATCGTCCGGCAACGTCTTTTACAGGCATCAACCTGTCAGCAGTTTTCACCGCGACAAAATGCTGGCATACAGGAAAGCAGTCCAGGCAGTGTTCCAGGATCCCTATTCTTCATTAAACCCCAGGATGACGGTTGGAGAAATAATCGCCGAACCAATCCGCAATTTCAGGCTGCCGGGGGATAGCCGGGGTAGGGTAACAGAGCTTTTGGAGCGAGTAGGACTGGATCGGGGTTATATCCACCGGTATCCCCATCAGTGCAGCGGCGGCCAAAAACAAAGAGTAGCTATTGCCAGAGCTTTGGCTGTTGAGCCCGAGGCCGTTATATTGGATGAACCCCTTACTGCCCTTGATATAACGGTTCAAACCCAAATAATTGCGTTATTAAAAGAGCTGCAGGTGTTATACGGAATGAGTTACCTGTTAATCACCCACGACTTAAGGGTAGTCAGGGCGATGGCAGACCGGGTGGTGGTCATGTACCGGGGGAGAGTCGTTGAGGCCGCGAACAAGGCTGAGTTTATGCAAAACCCTGTTCACCCGCATTCCACAGCTTTGCTGGCAGCAGTGCCTCAATTGGTAGTTTACAAAAATTGAAAATCATCATATAATAGTTAATAATTAGCCTAGTCGATTTTGCGTTTAAGGTACCGGGAACCCAATTCTGTCATAAAGGGTGGGTATTTGTGAAAACGGCATTTTGGGGCAAACGTAATTTTAAAGAAGCCGTAATCTAGACCGGTCTATATGCCGGTCTTGTTGTTTGTGAGAACAAAGTGCAAATAACCTATAAATAAGTTGGAAAGGAGTTGCGCTAATGCCAGTCAACGACCGAAAAGAGCTGTTATTGAATGCCTGGACAGAATTTGTCGACAAGGGCGTGGTTAACAAAGACCGGGTACGCAGGGAAATAGAAGATTCCTGGCGCCGAAGTCGCGGTATTGGCGTTAAACCAGATTGTGACAACGTTCCTGTATTGGTCGGGCTTAATGAATTGGAACAGCGGCGCGAAGCAAAACGTGAACTTTTGGAAATATCCTTTCCGATAATGAAGAACCTTTACTCTTTTGTGGAGGGCTCTGGTTTTATTGTTTCCCTGGTTGACAGGGACGGGGTAATTATAGAGAGCATAGGGGACCGCGAGACTGTCGCTTTGGCGGCCCAAAACAGCCTAGTGGTCGGCGCCAGCCTGAATGAAGAATCCTCGGGGACCAACGGCACGGGGCTGGCAATTAAACTGGGGCGGCCTATTCAGGTGTTTTCCGCGGAACATTATATGAGGGCCCTGCACCCGTGGACCTGTTCGGCCGGCCCAATCTATGGGCATTCAGGGGAACTGGTGGGGGTGTTGAGCATGACCGGAACCTATGAGAAGGTGCATTCCCACACCCTTGGGATGGTGGTGGCTGCCATCAATGCCATTGAAGGACAGCTTAAAGTAAACAAGGTACTGGAGAATATGCTGGTAGCCAATCGTTACCAGAATGCCATCGTAGAGTCCATATCCGACGGTTTAATCGCAGTGGACGAAAAAGCCCGGGTAACCAAAATAAATGCGGCCGCCGCAGCTCAATTGAAAATAAATTCCGAGGCTGTTCTCCATACCTCAATCAACGAACTGCTAGGTTACCACAACCCCATCTACTTGGCCCTGCAGTCAGGGGAGCTATCCAATGACGAAGAATTTCATACTGAAACCAAAAGAGGTAAAATACACTGTACGGTGACCTGCCGTCCTATCCGCAATCCTCAGCAAAAAGTAGTGGGGGTAGTGGCGGTCGTCAGGGAAATTAGGGCAGTTAAACAGCTTGTTCACCGTATGTTAGGGGCGAAAGCAAGGTTTACCTTTGACGACCTGCTGGGAAGAAATGCATCTTACCTGAAGACGGTACAGATGGCCAGGACGGCTGCCGGTAGTTCATCGAACGTTCTGCTGCTGGGTGAAAGCGGTACCGGCAAAGAGGTTTTTGCCCAGGCTATTCATAATGCCAGCGCCAAGGCCAATGGACCGTTTATAGCTATTAACTGTGCCGCTTTACCCCGCGAACTTATCGGAAGCGAATTGTTCGGCTACAACGAGGGTGCTTTTACCGGTGCAAAGCGGGGGGGCAGCCCCGGGAAATTCGAACTCGCCGACGGCGGTACCCTGTTCCTGGACGAAATCGGGGAGATGCCGTTAGAGCTCCAGCCCAATCTGCTGCGTGTATTGCAGGAAAAGGTTGTGGTCAGGATTGGCGGGGATCAGGTGATCTCCATTGATGTAAGGGTTATCGCGGCTACCAATAAGGATTTGTATAAAGAGGTGGAAAAAGGTAACTTCAGGTCTGACCTTTACTACCGCCTTAATGTGCTGACTATAAGTATGATGCCCTTGAGGAACCGTAAAGATGACATCCTGCCGCTGACAGGGTTTTTCGTGGAAAAAATAAACCAAAGTCTTGGCAAGCGGACAACCGTTATCCACCCGGAAACCCTTGATGTATTGCAGAGCTATCATTGGCCTGGCAATATCAGGGAGTTGGAAAACGTAATCGAGAGGGCCATCCATGTTGCCGTAGGGGAAGTTCTGACTCTTGACTGCCTCCCTGAGGAGGTTGTGTCTGCTCCCCGGGTCCGTTCGTTTGACCGGCAGGTGGCCCCGGTTATGCCGGTTGAGGATGACGTGGTGGTCAGGAAAAATGGAAAAAAACCGGGGAAAGACAATATTTTGGATGCTATCAAGCGCCACGACGGCAACCTGACCCACGCTGCTAAGGGACTGGGTATTTCCAGAAGCACACTGTACCGGAAAATGGAGAAGTACGGTATCCAGGTTGTTGACGGAGAATTTGTCTCCTCGGGGATGCACAAATCACTGCCATTTATAGAAGTAGCAAATGAACGCTTTCGTTTTAAGTAATAGGCGCGCTGGGACATTTGCCAAGATTATTTATAGCAAAAGTAAAATACCTGCCAGGGTGGTGGCAGGTATTTCTCGTGTTCTGGGAGTTTGGGTGAACCCATATGGGTGAACATCAAATGCGGTACTGCCGGAATTAGACGGTTAAATCGATTTGCTGAACTGTCCCAACGGTACCGTTCTCATTTACAAAGACACCTGTTTTGACAACTTGTCCCTGCAGTTCGTTGGCACTGTTCCCAAGGGTGCATATCTCGTCATTTAACCCCTGGCTATCCTTTTCAGAGTTTCTTAATTTTTCAAGTATCCTTATCTTAATTTTCTTTCCTGTTAAAGCTTTTACGAACTTTTCAATGAGTAGTATTTTAACCTTATCTTTGTCAGTCAATTCAAAGTCCAGGTTGTCGGTTTCCTGTGTCTTCTTAACCTTCGTTTTGCCCGATAATTCCACTATGTAGTCCTGGGGTGAGGGGAGTTGTACCGGTGGATTATTTCCCGCCGCCTGCTTCTGACCCTCAAAATCCGGTCTTTGGTCGCCTACCCACATTCGAAGCTTTTCACTCACTTCGTGTTTTTCCTGGTAGGTGTGGGTACTGGCCATAGTGATGCTCGAGTTTTCAATTTTCATACCAGTTCTCCTCCTTGAGTTTTACTTCATGCAGGGAAAATCCGTTTTCCCGCATAGAAAATATTATAGTAAGCTTATCGTAAAATTTGGAAAAAACTTTACTGTGGGATTTATAAAATAAAATACCCAGGCAGGGATAACAATAGCTGTGTAGAATATTTTAGCTTTATGGAACATTAATATTTAAGGGTGATATCATGTACCAGGAAGAGATCCAGGTTTCTTACGGCGAAGGCCGCTACCAAATACATATTTCTTCGATTATAACTGGCTCTGGCATTTCAGTTACCATCACCGGTGGTGAGAAGCCTCATGTGGGTGGGGTGGCAATGAGTGTGCCCAGAAAAAGCCTTGCCGGTGATAAAATTTCCTGTGACACCTGGGTGTGCCCCGTGCCGGGGCACAAGGACACCGAAGTTGCAGTTCCCGTCGCCGAATTAATTTGCCTTGAGACCGGTAATACTGTCGCCGTGGTGGCAGGTATACACATAGACAGGGCCGAAGAACGTGAGATACAAAAGCTCGTAGAAAATAGCCTTGAAGCGGCAAGCTTACTGATTAAACAGATAAAAAGCTGATAAATGGCCTTTACTATTAGATGAAAAGGATTGCAGGGGAGCAGACATGCACAAGAACTTGCGGAGCTTTATCGAGCAGTTAAGAAAAGAAAAACAACTTGTGGAAATTACGGCTGAGGTAGACCCTTACCTGGAACTGGCGGAAATCCACCGCCGGGTGATAGATGAGCAGGGACCTGCCCTGCTTTTTACTAACGTTAAAGGCAGTAAGTTCCCTGTTGCCACGAATTTATTCGGCACACCCCGAAGGGTGGAAATGTCTGTCGGCCCAAGACCCCAGAAGATGTTGAAAAGGGCGGTGCGCGCCCTTGATAAATTAATGCCCCCGAAATTACGAAACCTCTGGGAAGAGCGGGACTGGCTTCTCAGTGTTGCCAAGAGCGGGCTGCGCAGTGTGAACAAGAAGAAAGCCCCTGTTTTAGAGTGCCGTCAGCCGGAGGTCAACCTTACGGAATTGCCGGTTATCACTAGCTGGCACGAGGACGGAGGACCCTTTGTCACCCTGCCTCTCGTGTATACGGAGCATCCGGTCACCAGGGAACACAACCTGGGGATGTACAGGATTCAGATCCGGTCCGGAGAAGAGACGGGCATGCACTGGCAGATCCACAAAGGCGGCGGTTTTCATTACCATGAAGCAGAGAAAATGAACAAGTCGCTTCCTGTCACCCTGTTCCTGGGCGGACCGCCGGCATTGGTTATAGCCGCTATCACAGCTCTGCCTGAACCGTTGCCTGAATTACTGTATGCCTCCTTTTTAATGGGGGAAAAACTGGATATGGTTGAAGTGGAAGACTACCCCCATAGGTTGATTGCTGAGGCCGAATTTGCTATTTGTGGCGAGGTCCCACCTGTTTTGCGATTCCCGGAGGGGCCCTTCGGTGACCATTACGGGTACTACTCATTGGTTCACGAATTCCCGATATTTAATGTGCGCCAGGTATACCACCGTCGGAATGCTATATACCCCGCCACAGTAGTTGGGAAACCACGGCAGGAAGACTATTTTATCGGGGAATGGATGCAGGAACTGCTAGCTCCGATGTTCCCCCTTTTAATGCCTGGGGTTAAATCCATCTGGACTTACGGTGAAGCTGGCTTCCACTCCCTGGCGGCCGCTGTGGTAAGGGAGAGTTACTACCGTGAAGCCCTGGCCCATTCCTTCAGGATTCTCGGTGAAGGACAGCTTTCCCTGACCAAGTTCCTTATTGTTACAGATGTTTCCGTGAATCTGAGGGACTTTAAGCAGGTGCTGGAAAACGTGCTGTTACGCTTTAACCCGGCCCAGGACCTGGTAATTATAAACGATACATCAATGGATACCCTCGACTATACCGGCCGTTCCTTTAACCAGGGCAGTAAAGCCATCATGCTTGGGCTGGGGAAACCGATCTGGTCTTTGACCGACGAATACACCGGCGGGCAGCTGCCAGGTATTTTGAAAATTGAGCCCTACTGTAAAGGGTGTTTGATTGTTTCAGGGGAGTCTTTCAAAGACGTGCCCGACCTGGCAGCCGAGATTGTCAGGAAGGGCCGCAGACAGTTGGCCCACTGGCCCCTGGTGGTCTTGGTTGACAATATCGACCAAATTACTGACCAGACCTCGTTCCTATGGACGGTGTTTACCCGTTTTGACCCGGCATGGGATATGTACGCTGACTACACTGTGAGAAACAACAAAATCCTTTATGAGGGCCCGGTGGTTATCGATGCGCGCATGAAACTCCAGTATCCGGGTGAAGTTGTCCCGAGACCGGATATCGTAAAAAGGGTATCGGACCGGTGGGATGAGTTATTTAAAAGCCAATAAAAAAATGCGCGGTGTCCCAGATTAACTTTTGGGACACCACATTTGATTCGTTGCATAAGTTACACCCTATTCCGTGCAAACAACCGGTAGAGCAGGTAGACGATGAAACCTAAAGGGAATATGGAGAAGGAGATTCCTGCCCACAGCCAGGGATAAGACATGCCTCTCCTTGACATGTCTTTGTAGGTCCAATAGGCTGCTCCGATAGCCAGGGGGAACATAATCAGGCCAAGCAGTCCTCTGAAAAAATTAAAACCGATGAAAAACACAAAAACACCTCCCTGACTATTATTACCCCAGGGAGGTGTTTTTATTTAAGATTCTATCTTACTATAGCGGCTTTCCGCTTTATGGAATAACAGCCAGGCCGCGGTCCCCAACAGCAAAACCCACAAAATTGCGACAACGTAGTAGGCCAAGCCCGGGGAGAACTTCATTCCCTTCCCCAGGAAATAAATCAGGGCGAAGCTGGAACCCACAAACCCCATGGTAGAAAATACCGAGATTATGGCATTGAGGTTGCGTTTCATGATTTGCTGGGGGTCTGTCCAGTTTAGCTTTGGATTCAAAAGGTCTAAGAACAGGCTAAAACTCATTGTAACAGAACTACCCACCAGGGCCAGGAAAGCCTGCTCAACAAGTCTCATAGCGGAAAAACGAAGTGCCAGGGCCTCTGCCGTCAATGCCGCGACTGTCAGGAATACAGGGACAATGAATGCCAGGACAAATTTGGACAGTATCTGGATAAAGGGCGGAGCCGGAATTGTTTTGGATATCCAAAAAGATTTTCCTTCCCTGGACAATGCCGTGACGGCAATACTGTTGGATGTACCGGCAAGGGTAATTAATCCCGAGACGGCAAAAACTATGACGTATTGTATCCAATCGCTGTCCTGAATTTTGCCTGCACTTAAAATACCTTGTTTTGAGGCTGACAGGAGCGGTACCGCAAAGGCCGCCGGTAGTATCACGATATTCACTAAAACCGGGGTCAGGAAGGAAGCCGAGCGGATAAGGTTTCTCCATTCCCTTAGGAAAAGGGCTTTAAAAACGCTCCGGGCTTGAAAGTCCCCGGGAGTTGAGGCCAGTTTCTTTCTTTTGGCCGACACTTCGTTTCCGCCTATAAGACCCCTGTAAAAGACCCTGTCAGCCAGCAGGAACAGGAACGCCGCCGCCCCTAGTGTGGCACCTATATAAAGGGCAAGATTGAGAAGGCCGGCCGGTTCCGGGAAATTATAAAGACCGCGGGCCGCCCATAGACTTGGGGGAAACCTTCGGGTGAGCATGTTTATAAGCCCGTCGGGGTTGGTCAGCATAGCTTCCAGTTCTACCGGGCCGCTGTTTCGAAAACGGTACTGGAGCCATTGAATTGCAGAATAAACGAGCACCCCTAAAAACGCGCCGGTAATCCGCATTACTCCCCGGCCCCTGGCTGCGTTGGTTACCCTCATCAGCAGAACAACAAATATTGAAGCCAGGGCAAGGGGAATTATCGGCAGCAGTAGAGTGATAAGCAGCGCCAGGACCCAAAAAGTCAGCGGTGGGCCGGTATGGATCCCATAAACCAACAGGGCCGGCAGGACAACTGGAAATGTTGCGGCATATTCACTTATAACCACAATCATAAATTTACTGCCGAGGATAACAGAAGGCCTGACAGGTAAAGGTATCAGCATGTCCAAATCCCTGGCAGAGTAAAAATTGGACATCAGGTAGAACAGCCCGAAAATCAGGGCCAGGGACTGGGTAAACACAAAGGCCAGGGCAAAAATCACCTGGTCCTGACCCAGAGGGTGCAGAACATTAAAAACAGACCCGTATACCTTGAAAATTAACTGAAGGACAGGCAGTAAAGCCAATAAAATGAGCGGGATAAATGCCATCCGGCCGATAAATTTGCGGCGGTTTGTCCGGTAAAGGTATTTTAAATGAGAAAAACCGAAGGTCTGGTTAAGCTGTGTCTTCCAAACTACCCAAAAGTGTTTTATCATTCCGTCAGCTCCAAAAAGATTTGCTCCAGGGACTCGCGGCCCTGTTTTTCGCCGCGCAGTTCGTCCATGGTGCCGGAGAAAATTAGTTGTCCCTTGCGGATAATGCCTATCTGGTCACAGAGTTTTTCCGCCACCTCCAGGATATGGGTTGAAAAAAATACGCTGTTACCCAATGCGCAGTGTGCCCGCATCAACTGCTTTAAATTGTGGGCAGAGCGGGGGTCCAGCCCGACCATAGGCTCGTCCAGGACCCAAAAAGGGGGTTTATGTAGAAGAGAACCTATTATCACCAGTTTTTGCTGCATGCCGTGGGAGTAGCTTTGAATAATGTCCCTCAGGGCATCCTCTAACTCAAAAAGGCGCGCCAGTTCGTTGATGGTCCCTTCCCGCTCAACTGCGGCAACCCCGTAGATGTCTCCCAGGAAGTTCAGGTATTCAAGTCCGGTTATCCGGTCATAGATGTGGGGTGAATCAGGGACGAAACCGAACTGCTTTTTAGCTTCAATGGAACTGGTCTTGGTGTCCACATCGTTAATGGCGATTGAACCGGAGTCGTTTTCCAGCAGGCCGGTGATCATTTTTATGGTTGTGGTTTTACCGGCCCCGTTAGGACCCAGAAACCCGAAGATTTCCCCTTTTTGCACCTCCAGGGTAAGGTTGTCGACAGCCTTGATACTTCCTTTGTTATAACTCTTTGATACATTTAAGAGCTTAAGCAAGTTCATCCTCCTACTCAAATTCTTGATTAAAATAAAGTTTTAAACTTAGTAATCAACAGGGCAACGGCGAAAGAGACAAGGGCGCTTGCCGCCACTATGACGACAATCACCTTTACCATTCCGGTAGGTACAGACTGCTGCCTCCATTTGTAAAACAGGTTAACCACACCGCTGACCAGACAAATAAAAAGGAGGTCCACAGGAAAACCATTGAGGTCAATTTTGGCCGGAGCCAACCCGTGGAGCAGCAGGTCAATTATCAACATCCAGCTTATTACTTTGAGGGTTACGCTGGCGGCAGCATTCTCCACCGCAACAGTCCGTTCGTCCTCCATGACAGGCTTTTTATTCATTTAGTTTTCCTCCTCTAACCAGAAAATATCATCAAGGCTTTTACTGAGCGACTTGCCAAGCAGAAGGCATAGTTTAACGGTAGGGTTATACTTACCGGCCTCGATCAGGCCAATGGTCTGGCGGGTTACTCCCACCAGTTCCGCCAGTTCCTCCTGAGTTAGGCCTTTTTCCACCCTGGCAAGTTTTATTTTGTTTTTTATGACCGGTTCGATAAAGACCACCTCCGGATGCCGTGTATATAATTATTGTAATATATATATTGCATAATGTAAAGTATATATTGCTTAAATTACCCATACCATAAGCCCTGCATTTTTTATAAAAAACTGGCATTGTTTTTGCATAAATAGATTGGCAAAAGAATACAAAATCAAAATAAAAATTTAAAGGAGGGTTTAGCATGTGTGTACTGAGAGACACTTACTTAATCGAGGATCCCGCTTACCTGGAGCCCATTGAGGAGCCTAAAAAAGTCCAGGTGGAAACAAAAGTTTATGAATTTAGGCATCACACAGTTCCTGTTCTAAAAACTACCTATTTCTGGTGCCGCACCTGCAAGCAGCAAACGCCTGTCCACCTTACGAAAACCTGTGACTGTGGCATGATCATGTGTGTTAGCTGTTGGGAAGAGTGGGAAGTGACCTGCCCGATCTGTGACGCAACTGTAGGATAAAGCAAACCGCGTGGGCACCCTACAACTTAAAACCATATACACCCTGGAAGGGGGGATTCGATGACCTCTCTATCGACAAAGAGGTACACCTAACTAAAACACTGGTTTAAAATAACCGGTGTTTTTTCTTTGGCAGCCGGGTTATTTGTAAGAGGCACGGGTTTTTTCCCGGGGGGCAGATGACACAGCTGAGACAAATGACACATAAATGATACAGTATGGGACGGTATCGATACAAAGTCGGTACAATTGCGATACAGTTTGAGACAGTATGAGACGCTATAAATGAAATAAGAAATGAAATAATTTCCGTTTTTGTATAAAAACTTGGCGGTCCGCATTTTTGTCAGGGTAAAACAGGAAATGTATCAGTTATGTCCTCCGGGATGTCTTTTTGACAATTTGAAAATGTACGGAAACCTCTTCCGACCATTTCTTCGCCAACCAGGTGAAGAGAAAACCTTTTTTCGGGCGAAAAAGGCACGAATTTTAATCGCTTTTCGGATTCTGGCAAGATAATTGCATAATAAAACAGGTAAAGCAGTCGAGAGGAGGTCCAATATGGAAAACGCGGTTTTAGCCAAAGGCACAACATTTCAGCCGGCAGCAAATCTGGTGAAGATCATAGAGAAGGAAAGCGGTCAACCCATCAGCCGCTGTTACCAGTGTAAGAAGTGTTCTGCAGGCTGCCCGGTGGCGCCGATGGCTGATTTGCATACTAATGAAGTTATCAGGTTGGTACAGATAGGTGACACCGAACGGCTGTTAAACAGCAACCGTATATGGTTATGTCTCTCCTGTAAAACGTGTCAGGCGCGCTGCCCGAACGGGATAGATACTTCTGCGGTAATTGACGTGTTAAAGGGAATGGCCCTGGAACAAAGCAGGAAACCGGCTGAGGCAAAAATCCCCGCATTTTACAAGTCATTTATGGATGCGGTAAATATGACCGGCAGGCTGTACGAATTGGGTATGATTGGTCTCTACAAGATGAGAACAAAAACCTACACCGAGGATATGGGTTTAGGCATTGAAATGATCAAACGCGGCAAACTCAAGTTTCTGCCGGAAAAAGTCAAAAACCTCAATCAGGTTAAAGAAATATTCCGGAAAGGGAGGGAGAAAAAATGAAAGTAGGATATTACCCAGGATGTTCCCTACATTCCACGGCCGCTGATTATGGGCTGTCCACTGAAGCCGTTTGCCGGCAAATGAATATTGAACTGGCCGAGATTCCTGACTGGAATTGTTGTGGTGCGACTCCCGCCCACTCCACCAATGAGTTTTTGGCCAAAGCTCTGCCTCTCCGGAACCTGGTCCTGGCCGAAGGAACAGGACTGGATCTGGTAGTGCCGTGTACCGGATGCTACAATGTATGCCGTCAGACTCACGGGTTTATCAACAGGGGGTCGGCAAAAGCCCATGATGTTAATGGTACGGTGGCATCTATTGTGGGCAAAAAATACCAAGGTCAGCTGAAGATTATGCATCTTCTGGAGTTTTTCAGCCAGGATGAGATTATGGGCGATTTGAAAACCAGGGTGATACGCCCGCTGACAGGACTAAGAGTGGTTCCCTACTACGGGTGCTTGATGATGAGACCTGCCGAAGATGTTGCTTTTGATGACCCCGAGCAGCCGCAAAAGCTTGATAGGATGCTGGAGACTCTGGGTGCTGAGGTAAAACCATGGTCATATAAAATGGACTGCTGCGGAGGTAGTTTCGCCATCCCGAAAGCCGATATAGTTACCGACCTAACGGGGGAACTGGTGAAACAGGCTAAAAGGGCAGGCGCCGAGGCAATGGTTACGGCGTGTCC
This sequence comes from Bacillota bacterium, assembly GCA_021847735.1. Lineage (GTDB taxonomy): Bacteria > Bacillota > Thermincolia > Thermincolales > UBA2595 > JAJZQD01. Next base: position 7,547 of record JAJZQD010000021.1, on the reverse strand, counting down.
CCTGTGCCAGGCAAATATCGATACAAGGCAGGCCAACTCCGGAATGCCAATCCTCTATTTTACAGAGTTGATAGCCGCAGCCCTTGGCTTACCTGAACAGAACAGCTGGTTGGCAAAACACATCAGCGACCCCAGACCCCTGCTGAAAAGCCACGAACTTATATAAAGAATGGGTGGTGAAACCGATGAAAGAGAATAATGTTGTAGGAGCCTCCATGGTAGTTGGCGGTGGGATCGCCGGTATGCAGTCAGCCCTGGACCTGGCCAACGGCGGGTACATGGTGCATCTGGTGACAAACCAGCCGTCTATCGGAGGAAAGATGGCTCAACTGGACAAAACTTTTCCCACCAATGAGTGTTCCATGTGCCTGTTAGGCCCTAAGATGACCGATGTTTTAAACCACCCCAACATTCAGATTCACACATGTACTGAGGTTGGAAAGGTGACAGGAGAAGCAGGAGACTTTAAAGTTAAGGTTAAAAGCGCACCCCGGTATGTAGACGTTAATGAATGTACTGCATGTGCTGACTGCGAACAGGTTTGTCCGGTGTCGGTGAAAGATAAATTTAATGAGGATAAAAGTGAACGCAAGGCTATCCACAGAATGTTCCCACAGGCCGTGCCAAACAGGTACCTCATTGATAAGGCCGGGACATCTCCATGCCGGACCGCTTGCCCGTCTGGCATCAATGTTCACGGGTATGTGGCCCTGGCAGCCCAGGGGAAGTTTAAAGAAGCCTGGGAGTTAATCAGGCAGGAGATACCATTTCCCGTTATTTGCGGGACTGTGTGTCACCACCCGTGTGAAGCAATCTGCCAAAGGGGTAAGGTTGATGAGCCGGTTGCTATCAGCCGGATCAAACGGTTTGTAGGCAATTATATGCTGGAACATATGGATGACGTCAGCCTGGAGGCAGCCGAAAAACGGGCGGAAAAGGTTGGTGTTGTGGGTTCAGGCCCTGCAGGCCTGGCTTGTGCCTACCATCTGGCCCGCCGGGGTTACCAGGTCACGGTATTTGAAGCCCTTCCTGTTGTAGGCGGGATGATGCAGGTGGGTATTCCGGAGTACCGGCTGCCTAAAAAACTGGTCGAAGCGGAAATAGATCTTATCAGAAAACAGGGAGTGGAGATTAAAACCAACACCCCAATCGGAAAAGACCTTTCGGTTAACATGCTTTTTGATCAGGGTTACAAAGCAGTATTCTTGGGAATCGGGGCCCACCATCCGGATAGGCTGGGCATCCCCGGTGAAGAAACGGGATCAGTACATCACGGCGTGGCATTTCTGCGCCAGGTAAGCCTGGGTGACCTAAAGGCTATCGGACGCCGGGTAGTGGTAATCGGTGGAGGCAATACTGCGATGGACTCCGCTCGTACTGCCCTCAGGCTCGGTGCGGAAGAGGTCAGTATACTGTACAGGCGGTCTGAAGCGGAAATGACTGCCTTACCGGAAGAGGTCCATGAAGCCAAAGAAGAAGGAATCAACTTTATGTTCAACGTTTCTCCCGTCGAGATTCTGGCGGAGAACTCCCGTGCGCAGGCCATCAAATGTGTGCGTAACGAACTCGGTGAGCCTGATGCCTCGGGACGGCGCAGACCGGTCCCGATTGCCGGTTCTGATTTCCTGGTGCCGATAGATGATGTTGTCATTGCTGTCAGCCAGGCACCTTCGGAGTCCTTCTTCTCAGATCATGACCACAGTGTGGCCCGAAAAGGTAGAAATATTCAGGTGGACTCTGAAACCCTGGAAACCAATATCCCGGGTGTATTCGCCGGCGGAGATGCCGTTACAGGGCCGGCGACGCTTATAGAAGCTGCAGCTGCCGGCAAGTCAGCCGCAGAATCAATCGACAGGTATTTAAACGGTAAGGACCTGAGGGAAAACAGAAAACACGAGTTCAGTTTGCCGGAAGCAGTTAAGACTCCAGAGCAGCTGGCCCAGATACCGAAAAAACCCCGGGTTGTACCTGACAAGATTGGAATTTCTGACAGGAAAAGAACCTTCCAGGAGGTTGTCTTGGCTTATTCAGCCGAGATGGCCATGGAAGAAGCGGGACGCTGTCTTGACTGTGGTGTGTGCTGTGAATGTTTGCAGTGTGTCTCAGCTTGCAAGAAAAACGCTGTCCACCATGAGGACAGAGGGCTGGAGGAAGAACTGAGTGTCGGTTCGTTGATTCTGGCCCCCGGTTTTGACCTTTACGATGCCAAACTTAGAGGAGAGTATGGGTACGGTTACTATGAAAACGTCCTAACCTCGATGGATTTTGAACGGCTGCTAAGTTCCACCGGCCCCTCCCAGGGGCATGTGGTCCGGCCATCTGATCATAGACCGCCGAAAAAGCTGGCCTTTATCCAGTGTGTCGGGTCGAGAGATTGTGAACGCGGCGCGGAATATTGTTCGTCGGTATGCTGTATGTATTCCACTAAAGAAGCCCTCATCTCCAGAGAGCATGATGCCAATATTGAACCGACGATTTTTTACCTGGATATGAGGTCATATGGCAAGAACTTTGATAAATATGTCAAATCTGCCGTTAATGCCGGGGTCCGCTATACCAGGACAATGATAACTTCGGTCAAGGAGGACCCGGAAACCAAGAACCTGTTGATTAAATACATGCAGGACGGCCAGGTGATTACTGAAGAGTTTGAAATGGTAGTCCTGGCAGTGGGTGTCAAACCGCCCTCGGAAGCTCAAACCCTCTCCCAGGCCGCAGGTATACGGCTAAATGATTTCGGGTTTGCCTGGACCGAACCCCTTGACCCGACCAGGTCTTCCAGGAACGGTATCTTTGTGGCCGGTGGTTTTCAGGGGCCGCGGGATATCCCGGAGACTGTCATGAATGCCAGCGCCGCTGCCGCTTCTGCTTCAACAGTGATGGCACCGGCCAGGGGAACGATGGTCAGGGCCAAAAAGTACCCGCCGGAGCGAAGTGTAAGCGGGGAAGAACCGAGGGTAGGAGTATTTATCTGCCGCTGCGGTTTGAACATTGCTTCTATTGTAGATGTGCCTGGGGTTTTGGAATACACCAAAAGCCTCCCCAATGTGGTTTATGCGGAAGAGAACCTATACACGTGTTCTCAGGATACCGTTAACTTAATTAAGAAGACCATTGGTGAACAGAACCTGAACCGGGTAGTGGTGGCCTCGTGTACCATCCGGACGCACCAGCCCCTATTCAGGGAAGCCCTCAGGGACGCCGGGTTAAACCAGTTCCTCTTTGAAATGGCCAACATCAGGGACCAATGTTCATGGGTTCACCGGGAATTCCCGGCCCAGGCCACGGAAAAGGCTAAAGACCTGGTGAGGATGGCTGTCAATAAGGTGAAAACCCACGAGGAACTGCATCTCCATCCGGTGCCAGTCGTATCAAAAGCCCTGATTCTTGGCGGCGGCATTGCCGGGATGACGGCAGCCCTCAGCCTGGCCGACCAAGGGTACGAATCATACCTGGTGGAACGTGACAATAGCCTGGGAGGTAACTTGCAGAACCTCTATACTTCCCCGGAAGGCAGGGACCTGCAGGAGTTCTTGAACGAGACAGTCAAACGGGTTAGGGGTAACCCCTTAATCAATGTATATACCAATGCCGAGTTGGAAGACCTGAGCGGACACCAGGGGCATTTTACATCAACGATAGCCCAGGGCAAGAGTGAGGGGAGCCCGGTCAGAAACACCTTTAGGGTGGAAAACGGAGTCGTGATTGCGGCTACAGGAGGCCGGGAACTGCCGCCCGATGAGAGGTACAGCTATGGCAGCAGCAGTTCTATCGTGACTCTCCGGGAATTGGAAGCCAACCTGGCCAGGGGCACGACTGACCCCCGGAAACTTAAACAGGTAGTGTTTATCCAGTGCGCTTCGGCAGGTGACGAGGAGATTCTCAAATACTGCAGCCGGACCTGCTGCACCCAGTCCGTCAAGAATGCCATCCGGATAAAAGAAGAAAACCCCGATGCCCAGGTATATATCCTCTTTAGGGATATGCGGACATACGGTTTTTATGAACAATACTACAAGCGTGCCAGGGAAATGGGAGTATATTTCATCCAGTATACCGGCCCTCAACGGCCGGAAGTGGTTACAGGCAGTGACGGCAGTGTTAGAATAGACGTTTTTGACGCCGATTCCGGGTACACCATCAGCCTGACTCCTGACCTGGTAGCTCTGGCCTCAGGTATCGGCCCGGCGGAGGGGGCCGACAGGTTGGGGACAATGCTGAAGGTTCCACGCAACGAAGACGGATTTTTCGTGGAAACTCACGCCAAACTGGGACCGATGGATTTCCCCTCAGCCGGATTATTCCTCTGTGGCGTGGCCCATTCACCCAAGAATGTCGCCGAAACCATTTACCAGGCCCAGGGGGCCGTGGCAAGGGCATGCAATATCCTGGCCCAGTCCCACCTGATGGTTGGCGGTGTGGTGGCAGCTGTAGTCAAACCCGAACGCTGTGCGGCCTGCCTGACTTGCTTGAGGGTCTGTCCCTACAGCGTACCAAAGATCAACAAGGACATGGTAGCCGAAATAGACCCGGTACAGTGCCACGGCTGCGGGACCTGTGTGGGAGAATGCCCGGGCAAAGCACTCCAGCTGCTGCATTATAAAGATGACCAGATGGTGGCCAAAATCCACGGTGTGGTTTAAACAAGAAAGAGGGTGTAAATCATGAACGAATTCCAACCCAAGATAGTTGCCTTTTGCTGCTACTTCTGTGCATATTCTGCGGCTGACCTGGCCGGGTCCATGAGGTTACAATACCCCCCTACCGTAAGGATGATAGAGCAGCCATGTTCTGGCCGAATTGATATCCAGTTGATTTTGCAGGCTTTTGAAGACGGGGCCGACGGGGTTTACGTAGCTGGCTGCCTGGAGGGTGACTGCCACTTCCTGAAGGGCAACTTTAGGGCTAAATTAAGAGTGGGTCAGGCCAAGAAAGTCCTGGACGATGTGGGAATAGGCGGAGAACGGGTAGAAATGTATAACCTGTCGGGTTCTATGGGTCCGAGATTTGCGGAAGTTGCCCACGAAATGCATGAACGCATCAAGAACCTTGGCCCCAGCCCTTTAAACAAAACAGCGGCCAGCGCCCCGTTACCGGCGGCCGCCGGCAGTGAGTAGTGAATAATGGGAGCTAAAAATATAGAAAGAGGTGAGGTTCTGTGATTGTTGCCGAACAAAAGTCTTTTGATGAAATTTCCAAAATGGTTGAAAGCTTCGATAAAGTACTGATTCTCGGATGCAATGAGTGTGTAACTGTCTGCCTGGCGGGTGGAGAAAAGGAAGTCGGGGTGCTGGCCACCTCCCTTCGCCTGCTGAGAAAACAGGGTGACCGGCCCATTACCACGCTGGAAGAGACCGTAACACGCCAGTGTGAATGGGAGTATCTGGACCAGATTGAAAAGCTGGCCGAGGAAGCCGACTGTATCATTTCCATGGCCTGTGGGGTCGGTGTCCAGTATGTGGCCGAGAGATTTCCGGATAAGTGGGTCATTCCGGCCCTGGATACCAAGTGTGCGGGAGGTTCCGTAAAGCATGGCCAGTGGGAAGAACGGTGTGGGATGTGTGGAGAATGTATCCTTCATAAAACCGGCGGCATTTGCCCGGTGGCCAGGTGCTCTAAGCGGATTCTTAACGGTCCCTGCGGAGGTTCCCAGAACGGCAAGTGTGAAGTAAAAGATGTAGACTGCATCTGGGACCAGATTTATAAAAGGATGATGGCCCTCGGTAGAATGGACCAGTTGCTGGAGATAGAACCTGAGAAAAACTGGTCAAAAGCCAGGGACGGCGGTCCCCGTAAACTGGTCAGAGAGGATGTGATGATAGGATGAGCGAGAACAAATCCCGCCTTCAGACACTATTTGAACAGGGTGAGTTTGTAGTAACAGGTGAGATTGGGCCGCCTAAAGGGGCAACGGGCAGCGGAATCAGGGAGCATGCCAAACACCTGAAGAACTGCGTTGACGCCACTAATCTTACAGATAACCAAACAGCCATTGTCAGGCTTTCCAGCATTGCGGCAGGGCTTCACGTTATCCAGGCCGGGGTGGAACCCATTGTCCAGATGACATGCCGGGACCGCAACCGGATTGCTATCCAAAGCGACCTTCTGGGGGCATACAGCCTGGGAATCAAGAACCTCCTCTGCCTCTCAGGAGATCACCAGTCCTTCGGTAATCACCCGACGGCGGCAAACGTTTTTGACGTGGATTCCATCCAACTGATCAGAATCGTTAAACGGATGAAGGACGAAAAAGTATTTGCCTGCGGGGAGGAAATCAAAAGCGATGAGCCCAGGTTCTTTATCGGGGCAGTGGCGAACCCCTTCGCAGACCCCTTTGAGGTCAGGGTCTACCGCATGGAAAAGAAAATCAATGCCGGTGCCCAGTTTTTCCAAACTCAAATCATCTTCGATCTGGAGAGGTTTGACAGGTGGATGGAACTTGTCAGGGAACGCGGGCTGCATGAAAGGGCCTATATTATGGCAGGCGTGATGCCGGTGAAATCAGCCAAGGTTGCCGCCTATATGCAGAAAAGTGTATCTGGAATGATAGTACCGGACGAAATGGTCGATCGGTTGAAAAAGGCCGAGGACCAAAAGGCCGAAGCAGTGGAGATTTGTGTTGAACAAATCAAGCAAATCATGAAAATTAAAGGTGTTAAGGGAGTTCACATTATGGCAGTAGGCTGGGAAGAAATTGTTCCCTCCATTGTGGAAAAGGTTGGGCTGCTGCCCAGACCACAGATCCCCGGGGCCGCACTGGCGGCTGTCTAAACGCGATCTAACAGCGTTCCCTAGTTAATTGTTGAATTGGTTCCTGTACTGTTTGTAAGGGGGGCTCGCAATGTGTGTACTAAGAGATACTTACTTGGTTGATGACCCTGCCTACCGGGAAATTTGTGAGGAGGATACCAAAATGCAATCTCAGGGAACCCAAAAAGTGAAAATTGAGGAAGAAGATAAGGTGCAAGCTGAGCACCACCCCGACAAAACTCATTTGCGTTTGTTTACCGAAACAGTCGAAGAAGTCTCGGTGGTAACCGAGGTTAAGGTCGAACTTACCCGGTCTTCTGTCACTGCTTACTACTGGTGCCGCGTTTGCAAGCAAAAGACTCCGGCTGCCCAGGCTAAAAGCTGTGACTGTGGGGTAACGATGTGCAACTCGTGTTGGGAGGAATGGGAAGTAACATGTCCCATCTGTGATTCGGATTTATCGTAAACAGTAGAGAGGCTGTCCCAAAAGGGGCAGTCTTTTTTTCGGGTGGGGGGAAAGGACTGGTATATTCCTGCGGGCGAGCAACAACTCAGCCAGCAAACCGCTCCCGCTGCGCGGATCGCGGGCTGGCGGATGTCAGCCTCACCCTCCGGAACATACCTGTCCTTTCCCCAGACTCAAGTAAGACTTCCTCTTTTGAGACAAAATGGGGGAAAAATGTGAAAAGAAAGACACGAAAGTTACAAGGAGTTTTGCTTTTCATGGAGAAAAACTAATTGGTCCCGGAATTTGCCTGCGGATTGTTATATTTAACCCTGGAGGCGATGGAGATCGG
>JAJZQD010000088.1 GCA_021847735.1 Bacillota bacterium | reverse complement strand
AGTCTCAGTTGTCAACAGCATGGCTGCAATACTGGCAGCATTTTGCAGGGCTGAACGGGTGACTTTGGCCGGATCCACAATACCTGCAGCGATCATGTCAACATACTGCTCGGTAGCGGCATTAAAGCCAACGCCCGGTTTTTGCTCCCTGACTTTTTCCACTATAACCGAACCTTCCAGACCGGCATTATTGGCTATCTGGCGAATCGGTTCTTCCAAAGCCTTTTTGACAATTTCCACACCGGTGGCTATTTCCCCGGTTGCAGCAATGGCACTGAGGGCCGGAACCACGTTGATATATGCTGTACCCCCACCGGCCACAATACCTTCTTCAACCGCGGCTCTGGTTGCATTGAGAGCGTCTTCAATCCGCAGTTTCTTTTCTTTCATTTCAGTCTCGGTGGCTGCACCGACTTCAATTACCGCTACCCCACCGGACAGTTTGGCCAGCCGCTCCTGTAGCTTCTCACGGTCAAAATCAGAAGTGGTGTCTTCTATCATAGTCTTGATTTGAGCGATTCTTTTTTCAATGGCATCCTGAGCACCGGCACCGCCAACGATAACTGTTTCCTCTTTCTTAACCTTGACTTGGCGGCAGCGACCCAGCATGTCGATGGTTGCATTCTCAAGTTTAATGCCGAGGTCTTCGGAGATGACCTGGCCGCCGGTAAGGATAGAAATATCCTCCAGCATGGCTTTGCGGCGATCGCCAAAACCGGGAGCCTTAACGGAAACACAGGTAAAGGTACCCCGCAGTTTGTTTACAACCAAGGTAGCAAGGGCTTCGCCTTCAACATCTTCCGCAATAATCAGCAGAGTTTTGCCGGCCTGGACAACCTTCTCCAGTACTGGCAGGATGTCGGCAATGGCGCCAATTTTCTTGTCACAGATAAGTATGTAGGGTTCGGTCAGTACTGCTTCCATTTTATCAGGGTCAGTGATCATATACGGTGAAATGTAACCCCGGTCAAAATTCATCCCTTCCACTACATCAAGAGTTGTCCCAAAGCCTTTGGACTCTTCAACCGTAATAACACCGTCTTTGCCTACCTTTTCCATGGCTTCGGCAATCAATTGGCCGATTTCTTCATCACTTGCGGAAATGGAAGCAACTTGGGTAATGGCGTTCTTGTCTTCGATGGGTTTGGCGTTTTTCTTGATTTCGTCAACGGCAACAGCTACTGCCTTCTCAATACCCTTTTTGAGAATCATCGGGTTTGCGCCGGCAGCGACGTTTTTCAAACCTTCACGAATGATAGCCTGGGCCAGTACAGTCGCTGTGGTAGTCCCGTCACCGGCAACATCGTTGGTTTTTGTGGCAACTTCTTTGACCAGTTGGGCGCCCATGTTCTCAAACGGATCGGGAAGTTCAATTTCCCTGGCTATGGTCACGCCGTCGTTGGTAATCATCGGGGAACCAAATTTTTTGTCCAGAACAACGTTCCGGCCTTTGGGTCCAAGGGTTACCCGAACAGCCTCGGCCAGTTGGTTAACACCACGCTCAAGGGCGCGGCGGGCTTCTTCAGCAAACAAAATTTCCTTAGCCAAAATTTTTCGACCTCCTTAAAATCTAAAATCTTATTGGTTATCCAATAATTGCCAAAACGTCTCTTTCATTCAAGATTATGCACTCGTCGCCATCAATCTTGATTTCGTTGCCGGCGTATTTCGAATAGATAACTTTGTCGCCGACGCTAACCTCCAGGGCTACCTTTTGGCCATTTTCCAGCAGTTTGCCACTACCTACGGCAAGCACTTCACCCTGCTGAGGTTTTTCTTTAGCAGTATCAGGAAGAACGATTCCGCTGGCGGTTTTCTCCTCAGCAGCCAATGGCTTAATTAAAATCCTGTCACCTAAAGGTTTAACTTTCATCTGTCGACCCCTCCTTTATTGTAGTTATTATACTTTTAAGCTTTTTGTTAGCACTCGATTAAGTCGAGTGCTAATACTTATAATATAAAATGAGAATTGGAAAATCAACTGCCTATAATTTTGAAAATTACAGGATTTGTGCCCATTATCTCATTATATTTCATTATTACCTCAATTTTCTTCCGATATCGTCTTATTTCTAAATTCCCTCTCCTTTAGCCAATAAAACATTCACAAAATATTAATCTCCAGATTGCAGGAATAATATACATGTTAACAAAAAAAATGGGGGTAAAGGAAAGGGCCGTCCTAGTAATGAACTTTGGACAGCCCTGGTTGGACAGGTTTTAATTTTTTCTTATCCATAGGTAACGCCAGTTCTTTTCGGGTGTCTGGATTAAATTGATAGTGTTGTTGACGTGCATTTCCCCCTTTGGTGTTTGCACGTCTACCGTATACGGGACCTCTGCCACATTTTGATAGGATTTGCCGGCCATCTTGTCCTCCCATTGGGCCAGCATCCTGGGTTGGCCAACCTTAAAGTTCTTGTAGACTATTTTACTGTGGGCAGACTCCTCCTTTTTCAAGGCCACAAACTCATCTTTGGTAATAGTTTTCTGAATATCTGCCGAGAAGTAATCATACAATGCCGCCCAATCCCTGGATTCCGTAAGCTTCAAAACCTTAACCGCGGTGTCATTTAAATCGGCGCTGCTGGGACCCGGCCCTGCCGGTTGAGTAACTGTGGGTGCCGCCGGGGCTTCAGTTTTCTCGGTGGCTGCCCGGCCGCACCCCGCGACAGCTAACACAATGAGGGCCGCAACAAAAACGGCCATTACTCTCTTTAACAAGCAATTCACCCCCTTAAGATAACGATTTTAAGCAAAAGCCTTTTTACGTTTGAACCTTTTCGTAAATATACCGAGCACCGTATCGACCTCTTCCATTTTAAAGAGCATGGCGACTCCGAAGTAAATTCCAGCGGCCACACCTACCACCCCAGCAATTTCAATTAACTGGGCCAGTTTCCTGGTAACCGGGACAAAGGCTTCAAAATAGTGGGCCATGAAGTACGCACTTACACCCATCACCAATGCGGCAGTAAAGATTTTTAATACCGAATCGACAATCTTCCTGATACCGATGGGCCCGACTTTGCGCCTGAGGAGAAACAACAGTGCCGTCATGTCCATAAACCCGGTGAGGGAATACGCCAGGGCAAGGCCCCGCGCACCCAGGTACCCAATCAGCAGGTGGTTTAAGATGTAGTTGCCGGCAATAGTCAGCAAACCCAGTTTCAGGGGCGTTTTGGTGTCATGCAGGGCATAGAAACCCCGCACTATTACAAATACCGCCGACTGGGCAAAGAGCCCGATAGAGTAATAAAACAGGACCGCCGCAGTGGCAAGGGTATCAGCATGGTGAAACTTGCCTTGTTCAAACAACAGGCGTACAATAGGCGTGCCCAGGGTCATCAGCCCGACAGCGGCCGGAATTGTGATGAAGATAATAGAACGCACTCCCAGGGAAAAGGTCTTTTTGTATTCGTCCATCCGCCCGGTAGCCACCTGGGCAGTCAGGGTCGGAAAAATTGCCGCACTGATGGAATAGGCAAAAATACCGATGGGAAGAATCATCAGCCTGTTAGCCATTCTTAGAGCGGTAATGCTGCCTGAAGTCAGGCCTGATGCCAGGTTTTGGTTAACTAAGAGGTTGACCTGGCTGACGGAGAGCCCGATAACGGCAGGAAGCATCAGCAGCCCTATCTTTTTAACCCCCGGATGTTTCAGGTTCAGGACAAACCTGTATTTAAGCTTACGCTTGCGAACCAGTGAGGGAAATTGAATTAAGAAGTTGCCGATTACCCCTACAATAACCCCAACCGAGAAACCGGCTATCCCGATATGCGGCCCCAGTAAAATACCCATGGCAATAATGCCAATGTTGTAAACAACGGCGCCAATAGCCGGGTAGGCGAAATTCTTGTAGGAATTGAGGATTCCCATTATTAACCCGTTCAGGCCGGTAAAAAGAACCGCCGGGAACATTATCCTTGACAGTTTAACAGTCAGGGCAAGCTTTTCCCCATGAAATTGGCTGGCTACTATGGGAATCAGGTATGGAGTGAAGTACTCCCCTAGTATAATGCCAATAGTTAAACCTATGACGGCAACATTTATGACCGTACTGGCCACTTCCCAGGCCTCGTCTTCCTTTTCCCTGGCCAAATAACTGGAAAACACAGGGATAAAGGCCGAACTGAGGGCGCCTCCAACCAACAAATTATAGAGCAGGTCCGGAATTGAAAAGGCGGCGATATAGGCATCCGTAATGTATGTGCGCCCAAATTGGGTGGTCATGGCCTGTTCCCGCACAAAGCCGAGAATCCGGGACAAAAACATGGCAATCATTATCACCCCGGCGGCTTTGGCTACTCCCCTGTTTTCACTCTTGCCTGCTTTTGCTGTCTCTTCTTTCGTATTCAAACCAGTATCCCCGTCCGCAACAGGTCCGGTTTCATTATCAATAACGGTAGTGGTTGCTATGCTTGTGGTCTCGCCCGCCTCTGTCATTTCCAAGACTCCTTTTAGGCTAAATAAGTTTTTGGCTAATATTCACAACTTGAGCCTTTTATCAACACCAATAATTATACTTGTTTCTAAATACATATGGAATAAACAAATATTTCTACTGCCCAAATATTTATCATCAACCAGAAAAAGCCCCCAAGGGCTTTTTTAGTTCATCTGGCACACTCTGATGCCTCACCTTTGAGTATGTCCAGTCCGTGAGGCAGGGCGGGCAGTATCCATTCCAGGTTTTCCCGTACAGCTTTGGGGCTGCCCGGAAGGTTAATAATCAGGGTCTTTTTCCTAATCCCGGCCGCGGCCCGGGAGAGGACAGCCCTGGGTGTTATCTTAAAGCTTTCCATCCGCATAAGCTCCGGAATCCCGGGCACCAGGCGGTCAACCGCAGCCAAAGTAGCCTCGGGAGTCACATCCCGGGGGCTAAAACCGGTTCCCCCGGTAGTAAAGATAAGGTCCAGCTTTTTAATATCGGCAAACTCTATCAGCTTGTTCTGGATAAGTTCCTGTTCGTCAGGAACAATAGCGTACTCCAGGACCTTTCCACCTATTTTAGCCGCTTCTTCCCTAATAACCTGGGCGCTCAAATCTTCGCGCTCGCCCCGGCTGCCTTTGTCGCTGGCAGTGATTATCCCGACTTTATACATTTTCCGTCACCTCAATGATATCATCAACCCTTACAGGTCCGCCTTTGAGGATTTTTACAAAAATACCCTCCCTGGGCATAACGCAGTCCCCGGCCTGGTAGTAGATGGCACACCTATCATGGCAAACCTTGCCGATTTGAGTTACCTCACCTTCGGCCTGGGGGCCGATTTTCAGCCTGGTCCCAACAGGCAGGTCAACCAATACAATACCCTCTGTGGTAAGGTTTTCAGCAAAATCACCCGGGTTCACGTCAAGCCCTTTCTCCTTCATCTTTCCGATGCTTTCCAGGGCCAGCAGGCTGACCTGCCTATGCCAGTTACCCGCATGGGCGTCACCTTCCAGACCGTGGTCAGGGGTAAGCATCCCCACACCGATATTTGTTTTGCGCATGCCTTTCTTTTCGCTGGTACATACAGCCACTATTCTTCCGGCCAAGTATCCTCACCCTCCCTTACATACCGGCCGCTTTTGCCGCCGGTTTTCTCAACAAGCCTGATTTCACCAAGTACCATGGCCCTGTCTATTGCCTTACACATATCGTAAATGGTCAACCCTGCCAACGAGACGGCCGTTAAAGCCTCCATCTCGACCCCTGTTTTACCGGTGGTCTTGGCAGTCGCCTGGATTTGTACTGTTGAATCAGCTTCGTTAAGGTTGAAACTTATGTCAGCACCGGTGATAAAAAGCGGGTGACACATAGGCACCAGGCTGCCCGTCTGTTTAGCCGCCATTATCCCTGCCACCTGGGCCACAGCCAGGACGTCTCCCTTAGCGATAAGGCCATTCTTTATAGCCGCTAGGGTATCAGGCTGCATTTTAATCTCTCCACGGGCCACGGCAACCCTCACAGTTTCGTTTTTGGTCGTCACATCAACCATTCTGGCCCTGCCCTCCCGGTTGAAGTGGGTTAATTTACTCATAATCAGTCCTCCTTTGCAACAGTTATTAGTAGGCAGTTGGCAGTTGGCAGTTGGCAGTAG
>JAJZQD010000020.1 GCA_021847735.1 Bacillota bacterium | reverse complement strand
TTCCGATCTCATTATATAATATTCGTCCAATTACTAATTAATGTTTTTTATCACGGTTTGCTGTTTCTGTATTCCAAAAGGCAAACTTCTTGGTGGACCGAACTACTTCGGAACAACGGGTGCATGGGCCGCGGCAACCGTTGACCCCCCGTGGCACCTGCTGCATTGATCAGGGTTTCCGGTTTCATGTCCAGGGATGGTGGCATCGAATTTCACAGTAATTCCGTATAGTTCGGTTAGTCCATTATGACAACCGGTGCAAAAACGCCGTTCTGTATCAGTGTCCCATAAACTCCCTGCTTTAAAAGCCTGCACTTTGTTGTGTCCCAGTTTATTTTTGAGCAACTTAATGTTCTCCGAGCCATGGGTTTCGTGGCAATCGGCGCAAGGCATGTAACCATTGATGGGACTGCCGTCCAGCGGAATAAGGAAATGTCCGGACGGCCCACTATAATAGACTGCTATATTAACTGCTTTGCCCCCGTCATGGCAGCGAAGACACAGGCTATAGTCTTCCGGCACTCCGGTCGTGATATTGCTTTTTTTGTATTGATACCTAATGTAATTCACTCTGGGGTCGTCTTTTATCGTTCCTTCATGGCAGCTCTCACATAATTCCTGTTCACTACTGTTGGGCAGGTAAGGGTTGGTTGGGTCGTTGTGGAGATATAAGTAGTAGTCCTGGAGGAGATTAGGATTTTCAGGCACCCATGTTAAGTGTGGATTGTGACAGGCGGTACAGGAACCGCTGCCTATAACACTGTCAATGCTGACCTGAACATTGTGTAAATAAGGCATTGACCAGTTGCTGACAAAAGGAGCAGATGTCCCATCATGGCAGGCATTGCAGTAGTTATCCATAGACTTTAACGGAGAGCCGGGCGGCCGGACAAGCTTCGAATCTGTTGCCGTATGCGGCTTATGGCAGTTAACACATGTATTGACATTATTTATATAGTTGCCATGGGGGTTCTCGCCGTATACATCGCCAACCGTCGTAAAAGTCCAGTTCCTTGGCATTACCAGATTGCCGGCGGGGTCAGATAACAGGGGATTAACCTCAACCCTGTACCTGGCACTGATTCTTAACAGTGTTTCAGGCTTAAATTTCAGCCTGTAAATTTGTTCACCGTAAACGTTTGTATATACGGAGTTATAAACTGTCCCGTTCACCGTCCTGTAAACCGTATCGCTCACAAATTCCGTAAGGCGAATTGCTGACTGAAAGGCGGTCGGGTCAATAGGTGATTTTTCCCGAATAAAAACATAGGCTGAGATACTAACAGGGACATTGGTCATATCGTCACCCGGAAATAAATCGGGCAGAACTACCGGACGTGTCATATCCAACGTAAAGGTGCGAGTGGAAGGGTTTCCCACATTCCCCGCTTTGTCAACTGCCGTTACCGTGACACTGTTAGTTCCTTCCGGAAGGCCCGGATCAAAATAAGACCAATTTCCAAACAGGTCGGCGGTAACCTTGTTCTGCTTACCGTAAACTGAGATTGTTACCACTGCTTCCGGCTCGGTTACCCCTTGGATCTCAGGAAGGTTAACATAGGAGTTGTCTACCGGCTTAGTAATACTTACCACGGGCGGAGTCAAGTCAATTTGAAAATTAACAGTTGTAGAAGTTAGAGTTTCCCCGGATGAACCGAGGGTAGTGGCGTAAACATTATGAGCCGCTTCCGCCAGGGTACCTGTGGAAAAGGACCAACTGCCGTCACCGGCGGCCACAGTTGTCCCGGACAAAACATTATCTATGTAAACATCAACCGAAGAATTCACATCAGCTATACCGGTTATCAGAACAGATGATGTATTTAAAGCTTGTCCCTGAGCCGGACTGGAAATGGAAGGGGTTGTACCCGCTGCCAACGCAATGCAGTACTTGATTACCGGGGATCCGGCCAACAGGGTTATCAATATCACTGAAATAACCAATATCCAATGCCGCAGGGCGAAATGTTTCCGCAGCTTCATATAGATCCCCCTTTTTGGACGAAATGTTGACAGGAGCCGAATTTTTGGATTAGAATTAAGATAAGAAAAAAATATAGAAGGAGCTAAGGTATTATGCCAGGCATAATACCTTAGCCAAATTAGGTATTACTTTTCATGAGCTAACAAAAGGCGATTTTGTTAGCTATTTTTTTACTTACCAGTTAGTAGGTCCTTCAGGAACAAGGCCAGCATTATTGGGTTTCCAGTTGTCCCAATAGTATTTGTTGTTTCTCAGCTCTTCAGACTTAGAAGAGGTGTGGCACTTCCAGCATACAGCCATGTTGGTGTATCTCTTCAGTGCGGAGGACGGGTTCTTATCCAGCATGTAAGCCTTGGCCATTTCTTCACCAACGGTAAGTGTCAGGGATGCAACAGTCTGATCCTTGGCATCAGCCATAACAGTTACGTCAGTACCGTGTGCAAAGTGGCACTTCAGACAGGTGTAGTTATCATTATCGGTGGTATGGCGGTATGCCACTGTGTACATACCGGTATTGCCACCGGAAGCGGCCCTGTAGTCGGTATGGCATGCGCCGCAGTACTTGCCAATGGGTACGCCCATTCCGGTTTCGTCGTAAACATTCGGGTTAACCTTAAATACGGCGTAACCAACAGGAGCGCCCGCAACCGGGGTGATGGGATATTTGGTATTGCCAAGCTTCGTTACATATACGCGGGCGACGTCAGCCCTGTTGGCGTTGGCGATATCGCCAATGTTAGCTTGGGCGGCAGTGCCACCAGTCTTAGCGTAGGCTTGACCGTAGTTGATAACTATCTTGGTCATTTGCTTGTTGTAGTAAACAGCCTGGTCAACCGGGAGTGTATCGTTGTAAAATACGCTGTTATACTGGCGTCCAAAATGATACTCGTCAAATTTGTAGCCATAGAGCCATGGGGTTGTATCTCTTACCCATGATTTGGTGGTTACAGGAGGATAAACAGTTCTGTCTTCAGTCGATGTCAGCTTCATGACAACAATAACCGGGGTAGTGCCGGTCTCTAAAGCTGCGTCAATCCCTGCAGTGCCGGCTGTGGTCCTGTACACAACTAAATCAACAGTGGCTGTGGCAGGATCGGGAAGGACATCAACAACAGTATTGTCGACAAGTTTCTGACCTTTGTTGGCAATAGAGGTGTTGGCCATGTCGTTGGGGTTGTAGTGGAGCAGACGGTCACTGTAAGAACCGTGCGGAGCATGGCAGGAAGCACAGTCAAACATTTCAGTCCAGCCGCCATTGTCTGAACCGGTCAGGGTTAGGTTACCACCGGGAGCATACTTCTGCTCAAAGGTTCCGTCAGCCATGTGTACGGAAGCATTACCGGCTTTGGTTCCGCCGAAGGTACCGGCAGATGACGGGGTAAATACGTTGTAGAACCCGAGGGTTCCGTCATGACAGGCGGAACAAGTGGTGAATACACTGTCTTTAATCAACAGGCCTGCTGCTGCTGCGGTGTGAGTCTGGTGGCAGCTGGCGCAGGAGTTGGTGTTGTTCTTGTATTCGCCATGGGTTCTTTGTACCGAGTATACGGCACTGGCAGCAGTGTCTTTCATGTTGTCAGACTTTATTACAGTACCAAGAGTGGTTCCGTTGTTTGTACTAACGCCTTCACCAGAGTTGTTGGCATTGTAATATTCCAGATCGTTGTCCATTGAGTCGCCATAACCGGGAACAAATTCATAGCCCGGATAGGGGTTGTAGTCGCTCGCGCCCAAGGTTTGCGGCGCACCATTCAGTTGTCCACTGGCGGCATAAGCGGCTGTAGTAATGCCCACTAGGAAAATCAGGGTGAACAATACTACGAATAATTTACGCATGAATCTCCCCTCCTATTAGTAATGTCTAGGTTTATACCCACCCAACCGGGTCTACACTTTACCCCTACCCTCCTTTCTTCATAAACTTCGGTCGGGAGGTCAGCCCTAACCTTTAATCATAAATTGCCACCCGCTGGTTAGCGGTGTCTGTCACATATATACTGCCATTTTTATCAATACAAAGGCCGTTTGGCAGGCTAAATTGGTAAGTGGCCCCACCGTTGCCGCCGAAGGTGTATATCTCGTTCCCCTCCTTGTCAAAGGCGAAAACAAAATGTGTCAGGTTGCTTACCACTAAGATGTTCCCCCGTGAATCAAGAGCGATGCCGCGGGGGTTAACCAGGGAGGACGTCCCCTTCCCATCCTTGCTGCCGTTTATGCTTCTTATGAACTTCCCTGTTTTATCATAAATCTGGATTCGCTGGTTACCTGTATCAGTCACATAGATATTGCCTTCAGCGTCGGCAGTTACTGCATTGGGGGAACGTAATTCCCCGGGCATTATCCCGGGTTTTCCGACTTCCAGCAGCTTTTTACCGGTGAGGTCGAACACATAGATTTTTCCTCTTTTAATTTCAGTCACATATAACTTATCATCGACTATTCTAAGCCCACCCGGACTGTCAATAACCATTTCCTTGGGGTCCTTCTCGGCAAAGTACCTGAGAAATTTTCCGTTGCTGTCATGGACAGAAATACATCCATTGTATAAATCCACTACATATACGTTATTCTTGCTGTCACCTGCAATACCGTATGGAAAATTGAATTCACCCGGTTTATTTCCCTCCGTGCCAAACCTAAGCCGCAGAGTCCCGTCCGGGTTAAAGACCTGCACCCTCTTGCTTTTTGCGTCTGTAACATAAATGTTATCACCAATTACACTAACATCCATTCCTTTGACCAGGGCTTCTTCACCGAATCCCCCGTACAGCATTCTGCTGAAGGTAGGGGGACCAGCGGGATTAACCTTATTTGGTATTGATGTTACGTCTGTGTCAGTATAAAACATATACCCGAAGGCTGTTGAGATGGCCAGAAATATCACTGCCATGAGATTGTAAACATTTTTCTTTCTAAATGTCCATTTCGGGTTAACCCTTTCTTCCATTGTCAAATCAACTCCGTTTCAGTCCTGTTTTTAAGGTCCGCTCGTCAACTTTGCAGTTTGATGGACTTATCTTGTTTTCACTGTACTCGTTTCAGAGCCTCCAAGGCATCTTTAAACATAGGGTCATACCGTAAAGCTTCTTTGTATATCCCGGCAGCAATGGTTTTGTCTCCCTTGTCTTCGGCAACCATACCTATTTCATAAATGGTATCCGCCCTCCCTGGCATAAGAAGATTAGCACGATTTAAAGATTCAACGGCCTCTTTGTACATCTTCATCTTCCTATAGGTAACGCCCTTTTGGAGAAATCCCTTGTAGTCCTTGGGAGATATCTCTACACATTTTTGGAAGTGTTCCAAAGCATCGTCAAGTTTTCCCTCATCTTTTAAAACAAGTCCCAGGTTGTAGTGGCCGTCGTAATAATTCTTATCGATTTCCAGAACCTGGTTGAGTTGTTTTGTGGCATTTTCATTGTCTCCGTTTAAGAAGTAGGTATATCCAAGGCCAACCCGGTATTCCAGGTTTTTGGGTTCGGCTTCAACCTTTTTGGACAGGAACTCCAACTGTTGTTTAACCCTTTTCTGATCAAGTCCACTCCAAAAGAACATCTTACCCACCGTATACCATGAGCTTATGCTTATTACCACTGTCAAAAGAATTAATAGGCTTGCTTCCCAAAGCTTAAAATAGTCTCTTTTCCTTCCGCCTGAAGAAACTGCGTTTCGAACGTGTTTAACTTCCGTATTGGTAACCGACATTTTGCTCGTCCTCCTGTCTGCTTATTTTAAAAATTATCTATTTTAACACGTCGTGACACTTACCACACTTCGTTTCATCGTGGCATGAGTAGCACGACCTGGTTAATCTCGGGGGGGTTGGAATAGGATAGGGGTGGTATCCCTTCTGCCACTGGACAGAATCAGAGTGACTGCTTGGGTGGCAGGAACTGCAGCCCACGAGAGTCACTGTTTCGCCATACGCACTGACCGGCTTGGCTCCTGTTGTCCCCGATACCGCATTATTATCATGACATACGGCACAACGGGTCTTGTCTTTGCTGGCAGATTCACCATGGGACTGTTTATAGCCAGGCACGATGTGGCTTGGTGGGCGTTTGGCGTGGCAATTCCGGCAGAAACTATTGCCCCTCGCATAAGGTATTAAAGGAGAAGGTTGTTTTTTTGGCACTTCTTCGTTGAGAAACTGTTTAAATACCTCCGGTTCTTTAAAAACCTCAACCGGCTTGTCAGACATAGAACCATGACACGAATTACATTCTTCCAGCCCCTGTTTGGCCATCATCCCATGGCTTCTATTCCGGAAATCACTGTTTTTGTGGGTAGCAGGCAGTTTACCGCTGGGATGGCAGCTCTTACACTTCAGGGTAGCCTTGCGCAAAGTGTGGCAGCGCATGCAAGTCTCCATTTGAGGCCTGACATACCGGGGATCGCTCATCATAGATTTGCCCAACAGCTCATTCCATTTCTTGTAATCGGCCGCATAGCTAACTTTGCGGTCTGGAATATTACCGTGGGCTGTCCCGGCATGGCACTTAGAACATAAAATGCCTGCTTCTTTATGTACTTTGTGGGGTACTTTCAAATCCGGGGCTTTGGAAGGAGATATTAGCCGTTTGTTCATATCATGGCACCGTTCACATGCGCCGTCCTGAACGGTATAAATTATTCTAATAGGAGATGTGTAATTATTTGTCACCGTGTAATATATCTGCTTAAAGCTCCTTAGTTTGTCTTTGATTATATTACTGATTCCCTGGGGAGAATGGCACGACACGCAGCTCACCTCAGCCTTACCGTGGGTTGACGCCTGCCATGTATAATACTCGGGCTTCATCGAATGGCATAGCGCACATCGACCAGGGTAATCGACAACCTTTATCCCTCCGTAAATTGTTAATGGAACTAACCACAAAGACATCAAAAAAGTAGTCAGCAGTTTTTTCTTGCCTTTAATTGGATTGTTATTGTAACTCATTTGGCCCTCCTTGTCGCTAACTTGTTTCTGTACGGGCCCGCCTTCACTCATCTTTAAAATAAAAGTCCTTTATTATGTGACTTATTTCACAGGTTTCCGAATATTTATCTTTCGGTTGCTGCTTCCGAACCAGATTTTCTTGTATCTCGATTTTAATTATAATGATTACCGTTGTCGAAATCGTCAAATATGAGTCACCTAAAAACAAATAATTAAATAACAATAAATTTTTCTTCTGCCAAAAGGCACAATTTTTTGTTGTTAATTGACATTAATTTCACAAAGTCAACCTTTGTAATGTCGATATTTGTTCAGATATATTTTATTGACCCTTTTATAAAATTTGAACCAACTTACAGTTTCTACTAAAGGAAAAATCTTTGCTATTCGACAAATTCCTTAAGAAAGTTATTTGATTGTCGTAGGACTATCCGGAAAAGTTGTTAGCAAGAGAACGGCCCTCTTCCAATAAAACATAATAGTGGCTCTCATTATCCATTCTATCAACAATGTTTTAAAAACAATGTTGAAAGTGGCAGTCTATTACAAAAACATTTTTTCCTTTTTTTACAAACCTGGGCATGTTTCGTCATCAATTTTATTCAAATTCAGTGCCGCCTAGAATCCCCCTGCCTATAGCTGCACAAAATATTTCTTTATTGACACGGTTTTCTTGGCTAGGGGGGTGCGCAGAATTTGTTGGAAATAGTTACTGGGAAAAAAGGCAGCTTCTTTGATTTGGGCAAAAAAAAAGCCCCTCTTGGAATGGGGCTTGTTACTTCTTGAAATCTCTTTTATCCCAATTCCAAGACTCCACCTTCTATTAGGTGGAGTTTCCACTTTTCTGCTTCAGTGGGGGTAGAGTCCCCCACTGAAGTTTCGATGTTCAGCTTTAGCTGAACGAGTTCACTCTAGTTTACAATACCCTTGTAGCTCCCCGGTATACCAGTCCCCTTGCCCCGTCAACTGTTACGGTAATACCGGTTTCCAGCATTGATGTCGCACCGTCAACGCCTACCACCACCGGAATTCCGATGTTGAGTCCCACAATCGCGGCGTGAGAGGTCAATCCGCCTGCTTCTGTAATCACAGCAGCGGCTTTTTCCATGGCAGGGACAAAATCCTTGTCTGTGGATAAAGTGACAAGGATATCACCGTCCACTATGTTTTCATTTGCCTCTTTAGCTGTTCGCACCACCTTAACTATGCCGGTTACGGGCCTTGCCCCGATACCGGTACCTCTGGCCACCACATCCCCGACGATGTGCACTTTCAACAGGTTGGTTGTCCCTGGCACACCCACCGGAATACCGGCAGTTATCACTACCAGGTCACCACATTTGATAAGGTCAGCTGACAGTGCTGTTTTGATTGCACCGGCAATCATATCGTCAGTGTTACGGGTCTCTGACACGAGCAGCGGCATAACGCCCCAAACCAGCGATAGCTTACGGACCACATCCATTTTAGGTGTTACGGCAATGATGCGGGCTTTGGGACGGTATTTGGAAACCATCCGTGCTGTATGACCGGATTTGGTGGACGTGATAATTGCAGTGGCACCAAGGTCCAGGGCCGTTGTGCAGGTAGCATGGCTGATAGCATCTGTGACTGTTCGCGAGGGGGAAATTTCTTTTCTGCCAAGTAGTTCCTCAAAGCCAAGCGCTCTCTCGGTACGGACGGCAATTTTGTCCATTATCGTCACTGCCTCGACAGGGTATTTGCCGGCCGCCGTTTCACCTGACAGCATTATGGCATCTGTTCCGTCAAATATGGCATTAGCCACATCGGTAGCTTCCGCCCTGGTCGGGCGGGGATTGTTTATCATTGATTCAAGCATTTGGGTAGCAGTGATAACAGGCTTACCCACCCGGTTGCATTTTTGAATAATCATCTTCTGGGTGATAGGAACCTCTTCCGTGGGAATCTCAACCCCGAGGTCACCCCGGGCCACCATAATCCCATCAGCCACCTTAAGGATTCCGTTAATGTTTTCCACACCCTGGTGGTTTTCTATTTTAGCGATAATCTCGATATTGGAACCGTTTTCCTCCAGTACTCCCCTGACAGCCAGCACATCAGCTGCAGTCCTGACAAACGATGCAGCGATAAAGTCAAAGCCTTTTTCCACGGCAAATCTAATATCATCTACATCTTTATCTGTAATCGCCGGGAGGTTAAGAACCACACCGGGTAGGTTAACATTCTTTTGACTTCCGATCTCCCCGCCGTTTACAATGCGGCAAAGTATCTCGGGCCCTTCAACTGACAGCACCTTAAGTTCCACCAGCCCATCAGCCAGAAGAATTCTGGAACCGGTTTTGACGTCACCGGGTAAACCCTTGTAACTTATAGAAATTCGCTCAGCGGTTCCTTTAATATCATCAGTGGTTAACACTATGTTGTTTCCGGCAATAAGGGAGGTTTTTTCTTTGTCGAGCAGTCCGGTCCTTATTTCTGGGCCTTTGGTGTCAAGCATTATCCCGATAACAGACCCAAGTTCGCCGGCAGCCTGCCGAATCATCTGAACCCTCTTGGCATGTTCTTCATGGGTACCGTGGGAGAAATTTAGCCTGGCTACATTCATCCCGCCAGTAATTATGGATTTCAGGGTTCCCACCGAGTCACTGGCGGGCCCGATAGTACAGACTATTTTTGTACGACGCACTGATAACCACCTCCCCAAACAAGAGTACTTAATATCGCAACAGTTTAAATGGCCAGAATACCCGCCAGGTCATATATCGACCTGTTGATGGTTTTTTCCTGGCTTAGGGCATAATCAATGTCAAAATCCTTCAGGTTTCCGGATACAACACCAACTACTCTTCTCTCTTTGCCTTCTATTAACAGATCCACGGCCATGGCCCCAAGCCTGCTGGCAACGGTCCGGTCAAAGGCTGTAGGAGAACCTCCCCGCTGAATATGCCCGAGAATCGTCACCTTGGTGTCAAAACCTGTTTTCTCCTGGATTTCCCTACATATGTCAAGGCCACTGGCCGCACCTTCGGCCACAATTATCACGGAGTGCAGTTTACCACGGCTGTGGCCCCGCAACAGCTTTTCTACTACTTCATCCAGTTTCACTTCAATTTCCGGAATCAGAATGGATTCCGCTCCGCCTGCTAAACCGGCTTCCAGGGCGATAAAGCCCGAGTTGCGTCCCATTACTTCAATCACGTATGTTCTTTCGTGGGAGGTGGCGGTGTCTCTGATTTTATTGATGGCATCAAGCACATTGTTTACTGCGGTATCGAAGCCAATACAGTAATCTGTACACGGAATGTCATTGTCGATGGTTCCAGGTACCCCGATAAACCTCACGCCATGTTCGTCATTAAGACACCTGGCACCCCTAAAAGAACCGTCGCCGCCAATAATGACAAGCCCCTCAATACAATTTTCCCGCAAATTGTCCGCTGCCTTTTTACGGCCTTCAGGAGTTCTAAAGCTCTCAGACCTGGCTGTTCTCAGAACGGTCCCGCCGCGATGAATAATATCTGCCACCGAACTTAGATTCATTTCCCTGAATTCGCCGTTGACAAGCCCGGAATAACCGCGTTGAATTCCAATAACTTCTAGCCCCCTGAATATAGCCATTCTTACAACTGCTCTGATTGCGGCATTCATTCCGGGTGCATCCCCGCCACTAGTCAATACACCGATGCGTTTCAAAGTAATGCCCCCTTTTTTGATTCCTTATGGCCGGTTAACCAATGAATCTTAAAGGCTAAAGGGTCTGACGTTTTCCGAAAACGGTCAGACCCTCTACTTTGATGTTGAGTTAATCTAGAGCAAGCCCTTATGGAATCGTATTCATATGTATTTTATCCGGAAATAAACTGTCCTATGCTGCGGAATTTTTCGTATCTTTTTTCCAGTAACTTTTCGGGCGGCAGTTTCTTCAAAGAATTCAGGGCCTTCTGCAGGCTCTTACCCAGCGTTCTAGCCGCCTCTTGGGGATTTTTCTGAGCGCCGCCTAAAGGTTCCGGGATGATTTCATCTATTACTTGGAGCTCTTCCAGGTCGCGGGCAGTCATTTTCATGATCGCCGCGGCATCCTGCGCTTTGGAGGAATCCTTCCAAAGTATAGAAGCAAAAGTCTCTGGGGTGCTTATAGCATAAACGGCGTTTTCCAGCATTAAAATATAATCACCTACTGCAATGGCCAAAGCGCCGCCGCTACCACCTTCCCCAATGACTGTGGCAATTACCGGCACATGGATTTTCGACATCCTGGTCAAGTTTTCTGCAATGGCCCAGGCCTGACCCCGCTCTTCCGCTCCAATACCACAGTAAGCCCCCGGTGTATCAACAAAGGTCAGCACAGGACGGCCGAACTTTTCGGCCTGTTCCATTAGCCTTAAAGCCTTTCTGTAACCCTCCGGGTGAGCGTACCCGAAATTCCTGGCGATATTCTCTTTCGTGTCTTTGCCTTTGACATGGCCTATGACAGTGACCGGCTCGCCGTAAAACTTAGCTATGCCACCGATAATGGCCGGGTCGTCTCCGAAATGCCGGTCTCCGTGCATTTCCATAAAACCCTCAAAGAGCATTTTTATGTAGTCTACAGTCCCTGGGCGTTCGGGATGCCTGGCTATGGTAATTCGCTGCCACGGACTTAAATTACCGTAAATATCCCTCTTAAGGGTTTCTGCCTTCGCCTGTAATGTCTTTATCTCTTCTGAAAGGTCGATGCCCTTGTCTTTACTGAATTTTATCAATTCATCTATTTTAGTTTCAAGTTCGGCCAGGGGTTTTTCAAAATCCAACAACATGTTAGGCATTTTCGGTTCCTCCGGTGGAATGTAGTTCTAACAGGGCCTCTAAAGTACTTCTCAACTGCTGCCTGGGTATAACCATGTCGACAAACCCGTGGTTCAGCAAAAACTCGGCGGTCTGGAAACCGTCGGGAAGTTTCTGTTTAATCGTCTGTTCAATAACCCTGGACCCTGTAAAACCTATTAGGGCGCCCGGTTCAGCAAGAGCTACGTCGCCCATAGAAGCAAAGCTTGCTGTCACTCCGCCGGTAGTAGGATCGGTAAGGACCGTGATATACAAAAGCCCGGCCTCATTCAACTTTGCCAGGGCTCCACACGTTTTAGCCATCTGCATAAGGGATACTATCCCTTCCTGCATTCTAGCCCCACCCGAAGCAGAGAAAATAATCAGCGGAACTCTCTTTTCTATGGCTTTTTCAATGGCCCGGGTGACCTTTTCACCTACAACCGAGCCCATACTGCCCATAACAAAATTGGCGTCCATAACCCCAATAACAACAGGGTTGCCACCAATAGCAGCTTCCCCAATTACAATCGCATCTTTTATGTGGGTAGCCTCCTGGGCTTTGGCAATTTTATCGGGGTAATCGACAAAACCGAGCGGGTTGGCAGACGCCAAGTCAGCTTCCAGTTCCAGAAAGCTGCCTTCATCAACAGTGATATTAATTCGTTCGCGGGCGCTCATTCTGAAATGATACCCACATTTATTACATGTTTTCAGTGTTTTTTCAAGTTCCTTACTATATAAAATTTCATTACAGGTAGGACACTTTTGCCATAAACCCTCAGGTATGTCCTTTTTTACGGTGTCTGCATGCACCGTGACATACTTTGGCTTACGAAACAAGTCTTTTAACATATCAGGTTTTGCACCTCATCTCTCCATCCATGCGGTAAAACAGGTTAATCAGCCGGGGTATTTGCCACGCCCCTTATCTTACATTGCTATTGAGAATTTCCATGGCCTCATCAACTTCGGATTCGGGCACCAGAATTTCTACGGCGCTTGAGTCGCCAACATGCGGTATCCCAATGGTACGCAACATGACCAACAGTCCTTCACTGCTAAGAACATTTTGCAGTGATTCCGCTACCAATCTGCTGGGTGCAATATACACCACTGTCCACATGTCACAGCCCCCCATCTCGCTAATCTTAAGCGCTGGCGCATTCGATACAATAGTCTTTTCGACTAGTATTGTCTATATTCCTTTATTTTTAAACTAAAGCAAATAAAATCCAGAGCAAAGGCTTTACCCTGGATAATCGTCAGCTTATAATCCTGACTCGCACTGTCCATGTTTAGTAAATATTTGGGCTTTTCCTCTAATCTTCATGGCTGAGGTATGTTCTGTAAACTGTGCTATCATTACTTCTCCCTTATCAAGTTTTTCAGTGTGATGAAATTTGGTATCCAGCCCCCGGGTCAGCCCGATGATGTTAACCCCGTTTTCCAGGGCTTTAATCACAATATATTCACCAGTAATCAATTCGTCTTTCACGGTTACCACCTCGTTTATATTGCTGTAAGCAACGTTATAATACCATAATTTACGGTAATATGCAAGGAATCCCTACCCCGCCAAAACCACGGTTTTAGGGTCATTCTTTGACATACACACCGGCTTCCCCAACAAGGCCGGCAAGTTCATCCACTACACCGGATTCCAGGTTAACCCACCAATCCCGCTTTGTCTGGATACCCTTCTTAGTAGACTCGAAGTAAAGGCAGACAGGGACATTGCCACGATGCCGAAGCAGGATACCCTGGATTGCCTGGAAGCATCTGGCCCCATCCCGTTCAGGCACTTTGATAAACAGGCTGGCCGCGGTTCCGCTTTCCTTTCTCACGTTATCCAGGCTCATAATAGTTTCCGCTATAACCTTAACCTGCTCATCCCTGGTATTGAAATTAACCCTGCCCCTAACCAGAATAGGGGCATCCGGCTTAATGAGGGAGGCATTCTCACGGAACACCCGGGGGAAAACAATGACTTCCACGGAACCTAACAGGTCTTCCAGCATCATAAACACCATGGGTTCGCCGGAACGGGTGATAATTTTGCGCATCCCGGAGATAATACCGCCAACCACCACCGGTGTTTCGTCACTTAGCTCGGTTAGCTGGGCCGTACTGTGGGAGACTTTTTCTTTGAGCATATCCTCATATTCCCTCAAGGGATGACCACTGATATACAGCCCTAATATTTCTTTTTCCATGGTTAGCAGCTCTTTTTGGGGAAATTCCGGTACATCAGGCAGGGGGATTTCACTCGGAGTTAAGGAGGCATCGCCCCCCCCCAAGTCAAAAAGGGAAATCTGGCCGTTTTCCTTGTCTTTCTGCTTTTTTTGGGCTGACTCCACAACATTGTCCAGGGCTGCAAGCAGTTGGGCCCGGTTGCCGCCCAGGGAATCCGCGGCCCCCCCTTTGATGAGACTTTCCAGCACCCTTTTGGACACCTGGCGGCTGTCAACACGGTCGCAGAAATCCTGGAATGTTTTAAAATGTCCTTCTTTTTTACGGGCTTCAATAATATTTTCGATGGCACCCCGGCCTACGTTTTTCACAGCCGCCAGGCCAAACCTGATTCGGCCACCCACCACTGTGAAATTGACCAAGCTCTCGTTAACATCCGGGGGAATCACTTCTATGCCGGCTTTACGGCATTCTTCAATATACTGGGCTATTTTATCGCTGGAATCCATGACACTCGTTAACAGGGCAGCCATGAAGGCCACCGGGTAGTTTGCCTTGAGGTAGGCAGTCTGATACGACACTAGGGCATAGGCGGTGCTGTGACTCTTGTTGAAGCCGTAACCCGCAAAATACTCCATCAGGTCAAAAATCTGACCCGCCGTGTCAGAAGCCACCCCTTTGCTCCCGGCCCCATCCACAAACTGGCTGCGGAGTCCGGCAATAACCTCCGGCTTCTTTTTGCCCATGGCCCGGCGCAGCAAGTCGGCTTCTCCCATAGTGAACCCAGCCAAATCACTGGCAATGCGCATAACTTGTTCCTGGTACAAAATAACCCCGTAGGTTTCACGCAAAATGGGCTGGAGAGATGGGTGCAGATAGGTTATCGGACTCTGCCCGTGTTTACGTTTGATAAAGTCCTCTACCATCCCGCTCCCAAGGGGCCCGGGACGGTATAGGGCCACCAGAGCTATAATGTCTTCAAAAACTTCGGGCTTCAATTCCCTCAGAATAGCCCGCATGCCCGAACTTTCTAACTGGAACACGCCAATGGCATCCCCCCGTCCCAGCATTTCAAAAGTGGCGGTATCATCCAACGGGATGTTTTCGATGTCAGTTTCCTGTCCTGTAGTCTGTCTGATTATATCAACAGCATCACCGACGACTGTAAGGGTCCTAAGTCCCAGCAAATCCATCTTCAACAGGCCTATTTCCTCGACGGTGTCTTTGGGAAACTGGGTGGCCACCACCCCATCTGACGACCGGTAAAGGGGTAGAAAGGTGGTCAGGGGCTCCTTACCGATAACTACACCGGCGGCGTGGGTTGAAGCGTGTCTTGGCATGCCTTCGATAGCCCTGGCCATATCCAGGAGTTTTTGCACTCCCGGGTCAATATCATATAACTGACGCAATTCACTCCCATTTTCCAAGGCCTTGTCAAGGGTCATGCCCAGTTCGGCCGGGATCAGCTTGGCGACCCGGTCCACCTCGGCATAAGGCATGTTCAAAGCCCGGCCCACATCTCTGATGGCGGCACGGGCAGCCATCGTTCCGAAGGTAATAATCTGGGCCACCCGATCAGCGCCATAACGGTTAATGACGTAATGAATTACCTGCTCACGCTTTTCATAACAAAAGTCTATATCAATATCCGGCATACTTATCCGTTCCGGATTGAGGAAGCGTTCAAAGAGCAGGTCGTATCTAAGAGGATCTACATTAGTTATCCCCAGTACATAAGCCACCAGGCTGCCGGCGGCGCTGCCCCGGCCCGGGCCCACAAGGATATCGTTTTCCCGGGCAAACCTGACAAAATCCCATACTATCAGAAAATATCCAGGAAATCCCATATCGTTGATTACCTTAAGTTCGTATTCCAGCCGCTCCCGTACCTCAGGGCTGGCGGCGGGGTATCGCTTTGCCAGTCCGGCAAGGCAGATTTCCCGTAAATATGATTCAACAGTATGACCCCCGGGGATGTGGTAGTCTGGCAGGTATGTCTTGTCAAAATCCAGTTTAATGTTGCACCTTTCCGCAATTTCCACAGTATTCGCCATAGCCTCGGGATGTTCCCCAAAGAGTAGGTGCATTTCAGCGGCGTCTTTTAAATAAAACTCCTGGGTCCCAAATTCCATTCTGTCTTTGTCATCTACAGTCCGGCCAGTGCCAATACATAATAGGACGTCCTGGACCTCGGCATCTTCCTTTTTTACGTAATGCAGGTCATTGGTTACTACTAGGGGTATCCCCTTTTCCCTGCTTATCTTGACAAGTTCCCGGTTAACCCCGGCCTGCTCCGCCAAACCATGTTCCTGCAATTCCAGATAAAAATTGCCGCGGCCAAAGATATCTTCATATTCCCCGGCTAATTCCCCGGCCCGGTCAAACTGCCGGTTTATGATGGCATTAGCGACTTCCCCGCCGAGGCAAGCGCTTAGGGCAATCAGGCCCTTGCTATACTGCCTAAGGGTATCCTTATCGGTCCGGGGCTTGTAATAGAAGCCGCGGGTGTAGGCCTCAGACACTATGTACAGGAGGTTCCGGTAACCTATTTCATTTTCCGCCAGCAGGACCAGATGGTAGTTAGCGTCATCCTTGCCTGGTTCCCGGTCATCCATGGTCCGTGGGGCCACATAAACCTCACATCCCAGAATCGGCTTGATTCCAGCCTTGTTGGCCGCTTTATAAAAATCGACCACACCAAACATAGACCCATGGTCAGTAATGGCCAGGGCCTTCATGCCTTTTGCGGCAGCGGCCGCAACCAGGTCTTTGATGCGAGCCGCGCCGTCAAGCAGGCTATATTCCGTATGAACGTGGAGATGGACAAAGTCGGTGGACATGATGCGGCCTCCGTAATCACAGCTTTAGCATATAGATTCGCTTTGCCGCTAGTATTTCCTTCAAAAGGGCGGGAGTTTATGTAACCTTCAATACCAAATTAAAACACCTTCCGGTGTGGAAGGTGTTTTGTGCTCCTCTGAAACTGAAGGGTTTGCCTAAGAAGGCAAACCCTTTCATATTAATGTTCATCGTAAAAAATTAAGCCTTTGCAAACCTCAGTTCGCCATTTAGGAACCTTAATAATTTTTGTCTATCCTCTTCATCTACGACTTCAAATTGCAGCCCGGCTTTAATTCCCGTCTCAGTTTTTTCGCACCAGGCCACTCTTCCGTTAACACTGAAAGGTTCCTCTTCAAAAGGAATTTCCAGTAGGACTATTCCGTTTTTCTGAACGGCGCCGGCGCTAATACTACACTCATATGCAACACAGGCCCCGCTAACACTTAAATTAACGATTTGAGTATCTACCTCCAACATTGCCAAAAGGTTAAACCGCGTCCCGTCACCCCCCAGAAACTTGCAGGTAGCTTTCTTATTAATCTCTAATCGTAAAAACTTTCTTTTTTCTAACGAGACATTCCTCACTGTACCATCACCTGGCATTTCCTTTCCTGACTGGCTTTGGCATGTAAATTAAATTTCTACAGAAGACCACAAATTTCCTTCTATTCGGCAAATTCATGCTGGTTTTACTCGTGTAAATTCAACACAATTTGCATTTTTCCTCCTCTTGCCATTTATTTTGTATAAAATATGTAATATTTAAGGCAGGAGGGGTTTTACCCTTCCTGCCTTTTGTACGTTACCGTGTCCGCATAAGTGCTACAACTGCATAACCTGATTTGCCCAGGCCAGTGACTGGAGATAAATTTTGGGAACCTCAGCTTCGTCCAGCTTAATTCTGGTAGCCAAGGCCGAGAATTCCTCCCAATTACCTTTTTCGTAAGCCAAAATCAACTCGTAAAGATCCCGGTAACGGCATTCCTTCCCCAACAAAGCCCTCTTGATGTCTTCGGCAATGGGCAGTTCGTCAAGGATGTCGGTCATGGGCCGGCTAATCAAGGCATCTATCATGGAAAACATGCCCATCAAAAAAAGATCGGAAGACCGTTCCTGGAGGCCCACTTTGGGGGCAATCAGTTCGCTGAACTTGGCCCTCAGAATTGAGCTGGTCGTTATCTCGTCTGGTTTATCTTCCCCCATGCCTCTCAATATAATCAGGCTCACCCAATTTTTGATTTCCTGAATACCAAGAAGAACCAGTGCATGTTTAATCGAATCTATCTTACTTCTAAAGCCAAAAGCGGCTGAGTTAATGTATTTTAAAAGTTTATAGGATAGAGACACATCCCGTTTAATAATTCCCTCAAGCCTGTCAAAGTCCATTTCGGGCCGGTTAACTTCCTCCAGGGCCTGCAGGTAGTTAATCTTATAACCGGGGATGTCCTGCCCTGTAAGAATGATAGGCCTGCTGAAAAAGTAACCCTGAAAATATGAGTACCCCATTTCAAAGGCCTCTTTAAACATTTCCGTAGTTTCCACTTTCTCAGCCAAAAGCTGTACTCCCGCGGAGCCGAATCTTCGAATAACATCCATCTTTTCTCTGATGTCACATTCCATAAAATCGATTTTTATGATATCAGCCAATTCAACCAGAGGTTTAAACCTCTCATCCAGAACGAAGTCATCTAAAACGAGCGGATACCCTAGCTTTTTCAACTTTATGCAAGCATTGACGACCTTGTCATCGACCTCTATGTTTTCAAGGATTTCTATGGCCACAACTTCTTTCGGCAAGATCGTGGCAACCTCATTCTTCAGCAAATTCTCGGTAAAATTAATAAAGGCTCTTTTGCCACCCGTCAGGGCATCCAAACCAATTAAAAGAAAGCTGTTGGCAATGACCTCCGATGTGGCCCTATCTCCGTCCCCTGCTGGATTATTGTAAAAGTTATCCATCCCCAGCCGGTACAACAGTTCATATCCGTAGACTTTTTGCTGCCTATTAAAAATTGGCTGGCGGGCTACAAAAACTTCCATTCCGGCACCTCCTATGATGTCAGCCCCCAATTAGAACTTCATGATGGGCATTAATTGGTCAAATAAAAAAACCCTTTGCCTGGGGTAAGGGTCTACATATCAGCGGCAACCTGGCAATCATAGTGAACTCACCTTAGACCCACGGCTTTGCGCCCCTCGCTTTCGCGAGGTTTGCCTATTATGTTTTTGTCTCTTTATACGTTCTCCATCCCGGCAAATTTTCCTTGTTATATTTATTCAAACTTTTCGACTTTTTTCGACATTCTTTGAAGAAAACAATATATTCCCTCCAATTTCCTCTTTATGATAAACTGTTATTAAACGCTTTATTTTCGGGAGGGATTTTAAATGGTGGAAAAGCCTATCAATAGCGAAAACCAAAACCTGGTAGAAGTTAGAGCCTTCAATTTCCTCAAAAAGGTCTTTGATGAACGACAATGGTCGTTCCCCTACTTTTATGAACTGGGTGAAGAATGCACTGCCAGTGAACTGGCTAAAATGATGGACCTGCCCTTGGAAAAAATAGAAGCCGTTTTTATAAACGGCTGTGCTAAACCCCTGGCAGAAGGGTGGGTAAAACCCGGAGACAGGGTAGCTTTTGTCCCATATGGGACTCCAGGTCCTTACAGGGTTCTTCTGGGTTTTTTCAGGCTAAATGAAGACCGTTAAAACGGGTACCTACAGCCTCCCCGCTGGTGAGACAATAAATTCATTATAAAACAATTACCTTGTTTACTGACCCTGAAGGGCCATAGTACTGAAGAGTATACCGGCTGCCTTTGGGAACAAAGAATATTATCCAGCCTTCGTTTGTATTCTTGGCCGCCAAATCTTTTGCCTTAAAATATTTTTGTGAAAATGTGGCTTCATTACGGGTAACCCGGTACCCATCAATAGCAACCAGGGTAAAATCGTCCGGGTTAACACTTACAGTAGAATTCCCATTATTTAAAGCAGATATCAGCAACCACAAATACTGACTGTCTTCACTACCGCGAGAATCGTAATCAAACCCGTAGGTTGTAATGACTGTTGAAGACACCTTGGTTTGTCCTACTGCAATACCTATCGACCCGGAACCAAATTCCCACTGACCTATTCGTTTTTTGGCCTGGGCCAATTCTGCGGCGGCTTTTTTAGCAGCAAGTTTTTCAAGCATGGCCTCGATTTTGGCCTGGGCCTGCTGTTTTAAGGCCTTTCCTTCCTCTAAATTCGAGTTGTAGGTTAAAGCCAAATTGAAAAGCTTAACAGCTGATGTAAAGTCCCCGGCTCTAAGTTTGTCTTTTCCCTCAACTAACAACTGGTTAGCGTACTCCAGTTTGGCCTGTTGGAGCTTAGCCCGGGCATCCCTGTAATTTTGGTCGTCGGGAGAAACCTGGGTAAATAAATCCATAGCTTTGGTATAGTCCTTCCTACTCAAGGCAATTAGTCCATCACCGTAAGCCCGGTTTTCGGCCAGTAATTTATCTGACCCGTCGGCCTGCCGGATTCCGTTAGCAGCCGTTAGATTGGTAACGGTATTGCGGGTAACAAACCCTCCGAAGATGAATAAGGCAATCGTCACAACCGCCGTGCCTACCAGATACCTAAATGCCCACCCCTTGATTGCAAGCATTTTAATAAGAATGATTACAAGGGCTATAAAGAAAACTATGATACCGCCTTTGAGTAATAACCCGTCCATCATCCAACCCCCCTAAAAACGCTTCCCCTGTAGCAACAATGTTCTGGAGAAGAGTGCGGGAATTTCGCCTTTCGTAAAATATACCGTTAGTTTTGTCCAATCCCTTTATTAGTATTAATACGAAATACTTTACGAGGTTTTGGGGGTCGTGTCTCTATAGTTTGATGGTATCAAGGGTTTCCTGCAATTCGCCGACCACGTGTTCCAGGGTCCCGGCAACTTCCGTAAATCGTTTAACAAGAATGAACTGTCCCACTTTATCTACCTGAAATTCCAGGTCCTGAACCACATTATGAGCAACAGACATGGCCTGTTTACTGTCCTCCATATTATCCAAAAACTTTTGGGAAGAAACTGCCGCCACCGAAAGGTCTTCCAATACATTTTGAGTGGTTTGCGCCACCCGTCCCGTACTGTCCTCCATCTTTTTCATAGAGTCAGAGACTAGAATCATCTTCGATGTCACGGTGTTTGCGCTTAGCGATACATTTTCTGTGCTCCGAAGTAAATCACGGGTGTAGTTGTCAATCAAGCGGGCAGAATATTGGGATTTTTCGGCCAGGTCCCGCAGTTTTGAGACCATGTTGTTAAAGGACCTGCTAAGGTTGCCAACCTCATCCTTGGAATCCAAAGCCAGGTTGCTTGGAGTTAAGTCACCACCGGCAACCCGGTTGGCTTCTTCCGCAATAAGCTTCACCCGGTTAGAAATCCGGTTGGAAATATAGATAGCCAAAACGACAAGCACAAGTGTCAGGAACATACCGGAAAAAATCATCCTGTTCATGGCCGCCGCTAAACCAACTTCATCTTTGAACACGCGTTTTGAACGGTCGTAATTTAATCCTCCCCCGGGGATTGAATACTTGGTGTTATGGGTTGGTAAATAACCGTTAATATCGACAGCCACGGCATATACCACAACATTATCCTTTAAAAAGGAATCCTCGAGTACTCTTAGATTGGTATCAGTATATGAATCATACTTGGTATGGTATTTTGGCGGGTTAGTACCAGGAATTACCTGATAGCCGGTGTCAAACAGCTGTTTTTCCGTCAATTTGCCGTTTTCGAGGGAATCACCAAGTACCTTCCCGTTCTACTATTTTAGTCAAGACTTAAAAGAACGGCCAGAAGCTGTCAACAGCTATCCGGCCCTTAATACAATGTCCTTTGCATCCCAGGTAATTCCAAAAATAGTTTTACATTTCGCCCTGTTTGTTAAGTATGTTTAAAACCTGCCTAAGCCTGGCAATAACCGGTACAGTACCGTCAACCCATACTATGGCGAAGTTTACTGCTACCATTGCAGCCACCATACCGCCAGTTACATCGGCAAACCAGTGAATACCAAGATAGAGGGTCGAGAACACAATTACAGCAGAACTAGCCGACATCACCAAGGCCAGTCTTTTGTAACCTGAGTGAATAGACAACAGGGCTACGGAAATAGATAGTGAGGTATGCAGGCTGGGAAAACAGTTATTCAACCCGCTTAGGCTCCTGTACTGGGTTTCAAAAGCGGGGTAAACACTCCTTATCAGGAGTTCAACACCTGTTCCGCTGTACCAGGCCTCATTTACCGGAAACAGCAGGTAAAAGGGAAGTGCGATAACATAGTTGAGAACAAAGACCAGCAGGAGTTTTTTTAGCATATTTTTATTACCGTGCCTGTTAAACACGGCCATTGCCACCCACACCAGAACAGGAAAAACAAACACGTAAAAAAATACAGTCAGGTGTGTCAGCAGTTCGTTATGGAAAACCTTTTGCAACACCTCCGTCAGACCACCCTCGAGACGGAATATTGGGATGGTAAAATCCCAAGTCACAGAGGATTTTAATACCCGTTCAAGGTTAAGCTCTATCACGTCAATACCTATAACCCCAAACATAATAACAAGGTAAACAGCAAAGGTTTTTTCCGATAATATCTTGCGTAATACAGGCAAAGGGTTTCCTTCTATTATACTAATATATGCAATGGCGGTTGCAGCAAACACCACAGCCATTTGAAGGACACTGTTATACATTATTAATCCTCCCAATAAATAGATAACGGAAATTTACCCACAACAAAATATTAGCCTACATCTTTGCCATCTGCAACCGTTTAGGCATGGTAATATATGGAGTTTGGACAGCTTGCCAACAATCAAAAATACTGGTAATCTAAGATTAACTTACAGAGAGAAGGTGATTCTGTGTTTTTGAAATTTTTGGGCCATGCCTGCTTCACCCTACAGATTGGGGACACCGCCCTGATTATTGACCCTTATTTGAATGATAACCCCCAAGCTGTCGTAAATTCAACCGAGGTCAAAACAAACTGGGTGTTAGTGACCCACGGTCACACCGACCACTTTGGTGATGCCATAGAAATCGCCAAACGAAATGATGCCACGATCATAACTATCAGCGAAGTGGCCCGTTACAGCGGGTTGAGGGGTGCCAAAACCCATGCTATGTACATTGGCGGCAAACACGATTTCGGGAAGTTTTCGGTTAAAATGACTCATGCTCTTCACGGCAGTTCAATCGGCTCAAACCCCATCGAATACCTGGGTCAGCCGTGTGGTTTTCTCATTTTCTCAGAAGGGAAAACTATCTATTACACCGGTGATACCGGCATCTTCGGGGACATGACCCTTATAGCCAGACTGCATCCCATTGACCTGGTTATCCTGCCAATCGGCGATAACTATACGATGGGACCGGAAGATGCCTTGGAAGCAGTCAAACTTCTTAATCCCAAACACGTAATTCCTACCCACTATAACACCTGGGATATTATTTCCCAAGATCCCAGGGAATTCAAAAATGCTGTAGAAACTGAAACAGGTATCCCGGTGACAATTTTAAATCCCGGTGATACCTTTGAGTTATAATCTTCTATCTAAGTAGTACTAATAATCATAATAGTTAAAACCAAGTGTAACTGTTTCAACACTTGGTTTTTTAATTTCAGGCTAAAATTTAAATTAAAGTTTCGAGCTGCCGCGGGCTAAGCGCCGGATGGATTTCCCTTATTTTAGGTTAAGTTAGTCTGCAGCCTTCACATAACCCGTAGAATTCCATTCTGTGGTGCTTTACCTCAAACCCGGTTGTATCCTGGACCATTTTGTCCAATCCCTGGTAAACAGGAATTGTCACATCAAAGAGTTGGTTGCATTTTTCGCAAAAGAAATGGTAGTGGTTCTCCGGGTTCCCGTCATATCGGCTATATGTACTGCCATAATTTAATTCAAGAATCTCACCCATATCCCTCAGCACGCTTAAATTGCGGTAGACCGTTCCCAGACTGATATCGGGCACCATTTTTCTGGCCTGTTCGTAAACCCAGTCAGCTGAGGGGTGGCATACATTACTCCGCAAAATGTCAAGTATCACCTTTTTTTGTTTGGTCATCCTAGTAGCTTTGGCCATTCCATCTCACCTTTCTTCATTTAAAAAAGCGGCCTCATCCATAGATGTCGAAATATTCAATCTTTTTAAGCCATTTTTCACATAAACAATACTAAGTACTAACAATAGTATATCTTGTTTTTACGCAGGCGTCAACCTATACTTACCTGTTTTTCTTGTAAATGTAAACAATATGGCTTAATATGCCTGTTTTTTTGTTATTACCTGGTAGCACTTCTCATATTCTTGCACAATCTGGTCAATATGAAAATTATTGTGGGCATGTCTAACTCCGTTCTCCGACATTTGAGACCACAAAGCAGGATTCGTCAACACCTTAACAGCCTTGTATGCCATGGCCTCTACATTACCTATCGGTAGTAGATAGCCGGTAATTCCATCTTTAACGATTTCCGGCAATCCGCCGGCAGTTGACGCAATCACCGGCACCCCGCATGCCATTGCCTCGAGGGCTACTAAACCAAAACTCTCCTTTTCCGATGTTAATAGGCAGAGGTCTGAAACAGATAACAGTTCCACTACCCGCTCCTGCTTACCTAAAAAGTGTACTTTATCTTCCAACCCCCTGGACAAGATATGGCGGTGCACAGCGGGACCTTCAGGACCATCGCCCACCATTAACAAACGGCTGGGGATATCCCTGTTCACCCTTTCAAATACATCAACTACATCTTTTAACCTCTTGACAGGACGGAAATTTGAGATATGGATAAGAATTTTTTCATTGGTTCCAGCGTACCTCTTTTTTAGGTCAGGCACTTCCACCCGGTGGTACTCCTGGGGGTCAATAAAATTATATATAACTTGGATTTCTTTGGTTGTCTTAAAGATGCGTGTGGTTTCATCTTTTAAGGACTGTGAAACCGCGGTGACCATGTCGCTTACTTCAATACTGAACCTGGTAATATCATAAAACTGCGGTTCGTGCCCAACAACAGTAATATCGGTGCCGTGCAGGGTAGTTACAATAGGGAGGTGTTTGTCTTTAACAAGTTGTTTGGCCAAAAAGGCGCTGACGGCATGGGGAACAGCATAATGTACGTGAATGAGATCCAGGTCGGCCCACTTGCTAACTTCCGCTATTTTGCTGGCCAAGGCTAACATATAGGGCGGGAATTTAAACAACGGGTAATCAAGGACTTCTACTTCATGGTAGTAAATGTTCTGATGAAACATGTCCAGTTTGAAGGGCCGGTCGTAAGAAATGAAGTGAACCTCGTTCCCTCTTAAGGCAAGCCTTTTACCCAGTTCCGTTGCTATTACGCCGCTGCCACCATATGACGGATAACAGATAATTCCGATGCGCATGTCAGCCCCCCCAAATATTAACCGTAATAAGCCTCTAAACTCAACCCCGGGGTTATTCGGACCCCCAAATCATCATTGGGTCTTTAACCGGAACAGGGGTCCTCACCAGGAAAGCCTCACCGTATGCCACTCCTATCTGTGCACCCTGAAACCTGTCCCTACTTTCGATAAACTGCAGGGGCGCTTTTACACCAAGAACGGCCAAAGGCTTTAACCCTACCTCCCCAAATTGGGAATGATGGGCATTTATGGCTTCCTGTTTTTTGGCGTAGTGTTTTGAAACATCAACAACAAAAGAATAGCTGTCCATTCTGTTTAAAAAGTAATATAAAATTGTTTTCGGCCTGAAGGCACCCAGCTCGGGCTCGAGTTTTTTCAGGCCGGCCTTAAAATGGGCCTCCGATATCAACTGGCTGGCCTTGGCATGGTCCGGGTGGCGGTCGTCCCAGTAAGGGGCAATGATAATTGAAGGCCTGTAAGTACGGATAACTCTTGCTACCTTCATTACGCTTTCCGGGTCAGCAGAAACTTCCCCATCGGGCATCTCCATATTTAATCTCCAAACCGCGCCCAAAATCTGGGCTGCTCTGTCGGCTTCCCCTGCCCTGATTTCCGCTGTTCCCCGTGAACCCATCTCACCCCTGGTCAAATCAACAATACCTATTTTATAACCTAAAGCCGCCTCTTTGGCCAACAAACCGCCGGCACCTATCTCAACATCGTCGGGATGTGCCCCGAAGGCAATTATGTCCACTGTAGCCGGGTTCTTTTTCATTATTTGGTGCCTCCTGTGATGAAGTATTTATAATCTATCTCATCATTTCACCGCGCATTATTTTGTCGAGATGAGCCAGCGTATTACACTCGAACATCCTGCAATAGCGGCGGAACACTAAAACGCTTCTGGTATCAGGCCAAATTTTCTTGGGCAGTGTGTTGAGCCAGATAATATCCTTGACCCTCTTTTGCATATCCTGCAGCCCCGCCGCCGCTTTTTCAATGTTGAGAGTCCGGGTATCACTGACTATAATTACAAATGTCTCTTTTGTCAATATTCTTTTATATGTGCCCTTTATCTCAGCCAGGGCTTTGTTAAAATCCGTCCCCCGGCCCCACCCTTCGCTAAGATTAATTATTTCCGCCATGGTTGTCTCAAATGGCCGGGTTTTGTTCAATTCGTCGGTAATCCGTTCTACATCTTCGGAAAAGATGAAACTTTCTATCTGCTCAGTGACGCTGGATAAACCATACATAAACTGCAGCACAAACCCGGCGTACTTGGCCATAGAGCCCGAAACATCGCAAATCAATAATATTTTAGGCTTCTGAATCTTCTTGGTTTTGTATTTTAAAGTAAACATCGTCCCACCGTACCGGATGTTGTATCTGATGGTTCTTCTCAGGTCCGGACGCTGTCTCTTTTTACTGCGGCGGTATCGCCGGGAAATCCTGGTAGCCAGTCTGCGGGACAGTTTAGCAATTAATGCGGCTGCAGTTGGCATATCTGTATCTGTTATCTTCTGAATATCCTGGTAAAGAAGCTTTTCCTCGTCCCTGAGAGCTTCCACCACTTCCCGCAGGATTTCGTCGGTGTTCTCTTCCCCGGTATAATCCACTTCCGGCGGGCCGTCTCCCTGGAATTTAAGATAGTATTTCCAGTAATTCATGGAACTCTTTATCATACTGTTGATAAGCTGCTCAGGGTTGTTAACCTGGTTGGACTGAAACGGCTTTTTGAGGTAGTCCCTGAGTTTTTTCTTTTTGTCTTCGGGCAGTTTGGCATATATCTTTTTCTCTTCCTCGCTCAAAGGGACACTGACTTCTTTTGCTTCTTGTTCGGGGCCCTCCAACTCGTATTTTAACTCGTCTTCCACGGACCTAATTTCCCGGGCTTCTTCTTCCCTGATTTGCTTATATTTTACAGACCTTTCCTCCCTCTGCTCAGGAGAGGTGAAGTAGGCCTGAAATGCCTTATCAAGTATTACCCTGTCTTCCGGTGATTTGGCCAGTGTAGCCAGAAAAGCCGTTTGCACCTGTCTGCGGTCCAGGATATCCACAATAGACAAGGCATTCACGGCGTCTACGGCTTCCGCTGTGCTAATCCGAAGGCCCAAGTGGCGGAGAATGTGGATAAACCGGGTAATGTTGTTTTCAATGAACTCACCGTCGGAATTCCCGTTCCTCAATAAGGTTACCCCCTTCCGGCGTTTCTGGCTGTACCGTTGTTATTCAGGTAATCTACAAGTTCTTGCGGCCCCAGGTTCTGGCGGAAAGTGTCAATATCGTCTTTATTCTTAAATATTAGGTTCAAAGTAAGATTTACTACTTCAGGGGTTAGCCTGTCGGCATCAAGGGAAATCAAGGCCCTTGCCCAGTCAAGGGTTTCGGCAATAGACGGCTTCTTCCTCAGTTCCAACCGTTCCCTGATATAATTGACGGCCCTGGCCACTTCCATTGAAAGCCGCTGGCCGATGTCCGGTATCTTGGCAGTGATAATGCGCAGCTCCTTGTCGGCGCTCGGGTAGTCCAGGTAAATGTAAACACACCGACGCTTTAGACCGTCGGAAATCTCCCGTTCGGCATTGCTAGTCAATACAACAATGGGTATCTGTTTTGAGGTAATGGTACCCCATTCCGGGATAGAGACCTGAAAATCGGAAAGCACCTCAAACAAGAAAGCCTCGAACTCCTGGTCTACCTTGTCAATTTCGTCAATTAACAAAACCGGCCTTTTTTCTGCCCGGATGGCTTTCAGTAAGGGCCTTTCCAACAAGTATTCCTCGGAGAAAAGGCTGTCCTCCACTATCTGGCACTGGTTTGCTTGGTTGACCTGACTAAGCTGTATTTTAATTAACTGCTTCTGGTAGTTCCATTCATATAAAGCCTTGTTTTCGTCAAGTCCTTCATAACACTGCAATCTGATCAGTTCTGTGTCGAATACACTTGCCAAGACCTTGGCAATTTCGGTTTTTCCTACACCGGGGGGCCCCTCAACCAACATGGGTTTTTGCAGTTTTAAGGCTAGATATACCGTTACAAAGGTTTCCTGATCCGCAATATAACCCTGTTGTTCAAAGGCTGATTTTAGCTGTTCAACAGTCAATTCCATATTTGTACCTCCCGGATTTTATCGTATTTGAATAAATGTAAATAATTTGGCTACACCAATAATATCATAAAAATTTAATTGAAATCAATGACATAGGTCACACACCAGTGTAACAGACTCAACCCACCCCGAGGGAGGACATGAAAAAAGGGTGTAGCTCCGTAGTAACGGAGTATCCCTTTCACTATAGCCATGTTTTTAGTTTGGTTTCATCAATGATTATGATTGCCTGCTTTTCTAAGTCTATACACTTGTACTTTTTAAAATCTCCTAATACCCTTGTTACGGTTTCGCGGGTTGTGCCGATTAGGTTAGCCAGTTCTTGCCGGCTCAGGGGAAGGTCGATTTTCACCCCGTCTATAGTTTCTGCGCCGTGTTCTTTTCCGAGTATCAGAAGCATTCCAGCCAACCTGCCGTAAGTGTCCTTTAAGGCCAGGTCCCTCACCTGAGTCTGGGCCAGCCGCAGCCTCCTACTCAATATTCTAAGTAGTTTAAGGGCAATTTCCGCGTTAGACCGGATAAGGTCTTCTACATCGTTATTCATCAATAAACCGATTTGACCTGTTTCTATTACCTCGGCCGTGGCCGGATACGGTCCCCGGTCAATCAGCACCACTTCGGCAAAGACATCCCCGGGCTGCAGGATATGGAGGATTTGTTCCCTCCCGTCTTCTGTGGCCTTGGAAATTTTCACCTTTCCGGAAACTACAAAATAAAGCGCTTCCCCGGGTTCACCCTCCATAAAAATCAGCATGCTCTTTTTGTAGTTCCTGACCCTTGCCAAGCGGCCAATAGCCTGCAGCTCGTCGTGGGAAAGATCCCTAAACAGCGGAATTTTGGCAAGATATTCACCGTATTCTTTCATTTTCTCCCTCCCCTTTACACCTCTGACCGTTCACCCTCCAACCACCACTGTCCGGTCTGTTACAACACACCAATTCCTTTGGCGTGGCACCTGACGCAAAGCTGGCTACCAGGAGGCTTTTTATCCCAATTCCAAGACTCCACCTTCTATAAGGTGGAGTTTCCACTTTTCTGTTTCAGTGGGGGTAGAGTCCCCCACTGAAGTTTCGATGTTCAGCTTTAGCTGAACGAGTTCACTGGCAAAAAGCCGTAACCTGTTTTTGAAATTTGCCAATTCTTTACCTCCGGGTGTTTTTTTTATTGTACGCCCGTTGGTTTATATCTATACTGAAGCCGGATTTCCCTAAAAGGCAAGAACTTTCTTACAAGTTTGGTGCGGGAAGGGACAGCTTGCCTGATAAAAAATCAACCAGGCCCACAGCATCATCCAGGGCAAAAGTGGGACTATCAGCAAAATCAATATCACTGACCACTGCCAGGAGTTCCGCCGGAGGAGTAATTAGTTTATCGTGCGTTTCCGACCGAAAAACCTCAATTTTTGGCTTATGTTCTTTTTTAAAACCCTCAGTAATAATCAGATCAACCCCGGTAATCTTGCCGGCAATTTCATCGAGAGTCATTTCACGTTGGGTCCGTTCAATGACTGCCACTTTCCCCGGGGACGCCAGGACCACCGTATCAGCGCCAGCCTGGGCATGTCTCCATGTATCCTTTCCCGGGATATCTATCTCGAAGTTATTATGGTGGTGTTTTATAGTCGCTACTTTAAAACCCCTCTTTTTTAACTCCTTAATAAGTTTTACCAACAGAGTTGTTTTACCGGAATTGGCGTAGCCAACCACTGATATAACCGGAATCATCATTTTTCCCCCTAAGGAATTACCCGTTCCGGGTAAGTATAAACATTCATTTTTTGGTTGCGCACAAAAGCCGCTATTGTTACCCCAAGTTCGGCAGCATGTCGGATAGCCAGGTCTGTTGGGGCGGAGCGGGAGGCAATCAAAGGTATGCCAAGCTTAGCCGATTTGATAAGGATTTCCGAGGATATCCGCCCTGTAGTGAGAAGTATCTTGTCTTTGGTGTCCACGCCATCAAACAAACACCTGCCGCTTAACTTGTCAACAGTGTTATGCCGGCCAATATCTTCCCTGAAAAAGAGTATTTTGTCTTTTGTGCAGACTGCCGAACTATGCACGCCGCCGGTCATCTTAAATAATTCTGACCTGCGCTGGGCTTGTATCATCAGGTTCAGTACCTGAGAGGAATTGATTTGAAAACCTGTTTCCACCCTTTTACAAACCGCATCAGAAAGGTGATAAAAGCTTGTCCCTTTACCACACCCGGTGGTAAGGTAACGTTTAAGGAAAGTGTTCTGGGCGACGGCAGCCGGGCCCCCGGCCGAAACTCTTACGCTCCCTGCTACAGGGTCAATTTTGATATCCCGGATATCTTCTTTTTCTCTAATGAACCCCTCTGAACGCAAAAAACCTACTGCCAGTTCATCGAGATACTCCAAAGTACAAAGCAGGGTAACCAGTTCCTGGTCGTTATAATAAATGGTTATGGGAGTTTCACAGGTTACAGGGTCTTCAATAGTCGCGCTGGCTCCTTCTTTGATTCTATAAGCTCGGACCAACTTAAACCTTGGATCCATCTAGTTTCCTCCCGGCCATGCCCTTGGCCATTTCCAAA
The DNA here is from genome assembly GCA_021847735.1 of Bacillota bacterium. GTDB lineage: Bacteria > Bacillota > Thermincolia > Thermincolales > UBA2595 > JAJZQD01. The sequence continues at coordinate 2,850 of JAJZQD010000020.1, read as the reverse complement.
TCAACAGGCGTGTTTACATTAAAAAACAGCTCATTGGGGTCACCGTACTTTTCTATTTCCTCCGGTTCCACGAACCTGGTTTTCATTCCCGGATAAAATGTGGTTATTTTATTCCGGCCCTGGTTTAACTGCCTTTCTATCGCCGGCAAACAATTCTTTGTATAAACCGCAAACAGAGGTTGGTAATAATCCCCCAGCCTGGGGACCACAATGTCGTACCCTGGGGCAGCATCAACCATGTAAGCAGCCAATCTGGTATTAATAAAGGGCATATCACAGGCCACCACAAAATTTACGTCATAGCTTGACGCCCGTAGTCCGGCGTGAATGCCGCCTAATGGCCCGCGACCCGGGTAAATATCAGGCACGGTCTTTAGCCCCAACTCCCCGTACAAGTTGTCACTGGCGGAAATTATTATTTCGGAAAACTCCTTGGATAATAAACGGATTACCCCTGCCAGCATCTTATCCTTTTGCACCACAATTAAGGCCTTATCTTTTCCCATCCGGGTACTTTTGCCCCCCGCCAAAACAATAGCGGCCGCTCCAGACATAGGACTCCCCTTTTCATCTGTATCTTGCCGAACTCGATTATGTATTGACCTGCTCATTCTATTATAATATCTTTTCGGACAAATACCAACAGTGAAAAGAGCAAAGGGGGGTATCCCCCCCCTTCTTATTCCTTCTTTATATTTGCCGGGTTGGCCCAAGCCGTGGCCAAAACTGTTGGATTCAGGGCATCAGCCACGTTAGACGGGGTAATAATCACGGTGTTTTGATCACTTTTTACAGCCTCATACATAATGGACATAGCCCTTAACTGGATGGCAGACGGGTTTGATGCATATATTTGCGATGCTTCTACAAACTTTTTAGCTGCCTCTATTTCGGCTTCCCCGTATATGATACGAGCTTGTTTTTCCCTGTCGGCCTGGGCGGACCGGGACATTACTTCCTGTAATTCGACCGGTATGGAAACATCCCTGATTTCTACCGTCTTGGCCTCAACACCCCACTGCAAAACTTTGCGGCCGATAGATTCTTTAAGAGTCAGGTCAAGTTCTTCCAAATTGGAGAGAATCATCTCCAGCTTCATTCGGCCGATAACATCCCGTAAAGATGTTTGGGCAGCAAGTTCAACAGCCTGGCGGTAATTACTGACTTCAAGTGTAGCCTTTTCCGGGTCAATAACCTTCCAGAACAATACGGCCTGAACGGTAACGGCAACCCCGTCCTTCGTCAAAGTTGTTTCCGACTGAAATCTACTGGCAAGGACCCTCATATCAATTCTGGTGGCTATGGACTGGACAATCGGAATAAGTATGATAAGCCCAGGCCCCTTAAGCCCGCTGTATTTCCCCAGGTTAAGAATAGCCAAGCGTTCCCACTCGTTAACCACCTTAAAACTTGAAGCCAGAATGATCAGGACAAACATAGCAATTATGACAATAAGTCCGAGAGCAAGGTAACCCATCAAAATCCCTCCTTATTTAATCCTATAATAACTATTATACTTCCATATTCTGAAAAAAACACCTTCCCCCAAAAAACAAGTGACGAGTTCCTATGTTAAAGCAACTCGTCACTTTGTTTTCAATTTTTTTGTTGTTAATATTCGTATCGCAGGCTTACCGCGGCACTAATTTCCATTTGGCCGGGCGAAACAGGAACCTGCGGAGCGGCGGCCATCGCCTTGTCGTAAAATGCCTCATTGTATACCGGTCGTGGATTACTGCCGCCTTCACTCACCTCTTTAGGCTGGCCAATAATCACTCCAAGTCCCTTGGCCAGGGTTTGAGCTTTTCCCTCGGCGTTTTTCAGGGCGGCGGTCAAGGCTTCGGCATATGCCTTTTCCATTTTACCTTCACTCAGGGTAAAGGAAATGCCCCCCGACAGGTTGGCTCCAGCGCTGACCACAGAATCAAGGACTTTTCCAACGGCGTTGATATTTCTCACGGTGACCCGCACCTCATTGGTTGCCGTGTAACCAAGCAGTACCTGCCTCCCCCCGCCGTTTTTCTGACTGATATAGTCATATCTGGGGGAAAGGTTATAACTGCTTGTTTGAATATCGTTATCCGATATTCCTTCAGCCTTTATAGTATTGATGACCTTTTCCATGAGCTGATTATTCTCTGTCAGGGCATCTTTGGCAGTTTTGGCGTCAGTAGTAACCCCTGCCGTTACATAAGCCATATCCGGTTTAGCGCTGACTTTCCCCTGACCGCTTACATTCAGACTGCTTTTGGCAGGGTCCTGGTTGGCTGTGGCAGGGATTCCGTTAAGACCTGCCCCGTAAGTCATCAGCAATAGGGCCACAATCCCGATGAAAACAAGTTTTCCATAGTGTTTTTTCATTTTTCTACCTCCTGAGTACCTTCTGTTTTCGGTTAGGCTCTCTTATGGTTTTTGACTGCAAACGGAACCAATAAGTTCCGTTTACTGATACTTATTTAATTATAACAAACGTCCGTTATTTCCTGCCGGCAAAAAATAAAGAGGGGGTGTCCCATAAGTAACTAGGGCACCTCTTTTTTTGTCCATGAAAGCCCAGGAAGCGGCAGATATATTCCTGCAGGACGGCAACAACTCAGCTTGTTACCGTCTCCCGCATACGCGGATCGCCGACAAGCGGATGTCAGACTCGTCCTTCCGGAAAATATCTGCCACTTCCTGTATTTGTGGTCAAAATTTCGGCAGGCAACCCCAGCTACTTATGGGACGATGGAGGCCCCGGCCAAAACAAAAAAGATTTCCTGAAAATATAATGAAACCTTGAAATACGAAAGGTTTTTTAGCTTCTTTTGTCGAATTATTTAGCAAAAGAAGTATGGATTCAGGAGGAAG
>JAJZQD010000087.1 GCA_021847735.1 Bacillota bacterium | reverse complement strand
TCCGATCTTAGAGCGGTCTGACGCCGTCAGCTAACCCTCCCGCGTGCGCGGGAGTGGTTAGGTGGCGGCGTTGTTGCCGCTCGGAGGAATACACCTGCCATTTCCCCGGACGTGAAAACAAAGAGCCGCCTCTTTTGAGACAACCCCCTGTTTCGTGCTTTTTTCCGATGTATCGCCAAAGATTTCGGGGGTTTCCCAACACAGAGTGACAGGTTTCTGACCAATGATATATTACAATATTAGCAAAGGCTACACCGGTATGGTAACTATTGGCAGTAATGAGAGGTGTGCCCTCCTTAATATATTTAGAACAAGCAAGGGTGTCCACTCTGTTTGGAAGGAGGGAATGCGTGATGAACGAAAACTGCGTTTTGCGGCAAACATTAGATGATAATCCCGGACTGACAAAACTGGCTTATATCAGTTTTGGTATTTTAATCTTGGTAACAGCAGTCCTAATGTCCCTGTCAATTCACCGGGTTACCGTCCACTTGGGAAGTAAAACTGTCTCATACTATACTTTTGCCCCGCTGGTCGGAGATGTCATAAGGGAGGTCGGAGTTAAAGGCAATATAGGTTTACAAAAATCACCCGTGTCTCTGGCCGAGGGTGAAACCGTGAATTTTTATACTGTGTCAGAGGACTTGGTGTCTGTAGTTAAGGACGGGATGAATATCTCCGTATTTGAGGACCGGATTGCCAAGGATGTCCGAAACGAAAGCATTTCGCCTCCCATAATAAGGGAATGGGATATTTTCCTTGAAACAGACCGCGAACGTATAATCAATCCCGGAAAAAGCGGTTTGCGGCAAAACACTTTTTTAACCCGCTTTCGTGACGGGGTTGTGATTTCAAGCCGGAAAACCGGAAGCCGGTTGGTTGCCGTCGCCCGGCCGAGGGTGATTGCCAGTGGTTCATATGAGGCTGTTTCCCGCCAGGGAGTCAGATATAGTGGCAAACCCTTAAGGTTTGAGTCGACAGCGTATTCCTTTACCGGATATCATACCGCAGTAGGGGCTGACACCAGGCGCGGAATAGTCGCCGTTGACCCAAAAGTCATTCCGCTTGGGACTAAGATGTTTATTGAAGGGTACGGATACGCCGTTGCGGCTGACACCGGCGGGGCCATCAAAGGAAAAAGACTTGACCTGTTTTTTGAAAACCGTGGGGATGCCGTTAAATGGGGCAGAAGGCAGGTTAATGTCTACATATTGGGAAGAAACGGGTAAAAATCATTCACCTGTAAAACATTTCAAAAGGTATTATAAATTTGACAACAACCCCTGTTTTAGGTTAAAATAGATGCAACCCCTTTCAAAAAAGTAGATAAGGAGTGGTTAAATGCAGGCATACACCTCCCCGGGACGGTTCTTGGGAGACAACAGGCTGATCATCTGGTGCCTCGGGGTCGTTGTAGCAGCTGGAATAATAATAACGGGTTTCTTTTATAACAGACATGAAATCAGGATATATGCAGATGGTAAAGAAATAAAACTGATTATGAGGGGCGGAACCTTCGCCGGTGCAGTCAAAAAGGCCGGGATCCCCCTCGGAGAAAAAGACATTGTTGAACCGCCATTACAAAACAGTATTACCGCCGACAGCACCGTCCGCATTACACGGATAGTGCGTGTAAACCTTATAGCAGACGGAAATACCGAGGTGCATTGGGTACCACTAGGCACCGTTGAACAAACCTTAAATAAATTGAATGTTGTTTTGAATTCCGGCGATCAGGTTGTTCCGGAACTGAGTAAAAGAGTGTCGTCCGGTGATGCTATTGAGGTTATCAGATTTAGCAGTCACTACCTTAGTCAGTCATTAAAAATTCCATTCAGGGTTGAGCGTCGTGACGATAATTCCCTGGAACGTGGAATTACCAGGATTGTCCGGCAGGGTCAAGAGGGGTTAATTCAAAAGACTGTTAAAATCACACTGAAAAACGGAAAAGAGATCAATAGGGAAGTGCTTGGTCGAAAGGTTTTACGTGAACCTGTGAATAAAATTGTTGCCGTCGGTACCATCAGAGTCAAGGAAGTATCCAGGGGCGGAAATATAAGGTTCTCGAAGACCTTCTACATGAGTTCCACCGCTTACTCCCACACCGGGCACAACACGGCGAGCGGTATTTACCCTTACCGCGGAGCGGTTGCGGTTGACCCTGGGGTTATTCCGCTTGGCACCAAATTATTCATTGAGGGCTACGGTTATGCGAAGGCCCTTGATATCGGGAGCGCTATCCGGGGCAACAGAATTGATTTATTTTTCGACACTGAGGGTCAGGCGTTGCGTTGGGGGCGCCGTTCAGTCAAAGTTTATATCTTAGAATAATTAGCGGAAACGCAAAAGGGGGAAGGGAAGAACCTTACCCCTTTTTTATTTTTGGTAAGGCAGGGTATGTAGTACAGAAAGGCGCGCGCATAGGGAACTGAAATATGCGCGCCTTTCTAGCCGGTTAGGAGGCCTTAAATATGAAGCTTTATTCGCCTGCCATAGTGCGACAGATAATAGAAAAACACAAGTTTCATTTTCAGAAAAGTCTGGGACAGAATTTCCTTATTGATGGGAATATTGTTAATAAAATAGTGGAAGCGGCAGGCATAAATACCGATGATACGGTACTGGAAATTGGTGCCGGAATAGGTACCCTGACCAGTGCCCTGGCTGAAAAGGCCGGTAAAGTGGTGGTTATCGAAATTGATAAGAATCTACTGCCAATCCTGGGAGAAACCCTTGCCGGGTGCGAAAATGTAGAAATCTTTACAGGCAACGCCCTGAGGACCGACTTTGACGAATTGGTATATGAAAAGACCGGAGGCGTTTACGGCAAGGGACAAAGGGCTTATAAAGTTGTGGCGAATTTACCTTACTATATTACAACACCCCTGGTAATGCATGCCCTGGAAAGCCACTTTAATATCGATTTAATGGTTTTCATGGTCCAGAAAGAGGTGGCCGAGAGAATAGTGGCACAGCCGGGGGGCAAAGATTACGGCGCCTTGACATTGGGGGTAAATTACTATAGTGAGCCCCAAAAAGTTATCCGTGTTCCCAAAAAAGTCTTTATGCCTCAGCCTGAGGTAGAATCCGCGGTAGTTCGGTTGAAAACCCGGGCCAAACCTCCGGCGCTTGTTGAAGATGAGGAATTCTTTTTTCAGGTAGTCAGGGCGGCTTTCGGACAGCGGCGTAAAACCTTGGCAAACACCGTTTCCGGGTTGAACGACAAGTTAGAAAAGAGTACTGTGGCAAAAACCTTGTCTGATATAGGGATTGATCCCGGCAGAAGGGGTGAAACCCTTAGTTTTGAGGAGTTTGCCAGGATTGCCAATACTATTTATCTGCTAGTCCATGCTCCCGGTAATAATTGATAATTACATGTTAATCAGATGGTTCGCCTTTGCGAACCATCTGATTTTCCTGTGCAGGGGGGCTTAAAAAGGCCCCCCTGCACTTTTTTGTTTAACAAACTGTATTCCGGCTGACGGGGGCAACTATTAACGACCGGCGGGAGTTTTGCATAGTATATTAGCAAAGTTGTTCACTGGGAGGTGAAAAGGGTGGATACAAACCTAAATATCGGCGACATCGTGGCCCGCAAGTCATACAACAATGATGTTTTCTTCAAGATTGTTGAGATGGTTAAAACTGATTCCGGACAGGTCAAAGCCAGGTTGCGGGGGCTTGATGTGAGACTCCTGGCTGACTCACCGTTAGAAGATTTAACCAAGGTTGAAGGTGAACACATCAGGGAATATCGAAAAAAGTTTATCAGGCAGAACAATGACAGCCTTAAAAAGATTTTTTCCAGAAGAGCCAAAGACCAGGGGTTAAAATTGCTACGGTTGGAGGATAAATTTCAGGGAGATTTTTTTGAAATGCCGGGACGGGTGCTACATATAGACGGGAACCTGGAGTATTTGAATTTATGTATCGAAATATATGAACAATTGGGGATTAAATCAAAAGGAATTCATATTCCTGAAAATGAGCAGCCGGCGTCCGTCCCGGAACTGCTGAAGGAAAACAGCCCTGATATCCTAGTTTTAACGGGTCATGATGGGATTATTAAATCAACCGATAGATATTCTGACATCGAAAACTACCATAACTCCAAATACTTTGTGGAAGCCGTAAGAGCGGCCCGCAGAATCGAGTGTAACAGAGATAATTTAATAATCTTCGCGGGAGCCTGTCAATCTCATTACGAAGCAATTCTATCTGCCGGGGCCAACTATGGCAGCTCTCCGATGAGGGTCTTTATTCATGCCTTTGACCCAGTCTTTATAGTAGAAAAAATTGCCTTTACCCCGATAAGCCAGATTATTTCAATTAATGAGGTGATAGACAGTACCATTACCGGTATCGACGGTTTGGGCGGCATCGAGACAAGGGGAAAATACCGCAAAGGCTTTCCGAAATCACCATATTAGTCACAAACAGGTAAGCTTACAAATATAATGGAATGAGTCTGGCCGGAGAGGTGAAGTTAATGAGGGTCTTAGTTACAGGTGCGGCGGGATTATACGGACTACATACCCTGGAAGCGCTGGCGTCACAGCAAAATATATTAAGGGTATACGGTTTTGATGATTTTTCCCGCAGTTTTCCCAGGGAAGCTGATTATATGGCATGCCGTTGGGGGGAAAAGATTCAACTAGTGAAACAAAGATTTCAGGAGACTACGGTTAAGGAACTGAATTCCCTCAATATTGATGTTGTAATCCACCTGGCCGGATACAACTCTGGCAAAGAATCAATTAATACACCGGAAGAGTACTTCTTAAACAATGAATACGGAACATTTCAACTTATGCAGACCCTAATGCGGACTAAAAATCGCCCCTTTTTAATTTACGCTTCAACCATAGAGATTTATGGTGAACCGGTTTATACTCCGTTGGACGAAAATCATCCGGTAAATCCTCAAAATGTGCATGCAGTAACCAAGCTGGCAGCCGAAAAGCACGTCCTGGCGGCCAGCAAGTGGTGCAATTACCCTGTACTGGCCCTCAGGTTTACAAATACGTACGGGGAAAACCAGGACATCTGCGGATATACTTCGGTGGTATCATCTTTTATTGACCGGGCTTTAAGGAAGGAACCTTTAATCATATACAGTTCCGGGGACCAGACTCGTGACTTTCTGTATGTAAAAGATGCCGCCCAGGCTTTGTGTATGGCCGTCACCCGGCAAACATCACTGGAAGGGACGGTAATTAATGTGGGAACCGGAAAGCAGACTTCCATCTGTGAGTTAGCTGAAAAGATTAAGCGACTCACCGGGTCAACATCAGAAATTATTAAGCTGCCGTGTGAAAAAGGTGAACCACACAGGACCCCGATTTCCACCGGGCCGGCGTTTAAGCTGTTGGCGTGGACTCCTCAACATACCCTGGAAAAGGGCCTGTTAAATACGATTAGCTGGCACAAAAGTGTAAGAAGCATATAATACATGAAATTTTTAGCAACATATTGGATAAGGTATCATATATTATATTAAAGTGCGAAAGGGGGAGTAATGTTGGCAGGGCAAAGAGAAAAGGAAAGATTTGTTTTTTTCAAGTACGTGCCGTCAAAGAAAGATAAAAAACCCTTGAAGGGCGAGGAATACAGTAAGACTAACGAGAGTGAAACGGTGGAGGCAGAGGGGTTTGGCCCACCCGATTATATGATGCCGGGACCACCGGGTTTTCCGACCTATCCCGAAGAGCCGGGATGTCCGGAACTACCCGAACCTCCGGAATTGCCCGAACTGCCGGAAATTCCCGAGTTTCCTGAATGCCCCGAAATTCCTGAACCCCCGGAAGCCCCAGAATGCCCGGAGATTCCCGAACTGCCGGAGCCCCCTGAGTGTCCGGAAGAACCGGAAGTGCCTGAGATGCCTGAGGGGCCATGCCCCGAGAAGGCCGTTATGCATGTAATTCGGGCGGGCGATACCTTTTGGAAACTTGCTAAAAAGTATGGGACTACCGTGGAAGCTATCACCGCTGCCAATCCGGAAGTTGACCCACTCAATTTACAAATTGGTGAGACTGTCTGTGTTCCGGAGGGGATTCCGGGTGCTAAAGGTTAATTGAGTTTGACAGGTGTAACACCTGTCTTATTTATTATAGATTTTTTCCTCAAATCTGGCAGGGAACAGTTCGGGGGGGGGGGGGGGGGGAGAAAAAAAAATTTTTTAAAAAAATTAGCCCGGTTTTTCATATTTTTTTTTTTTTTTGGGGAAAAAAAGGGTTTTT
>JAJZQD010000086.1 GCA_021847735.1 Bacillota bacterium | reverse complement strand
TTTGTAGGTTTCTTTGGGATTGCTTTTGGCCTGCTCATTCTGACATATATGGTCACCGGGCTGAAGTCACTGGGAGTCCCCATACTTTCACCTGTTGCTCCTTTTAAGCCGAAGAGTGGAGACATTGTCATCCGCAGGCCGTTTTTTTCCTTTGATTCCATGCCCAAATACATGGCACCAAAGGCGAAACATTTGCAGGCAAAACTAGTCCGGAAATGGGACCCGGTATCCCGCAATAAGATGAAGGGTGATTCCTGATGTTCAAAGTCAAAGAAGCCAATATCGGCTCACGCGGGCTGTTTATTATCCTGTCAATACTGTTGCTCACCAAACTTTTTCTTGGCACACCGAGGGCCATGGCGATGGAAGGCAACTCGGCTGCCTGTTTACTGATCCTGGCTGCAACCTTTGTAGCAGCCCCCGGAGTATTTGTGTTGGTGAAACTGCTGAAAAGGTTTCCAGGCCAAAACCTTGTGCAAATTGCCGAAATAGTCTGGGGCAGAGCCGGAGCCATCGCCGTAAGTTTATTGGTTTCCACATTTTTCCTTCTGCTTGCTATCCTCATCGTTAGGGAGTTTGCCGAAACAGTGCTGACAACAGTTTTACCCAGAACACCAATCAGTGTGATTGCCTTTTTATATATTGTGGCAATGCTTGTGGGTGCTTATAACGGTCTGGAGGTTATTACCCGGACCTCTACTCTGCTGTTTCCCTTTATTTTGGCAGGTATATTTTCTATTTTACTGCTGACAGTTAACTTTCTGGATTTGAACAGCTTATTCCCTATCCTGGGCAGCGGTCCCAAAACCATTGCCCTACACTCTCTGGGCCGGAGTTCCCTTTACATGGAACTGCTTTTTGCCGGTTTAATCGCCTCCAACTTAGATGACCCGGGCAAACTTCCGTCAACCGTTTGGAAGGCGTTTTTTGTATCTTTAATTATTTTTCTTGTAGTCGAATTGTTCTATATTGCGGTATTGCGTATCGGGGCTGCCCAAAGATTATATATCCCCCTTTTTCAACTGGCCAGGTTGATCTACCTGGGCCGGTTTGTCCAGCGCATTGAATCAATATACATATTTATTTGGTTTTTCATTGGCGGCTTAAAACTTACTCTGGCCCTTTACGGAGCAGCAATATCTCTGAGCTGGGGCTTTAAAATCCCGATTTTCCAGCCATTGCTGTTTCCCTTAAGCATGCTTATTTTTGCCCTCTCTTTCATTCCCCCTTCGATGGCTGTTGCAATCAATCTGGACAGCGCCATCTTGAGAAATTACGGAGCAATAGTGAGTTGGGGCTTGCCCTTTGTGCTGTTGTCAACTGCTCTGATCAGAAAGAAAGGCGGTGGCAGAACTGAAAAACAAAAAGCCGGTTAAATATATAGCTGTTCTTTTAATCGTAGGGCTAGTCTTTACTCCAGGGTGCTGGGATCGGCGTGAATTGGAAGACCAGGCCTTCGTGGAAGCCATCGGCATCGATTTAGCCAAGAATCAACAATTCGCTGTCACCTTCACGATTGCCATCCCTTCAAAAACCGGGCTGGGCCTAGCCGGCGGCGGGGGCGCTGCCGGCCCGGGGTCGGCCGCTGAAAAGGCCTCCCTGCAAACAACAGTGATAGCACCCAGTGTTCCCGCCGCGATGGCTCTTACATCAGCTTATGTGAACAGGGAACTGAACTTAGTGCATACCAAGGTCTTTATTTTCGGGGAATCCTTTGCCCGGAAGGGTGTCAGTCGGGCCTTAAACTTTTTGGCGAGATACAGAGAAATGCGGCGAAACATCTTTGTATGTGTGGCTAAAGGGGAAGCTCAGAAGCTGATGTCTGCCAACACCCCGGATTTGGAAAAAAGCTACGCCAAATACTGGGAAGGGGTGAGGCTTTTAAGATCAAGACTGGCTCTACACCCAGGTACTTTGTTCCACGATTTCATGTCTAGTCAGGAGACTACATACAAGGCGGGGACTATGACCTATTTCGCTAAAAACAATAAATCCCAGGGTCAGGATCTTAATAAGCTGGATGTTCCCCCCTCGTTCAAAGAGGGTGACCTAAGTATTAAAGCCGGTGAAATTCCGAGATTGGCAGGCGACCCCCTCGAATACCTGGGTACTGCAGTTTTTAAGCAGGATAAATTTATCACTACTCTTGATTATATGGAAACCCAAGCCTTTTTAATCTTGAACGGCACATATAAAATGGGTATTCATACAATAAAAGATCCGAAGGATAGTAAGAACTATATCTCGCCTGAAATTAAACAGGCTGCCCCGCCCCAAATCAGGGTGGATACAACCGGTGACACTGTGAAAATCAGTGAGATAGTTTCGTTGGAAGGAGATTTGGCGTCTGTCCAAAGCACTCAGGACTATGCCACAAACTTCGCCAATCAGCATCTTCTTGAGTCGGTTTTGGAAAAGCACCTTAAGGAGCATAGTTTGAAAATGTTGAAAAAAATGCAAAAAAGCGAGACAGATATTGTCGGATTCGGCGAATATGCTCAAAGAGGTTTCCTCACCTACCAGCAGTGGAAAGCTTTTAATTGGAGTAAGAAATTTAAAGATGCGGAATTTGACCTAACCTTTGATTTTAAACTTAGGCGGACGGGGTTACAGGGTAAACAGCCGGGGCCCATTTAAAGATAGGAAACGGAGGTTAGAAAATGCAGCTGCTTAATTATTTTGTATTTCTGCCTGTAATTCTTTGGGTCGGCCTATACACCTTTAACTTTGGCCGTTGGTGCCTGAAGCAAAAAAACATAGTGGGGGCCATCTTTGTTTTCCTGCTGGCCTCTGCTTCTGTGGTGGTCCCCGGCTATCTGCTGTTCTTTAAGCCCATGGGTTGATTTTCAGGCAATCTGATACATGTTCATATGTTTGCCGAGAGCCATATCATAAAGTTCGAGATACTCGGCCGCTGACCTGTTCCAGGAAAAATCCTGTCCTAAATCATGGACAACCAGTTTACGCCATTGTTCCGGGTGTTCGGTATATAGCTGGAGGGCTCTTTTCACAGTATCCAGCATAACCCCGGCTTCGTACGGTTCAAAGGAAAAACCGTTTCCTGAGCCAGTCTCCCGGTTGTAATCTACAACCGTATCAGCCAACCCACCGGTAGCCCGGACGATGGGCACCGTTCCATAGCGCAGGCTGATTAATTGTCCCAGCCCGCAGGGCTCAAACTTGGAGGGCATAAGGAACATATCTGAACCGGCGTAGATGCGTTGGGCCAGAATACCGTTAAAGCCAAGATACAAACCCATTTTATGAGGATACCGTTCCCTCATCCCGGCCAGCATTTCTTCATAATATTTATCCCCTGACCCCAGTACTATGAACTGCAAATCCTCCTCCATCAGCCTGTCAAATACTTCGGCTATCAGGTCTAACCCTTTTTGGTCAACCAACCTGGAGATCAGGCCAATCACCGGTACATCTCTGACCGGCAGATCCATCTCTTTTTGCAGGCTGTATTTATTCTCATATTTATCTGCAAGTGATTCCGGCCCAAATGTGTGGAAAATCCTCGGGTCAGTTGCCGGATTGAACTCATGATAATTAATCCCGTTGACAATGCCATGCAAGTCTTGGGCACGTTGGCGCAGCAGGCCCTCGTAGCCCAAGCCAAGCTCCGGGGTCTGAATTTCCTGAGCATAACGCTTACTGACCGTATTGATTATATCTGCATACAACAGCCCGGCTTTCATAAAACTTACCTGGCCGAAAAACTCAAGGCCGTCCATTTGAAAATATTCCGCCCCCACCCCCAGCAGTTTAAGGCTTTCCCGGGGAAAAGTGCCCTGATATAACAGATTGTGTACTGTAAATACAGTAGCTGTTTTGCTGTAAAAAGGATCATCCTTGAATTTTTCCTTAAGTAAAAATGGAATAGGCCCCGACTGCCAATCATTACAATGAATAATGTCAGGTTTGAAATCTATTTTCTTTAACATCTCAAGTACAGCTTTGCTAAAAAAAGCAAATCTTTCCGCCTCATCATAATGGCAATACAGGCCTTCCCGGTCGTAATAATGATAATTATCGATAAAATAAACCGGCACCTTTTTTATGCCGCCTTCAGGCAATTTGGCTTCGATGTGGGACTCCCTGATGATGCAGGTTTCCATCCTGTCACCCATCGGGACAGAAAAATCTGTAACTGTAGAAAAATCATCAATCCCGCGGTATCTGGGTAAGACAATTCTGGTATCATTGCCCATGGCGGTTAGAGCCTTTGGCAATGACCCGGCCACATCTGCAAGCCCACCGGTTTTGGCAAAAGGAACAACTTCCGCAGACACAAGTAAAATTTTCAGATTCCTGTCCAGCATCACAGCATTTACCTCCGTCTTTATTGTCTGATGTTAGATTGTGGAGATGGCTTTGTTTTTATTCCCACATTTTTTGCAACAAGCAGATACCCCCATAAAACGATTCACGCTTTCGATAACTATAAGTATCATCAGAATGAAAGGGGACATGCAAAAATGAGATCCGGAATGGCAAAAGTTTTTATTGTGTTCTCTATCGCAATTTCCCTTTTGCTTAATACAGGATTTTCTTTTGTCACGTTGAGGATGAGTTCACCTTCAGCCCTGACAAATGCTCAGGCTGCTTTCCCCTTTAAAGATGCCAAAGGCCACCCAGCTGAAGCTGCTATTGCTGAAATGTATGCCAAAGGGGTAATGAGAGGTTATGATGACGGCACTTTCAAGCCCAAAAAACCTGTTACTTTTTTGGAAGCCGAGGTAATGCTGGATAAACTGCTGTGGGGTAAGCCCATCAAATCCGACCTTACTTCCAACGAATACCTGCACGAGCAGTTTGCCATCCCCAGTTGGGCTGTCGGCTATATCGCTTCCGCTCTCCGAAATAATATCCTGTTATATAGTGAGCTGCAAAAATTATCTTTGCAGCAGCCGTTAACCCGCGAAGACGCGGCCATCCTTGCCGTCAGGGCTATGGAATTATCGAATCAGGCAAAAAGAAAGCAAAATTCTCCTTTGCCTTTTAATGATGCTAGCCAGATCAGTGAAAATGCCCGGGGATATGTGGTGATTGCCTGGGAACAAAAAATCTTCAATGGTTCCGACGGAAAATTCCAGCCAGCTGACCCAATTTCCAGAGCTGAAATAGCCATTGTCCTCAGCCGATTAGTCCAGCAGAACCCTTCTTTGCAGTACGACGAAATTTCCGGGTTTGTCAAATCTACTAATTCGCTCACAACCACAGTGAGCCTGGTTTACAATGATGATAAAGAAACCCAGATCAGGCTGCCGGAACAAAGCCTGTATTATCTAAATGACAAACCTTCATCCTTTGCCGAACTGAATACCGGCAACAATATCCGCATTATCACTACAGATTCAGGCGTCACAACTGTGGTCATCTCGCGATTCGTCGCTCCGGATACAGGTAATGCCCTGTCAGTTAAGCAGTTTAAACTTAATGCCGCCCCTGCCGATGTTCAGCAGTGGGCTGAAGAAAACAAAATATCGGAAGGCTATATGTTTAAAGCTTTTAACGACGGGCTGTATTTTCTGGTAACCCGGGGCGAAAAAATGCATAGTGGATATTCTGTTGATATTACCAAAATATCCAGTACGGAAGATAAAAAAGGTATTCACTATAGGGTTTGGCTGGATAAAGCCGACCCTGCGCGCGGTGCAATTGTCTATCCGGCCATATCTTATCCGATGGCCCTGGGGAAGGTAGACTTACCTGCAAAACCCACAGCTATCATAGCTGACGTTACTTTTGTTAACAAGCTAAATCAGGTAATTGCAGTAGTTTCACCCCCTCAAGATGCCGGTAAATAAAATACAAAGGGACTGACCCCAAAAGTCAGTCCCTTTTCGTTTGAGTTTCCAAAGTCCTGATTAGTTCAATGTCTTCTTCGGAAATCACCGTAATCCCTTTCTGCATCAACAAAGCTGCTGTTATCCCGCGGCCCTGCCTGGGCCGCCGGGTAAAAGAGCCATCATAGATAAATTTCGAACCGCAGGATGGGCTGCGTTCTTTTAGAACAGCCATATCAGCCCTTACCATGCGGGCTATGTTCAGGGCCTCTTCGGCACCTTTAATAAAAGATTCCGATTTATCGCAGCCTGATTCATCAACCGCCCTGCCCTTACCGTCAAGCACATCTTCACCCGATACACCTGCAAGCTCGACAGGTACCCTGGGAGTAGGACAACCGCCCAACTGCTCCGGACACACCGGTATAGCCCGTCCTGCAGCAACAAGGTCCCTGATCTCC
>JAJZQD010000019.1 GCA_021847735.1 Bacillota bacterium | reverse complement strand
AGTAATGTAGATTTCCGTGGAGCGGGTGACTTTACATCGGTGTCAGATTTGCTGTGAATATGGTACATATGTCAGTTGTCACCGGTACCGCCGTTATGATAAATTTAAGGCAATCCTTCTGGAAATGAAAGGAGATTCGATTTATATGGGAAAAATCAAGGTTCTGGTTGTAGACGATCACGAAATTGTCAGGATGGGATTGACGCATTTTATCGAGCAGTATCCGGACATGGAAGTTGTAGACGGGGCCAATAGCCTGGGAGAGGCACTGTTAAAGACAGAGCAATTCCGTCCCGATGTGGTAACCATGGACATCTGCCTTAAAAAGAGCAGTGGTATTGATGCCTGCCGTGAAATCTGCAGTTGTTTTCCCCAAACCAAGGTTATTATTTTGACCTCTTACGGCGAAGAAGATATGCTGATGGAATCTATTTTTGCCGGGGCCAAAGGATATGTCCTCAAGGATGTGGGGAGTGACGAGATAATCAGGGCAATCAGGGCAGCGTACCGGGATGAGTCATTGCTGGATTCGGTGGTGACAAAAAAACTTCTGGACCAGATGCGCCGCAACGGGCAAAAGACCCATGATGCCTTGGAACAACTTACTGTACAGGAGAAAAAAGTCCTGGTTCTTATCGCCGAGGGGAAAACCAACAAGGAAATAGCAGAAAAGATATACCTTAGCGAAAAGACCGTGCGGAACTATGTTAGCAGTATCCTGGCCAAGCTAAACCTGGTTAACCGCACCGAGGCAGCAGCATATGCTGCCAAGAGAAGCATACAGAATCAAGCCTGACAATGTGTCAGGCTCTTTTTTTTATGCAAGGTATGTAGTACAGAAAGGCGCGCACAGAGGGAACTGAAATATGCGCGCATTTCCAGTGCCCTTTAATATCAAAAAAGGTTCCCAATATACCCGAGGCAAGTGCCCCTGCCGGACTATGATAAAAAGGACAATTACCCCTGACATCCTAGAGTTTTTTGGGTACTGTTGACCCTGACTTTTCTTTTCCGTCCCAATTATAATATTGTTAACAAAAGCAATTACAATGTGGGGATGGTGTAAGGTCCTTCAGGATAGGAAAAATCAATCCCGGGACTAAGGACACTCACTCCACCGGTACCAGGCAATAAGTAATGAACAAGAGTAAACGATAAGGAGTGGAAACAGTGGCAGGAAGAAAAGAGGGTGGAAGTTCATTTATTCAGAGTGCACTTGGTAGGATAACAATGATACTGGTCATTGTAGTGGTGTTATTCGGCTTTGCCCGGCAGATGATTATTCCGAAATCCTTCGGGCAGTACGGGCGCTACAGGGGAGACAGCGTAAGTGAAGTGGCTTCCAGACCGGTAAATTACGCAGGAGGCGGCAACAGTACATGTGGTCAGTGTCACCAGAACGTGTTTCAGGCCCTGTCTTCGGCAGAACACGGAAAGATGGACTGCCAGACCTGCCACGGTCCGGCGGCAAAACACGTAGCGAAACCCTCAGAGCAATCTCCCAAAATTGAAGGCAATGCGGAGTTATGCGGCGCGTGCCATAAGGATATCGCCGGAAGAACAGATCAGCAAATTGCCACAGTTACGCTGCAGATGCACAGTGGCGGCGTTGCCTGTGTAGGCTGTCACGACCCGCATCAGCCATGGGCTAAGTTAGGGGGGAGAAGTTAATGAAAAAGGAAGTATCTCGTCGGGATTTTTTAGCCACCGCAGGTAAGATTGTAGCCGCAGGTATTTTAGCCCCGCTTGGCGGCCTCGCTGTGTTACAGAAAACATCTGTGGCCCAGGAAGTACTGAAAGGCAAATCATGGCCGGAGATTTGGGCAGGAAAAGAGTGGGGTTTCGTAGTTGACACTGAAAAGTGCATTGGCTGTGCCAGATGCGTGAAGGCCTGCAAGCTTGAAAACGGCGTGCCACTAGATAAGGAAGTTTTCCGAACCTGGGTTGAGCGGTATGTGGAGTCCGGAGAGGGTCAGGTTAACATAGACTCACCTAACGGCGGACTTGATTTCGAGCCCGCTGAAAAAACAGATGGGAAACAGTTTTTTGTACCTAAGCTCTGTAACCAATGTGAAAACCCGCCATGTGTCCAGGTTTGCCCGGTTGGTGCAACCTACAAGACCGGGGACGGTGTGATACTTGTTGACAACAAGCGTTGTGTCGGCTGCCGCTACTGCATTCAGGCCTGTCCTTATGGGGCCAGGTTCCTTCACCCCGAGCTAAAGGTAGCTGATAAATGTACCTGGTGTTACCACCGGACACAGAAAGGAATGCTTCCGGCTTGTGTCACCGTTTGTCCAGTAGGGGCAAGAAAATACGGGAACCTCAAAGACCCTAACAGTGAAGTCACACAAATAGTTAAAAAACAACGGATTAGAGTGTTAAAACCTGACATGGGAACAGAACCGAAGGCATACTATATTGGGTTAGATGAGGTGGTGAAATAATGTTGTTTGGCTATGTTTATCCTAACGAAATTGAAATTAACTGGGGCTTGTTTATCGTACTGTATCCCTACCTTACCGGCTTAGTAGCCGGAGCATTTATTGTCTCTTCTCTCTATCATGTTTTCGGAGTGTCTGACCTGAAGCCTGTTTCCAGGTTGTCACTAATTTCAGCTCTTGCTGTTTTGGTAGTGGCGCCTCTGGCCCTGATTTCTCATCTTGGGCAGCCTTTAAGAGCCCTAAACCTGATGTGGACACCCAATCCCACGTCGGCGATGGCGGGGTTCGGCTATATTTACAGCTTTTATTTGATTATCGTAGTGTTGGAAATATGGTTCATTTACCGGCCGGACATCATAGGATTCTCTGAAACGCGCACCGGTTTTGCCAAGACCGGTTACAATTTACTGACCTTAGGCGCCAAAGATGTTTCCCAGGAGGCGCTTCATACAGATCACAAGGTTATAACTTTCCTGGCTATTCTCGGGATTCCATCAGCGGCATTTTTACATGGTTATGTAGGGTTTATCTTTGGGGCCATTAAAGCCAACGCCTGGTGGGCAACACCTCTAATGCCTGTTATATTCTTACTGTCAGCAATTGTATCAGGTATCGCGCTGCTGATTGTGGTTTATGCTGCTGCCTGTTGGATTAGGCGTAAGAAGATTGATTTTGCTTGCATTATGTCGATGAATAAGTATCTCTGGGTTTTCCTGATTTTCGCCTTTGTCCTGGAGATACTGGAAGTTATCCATTTAGGGTATGAAGGTAAAGAAGAATGGCCAGCGGTTCGCGGTTTAATTACACAAATTATTCCTTTCAGTTATTTTGGCATTCAGTTGTCGATGGGCATGGTAGTACCCTTCTTCTTATTGATGTTTTCCCGGATGGAACGTTTGCCGGTTAAAATCAGGCAGATTGGAACAATCGTTTCCGGGTCACTGGTGCTTGTCGGTGTTTTGGCCATGAGGTTTAATGTGGTGGTCGGCGGGCAGTTGGTTTCCAAAAGTCTCTCAGGTTATTCCCAGTTTCACTTCCCTATTTTCGCAGAAGGTATTGTGCCAACAATAGGGTTCCTGATACTTCCGTTATTGATTCTGGCAGTCCTGGCCTATATTCTGCCACCTTGGATGGATGGCGAAGAAGCAAAACCCGAAAGGCGCAGGGGATTCGAGCCGGAATTGGGCGAACCCTTGGAAGAAGGGGTTCTTGCCACCGTCAGGGAGAGGTATACTTCAACTGCCAGTCAACGGTATATAGCTAGGACAGATTTGTTTGGGAAGTGGCGGGAGGATGACCGGCTATAAAAAAATTGCCGGTAATTCCCCCTCGACAATATGAAGGGAGGTATGAAAAATGATTACAAGTTTGGTATTGATTATCGGTCTTGCTGCGGTGTTTGGTTTCTTCCTGGGTGTCTATTTCTTCCTCTACCGGATTAACCTCAGTCCATCCATTCGTTGGGTTGCAGCGGTACTAGGAGGAATAGTCTCAGCGGTCTTCATGGTCGGGGTAACTTTTCTTGTCCTTTGGCCGCCACTCAATATTATGTTAACCCTGGGCGTACTGGCGTTTGCCGGTATTATGACTGCGGTTGCATTGGGTGGAAAAGGGAAAACCGGCAAAGCAGCTGTAACCGGGACTGTCGGCGCCTGCATATCCCAGGATGGGAGGAATGGCAATGAGGATTTGGACAATTATGGCCCTCATCTTGACGCTGGCACTAGGCCTTAGCGTTGGAGGACTCGTAATCGGTTACCGCCAGGGACTTTGGGAAAATATCGCCCGTTATTTCCTGGTGGGGTTATTGGGGGTTGCCATCTCTGCCGTGAGTATGGTCTTGATTATCATTGCAATTTGGCCCCCCTATAATGTCATATCCTTTGTTTTGACTTTAGGCTTTGTGGTACTCGTACTTAGCGTCCTGTATTTTGTAAGGTCCACAAATACTGCCGATCTAACTGAGGAGGGTGAAAAACTATTTCCCAACTAAAAATTGGCATGAAAAATGGTTACCTTGAGCCCTTTATTGGGCTTTTTTTATCCCAATTCCAAGACTCCACCTTCTATTAGGTGGAGTTTCCACTTTTCTGCTTCAGTGGGGGTAGAGTCCCCCACTGAAGTTTCGATGTTCAGCTTTAGCTGAACGAGTTCACTTAGCCACGGATACACGCTGATAAGAGCGGAGAATGTAACACAGAGGGCAACAGAGAAAAGATGAGAACAGAGAGGTAATTGGCATTTCCTTATATATACAATTGGAAAGTTTGTGGAACAAACCTCCTGCCTTCCCGGAGCCGTAAGGCGGAGAGATACCGGTTCCCTAAACTCTCTGTGTAATCAGTGTACTCGGTGTTTTCCTTTTAGGCGGCATCTCTTTCAGAGTGTGACTACCGTAGAATGGGGCAAAAAAAAGAACCCCCTAAGAAAAGGAGTTCTTGTATTAGTTACCGTTACAGTAATTCCGGGTAATCCTCTTCTTCCAACAAACTGCTTGAATCCAGGCTGCCAATATTATCAATGGCAGAAACGGTCAGGGCCTTAAGGGCGGCTATTTCACCTGTCTGCGGGCCGGAAGCCGGCATTTGCTGTTCCAAACTGCTCAGTACCTGGCTGACAGTTGTTAATACGAGGGTGGTCTGCTGCCGGATTTCCTGTATCATTCTCTGCCTTTCAGTTTCGCGGTAGTCCTGGGCCTGGGCAGTTTCGGTAAGCTGCTGCCGAAGTAGTTGAATGCGTTCGTCACGACTCTCCAAGGCCTCTTCGTGGGCCCGGTCGGTTTCCTGGCGGGCCCTCAGTAAAGAGCCCAGCATCACATTAAAAGCTTTGGCCAGGTGGCCGAATTCATCGGGATTGTCCCAGCGTGCCGGTTGAGACAGGTCGCCTTTGGTTACGTTGCGAATAGCAGTGAACATCGTATTCAATCCTTGACTAAAGGAACGGGCCACATACCAACCAAAGACAATTCCGATAACCGATACGAGGCAAAGCGCGATTAACAATAAATAAAAAGTCTGTTTCGCCACCAGGTAGTTACTAGCCAAAGCTTCTCTCACCTGTAAAATGTTTTGATCCCGTAAGCTGTTTACCGCAACTACCAGACTGAAATAGCTATCCTGTAAAGAACTAAAGGTCTGCCCGCCCGGTGGCAGGCCGTTTTTAATTTGGTGCCTGAATGACCCATAATTGCGTTTAAATTCGTTGTAGCTGTCCTGAAGGGCGGCCAGTTGTTCGGGTGACCCTACATAGTTTTTCTTATAAGATGCCACCAGCGAATCCATTTCCTTAAGGTCCACGGCTTCCGGGGAACTGGAATTCATCCCTCTGGCGGGGTCCGCCATAGTCATTACCAGCTTCTGATTTATCCGGTTAATTCTTTCTATCTGAACAAGGTGTTTTTGTGAAATGTCAGCAAAGGTAATGCCCAGATGGCTCACTAGGCCAACAGTAATAAATACCTGGCTCCCCATTAAGCCCAACAGTATAGAAAGGGTAAAAATCAGGCGTAGCCGTATGCGCATATTAGTCACTGCCTTTTTAAACAGCAGCCAAGGTATTACTCCTTACGGAAATACCTTGGCTACCAGTCTAGTTATTTTGTTCAGTTAGTACAGTCCGGGCCTGTTATAATGAACCCTGTTTTTGTGCAGTTTCATTTTGGGCTCCGGCGGGAGCAGCCCCGGCTTTAGATTGCTGGGTGGTCGGTAACCAGTGGCACTGGTTACAATAAGTGCCTGTTACCTTGGCTTCCGGCTTAGGTGGATCCGGGTTATGGCAGGTCAGGCAGTTTTGGATGCCTCTCTGTGCCACCTTGCTTGGGTGAACTGGAATCATTGAATTTTCATGCATTGCAGGCCGCTGCAAATGACAACTGTAACAGAACTCCTGGGCCCGGGCGAAATCTGCGGCCTTATCCCCGGTAGAAGGCGTCACAAACGTGGGTGAACCTGGGGTTACGTGACACTTGGTACATACTCCGATATCGGCCCGTGCAGACTTGCCGTGGTCTGACTTCCAAGTGGGGTTATCATGGGAAGGCAGGCTGGGTATTTCAGTGTGGCAGACGCCGCATCTACGGGTTACTTTCAGCTGCCTGTGGCAACCGATGCAGGTCCACATACTGGGTTCCCGGTAATACATGGTAGCCTGTTTTTTAGCAAAATCCTGATCCCAGGATTCGTATTTCCCATCGGATGCCGAGCCGCGTTCCGCAATCTTGCCGTGGACCACACCGGCATGGCACTTGACACAGGCAACTCCGGCGGCGGCATGCCTGTCATGGGGGATTATCAGGTCACCTGAGGTAGTTGCTACCCGGTTAGGTGAGTGGCACTGCTCGCAAACACTACTGGGGATAGCGTCTGTCATCTTAATTGGCTTTGTAAAACTTTGACTGTCATGCTGGGCCTGAAAATCAGAAGGTTTTACCTGATGACATGCGGTACAGGGTATCTTACTGTGAGAGGATACCTGCCAGGTCGCTACTTCCGGGTTCATTTCGTGGCAGCCGGTACAGCTTTTATTATCGTCCTGGCTGTTACCCTGTTTGGAGGACGATTTACTGTCCTTGGCCGTTACACTGGAAAAGGCCACCGCAAAAAACACCAAAAATAATAAAATACCGCAGATAGCAAGAATGGTTTTCCGACGATCCTGCATCCTACTGACCTCCTTGTTTAATAGTTGCAACTGACAATCTAATCTGGTTTGTGGCTGACGTGACCCTATCCCAAAAATGGTTAGGGTTGACAACATCAGTTATACCAGCTATTTTGCTTCATATTCAGTTTTTGTTAATACTATTATAGAGTGTTATCTCTCACATATCTTCCTGTCAGTTGCCATGAATTTTGGGACATATGACATGGCAATATGACATATGTATACTAAACTCTTTGACAACAGCCGTTACCCCAATATATAATTGTCATAACAATAATTAGTATAATAAGAGAAAGGGAGCATTATGAAGTTTGTTCTGGATGACTCAGTGGGGTTTATTATCAGCAGGACAGCATCAAAAATGAAGAACTGCCTGCACCAAAACTTTAAACCCTATGACATTACAACTGAACAGTGGGGTTTGCTGAACCGCCTGTGGGAAAAAGACGGGGTTTCCCAAAAAGTGCTGTCAGAGAAAAGCTTTAAGGACCAGCCCAACATAACCAGGATTCTTGATAAGCTTGAAGATAAAGGGTTTATTAGGCGTGAAGTCGACCCCGATGACAGGAGAGCTTTTTTAATTTTCTTGACCAAAGAAGGACGGGAACTTAAAAACATATTGATACCGGTTGTCAAAGAGACACTGGAAGTTGCGCTGAAGGGTTTTAAGACAGAAGAAGTCGAACAGCTGAAGAATTTGCTTAATAGAATTTATTTCAATTTTGATTAGAGTAGAGTAAGAATATTAGAAATCTTATTTGGCAACGGAGGGATGACATGAATCCAGACAACGCCTCTATGCCCCAGCCCAATGCCGCCAAACCGGCACATGGCCTATATGACAATCTGACCCGGGGCAGGCGAATACAAATCCTTATAGCCATAGCTATTGGGACCTTTATGGGTCCCTTGGACTCAAGTGTGGTGAATATAGCTCTCCCGACCATCAGGGCCGGTTTTCATACTTCTCTGGGTACTGTGGAGTGGGTTATTATGTCCTACCTGCTCGTCATTAGCAGCCTTATCCTTACTTACGGGCGGTTGGGTGATTTGTACGGCCACAAACGGATTTACCTTTCCGGTTTTGTTATTTTTACTGCGGGTTCCTTACTCTGCGGTATGGCGCCTACAATTGCCCTGCTTATTACCTTTCGGGCCCTGCAGGCAATCGGCGCCGGCATGATGATGGCTATGGGACCAGCCATTATCACTGATGTTACACCTCCCCGGAACCGGGGCAAATCTCTGGGGATCATAGCTGTTTCGGTCTCCGTTGCCCTTACAACCGGGCCGGTACTGGGCGGGTTCCTGACTGCCCGCTTTGGCTGGCCGAGTATTTTTTTTATCAACCTGCCTATAGGAATTATAGGTTCTCTCTGGGCCGCCAAAGTTATCCCAAGTATCAAGGGTCGCCAGGTTGAGTCATTTGACATAAAGGGCGCTGTTACAATATTCCTGGCCCTTATCAGTCTGTTAATTCCCCTCAGTTATGCCGAAAAGACTGGCTGGCGGAACCCGTATATCCTTGGGTCTCTGGCCTTGGGCCTGGGCCTGTTGGTTTTGTTTGTGTTTATGGAAAATAGAATAAAATTCCCTATGGTCGACCTTTCCTTGTTCCGCAACCGCCTGTTTGCTATGGGCAACTTATCAGCCTTGATAAATTACATGGCCGCCTTTTCCGTTATTCTGGTTATGCCTTTCTACCTGCAGCAGCTTCGCCAAATGTCCCCTTCCCAGGCGGGCCTGATGCTTATTCCCACACCCCTGGCGACAATGATAGTAGCGCCAATCAGCGGCGCCATATCCGACCGGGTAGATACGCGCTACCTGAGTTCTCTCGGAATGGCTGTTACTGCGTTCGGGATGTGGCTCTTGAGTAATTTGCATATCAATTCGAGCCCTCTGAGCATTATTGTTGCCCTGGTTATCATCGGGCTGGGTGGGGGGATGTTTCAGACCCCAAACAACAGTGCTATAATGGGTACGGTTCCTCCCAACAGGCGCGGTATCGCTTCCAGTTTTCTTGCCACCATGCGCAATATTGGCATGGTACTGGGGGTAGCAATTTCTGGCGCTCTCTTCAGCGGCCGCTTGGAATATCTCAATAGGGTTTTGACGGCAAAAGGCCTTGCCGGTGCAGAGTTAAAGGTTCAGGCTTTCACAGGAGCGATGCAATTCACCTATCTGGTGGGTGCCGCTCTGGCCTGTGCCGCCGTGATTACTTCACTGGTCCGCGGCCCGTTGAATTCTAACATCAATAAAGGGTAAGGTAACCCACTGTCTGTTTTTAGACGACAAATGTCTGTTTTCAGACACATGACCCGGTATAAACCCGGGTTCTTTCTTTAGTATCCGTGCAGGACAAGGGACTCCCTGTCTGGCACGGAAATTGCTTGGTATAATTATGTTGAAATCTATTTCGGAGGGGAAATGCATGGCATTTAATCTAAGCAAAAAGCAGCGGAAGTTGGTATTAGCCGGGGGGGTCGGAATTATCCTGATAGGCTTATTGGGATGGTATTTTTTGGGGAGCCGGGGGTCTTCCCAAGTGGCGACGGCTACTGTTGCGGTTAAAAAGGAATCCATTGAGGTGACCGTATCAGCCAACGGCGCGGTTGTACCCGTAGCTACCAGAAACATAACTTCCAAAGTTAGTGGTACCATTACAAGTATTGGTTTTTCGAATGGGCAGCAGGTAAAAAAAGGGGACCTGCTTTTTGAACTCGATTCAAGCAGTGTGCAGGCGGAAGTTACCAAAGCTCAGTTAGACCTAAGGCAGGCGGAGCTCGATATGGGCACTACAGGTCAAGAGATTGAAGATCAGCAAGTATATTCGCCCATCAGCGGACAGGTAACATCTATTCAGGTTAGTAAGGGTCAGGATGTGCAGAAGGGTTCAGCTTTAATGACTGTACAGGATACCAGCAGTTTAATCCTGGTAATCCCGTTCACTGACGTGGGAAATATTAAAGTAGGCCAAAAAGCCGATGTCACTGTACCCGATTTGTCGCTGGCGGTTTTACCCGGCTGGGTAAAAAAAGTTGACCGGGGTGGTAAGGCGGACCCTGATGGCACACGGCTGTATAACGTTACAGTGGCAGTGGCCAATCCGGGTGGTTTGGCGCCGGGAGTTAAAGGTCAGGCGGTTGTACATACGAAACAGGGTACTGAATATGGTTACGGGCTGGGGCCATTTGACTGGGCGGAAATACGAACTGTAACGGCCGGCGTGTCCGGCACCGTACAGAACCTGTTTATTGACGAAAACTCTAATGTCAAGAAAGGGCAGAGGCTGGCCAGTGTCAACAATGATACCCTGAACGTTCAGAAGAACAGCCAGAGTTTAAAGCTGCAGCAGTCGCGGTTAGGTATCGCAAACATCGAAAAACAGCTGACGGACTACAAGATATATGCTCCTGTCACCGGCATTTTGAGCTTCAACCAGACAGGAACCGGGGATACTTCGACAGGATCGAGTAACAGTTCTGCTTCCGAGGTACAAAACGGGCCGCTGGTTGGGGATGAGGTCAAACCCGGCCAGGTTCTGGCAATTATAGACGGTACATCCGGCATGAGTGTTACTGTACCTGTGGATGAGGTTGATATTGCCAAGGTTAAGATAGGGCAGAAGGCCAGTGTCACTATTGATGCCCTGCCTGACAGCAAGTTCGGGGGCACCGTCACTGAGGTGGGAAACCAGGGAATAGTGCAAAACAATGTCGCCAACTTTGATGTAACTGTGTTGTTGGACGAAGCCAACGGTCTGAAACCTGGGATGACGGCCAATGTGGAAATTTTGGTTAACCGCAAAGACCAAGCTTTAGTGGTACCGATAGAAGCGGTGCAGGAAAGACAGGGCAAAAAGTTTGTCATGTTGGCAACGGGACAGAATACCAGTCAGCAAAAAAATGCCGGGGCCCGGCAGGGCGCACTCCGGCCTGTGGAAACCGGTCTTTACAATGAAACTAATATTGAAATAACCAGCGGTCTAAGTGAAGGAGACAAGGTAGTTCTGCCAACTGTTGTGAGAAGCAGCGGCACCAACGGGAACCGCGGCGGCATGGGCGGTGGTGGCGGGTTCGGCGGTTTACATTAAAGCCAGTATCAAAAGAAGGTGAAAGTCTTGATTGAACTTGTTAATATATGTAAGTATTATCAGACCGGCCCCGTTACAATTAAGGCCCTTGACGGAGTGGGCATGAATATCAAAAACGGAGAGATGGTCGCAATTATCGGCCCTTCCGGTTCAGGTAAATCAACTCTTATGAATATGCTCGGGTGCCTGGACGTGCCGACAGACGGCCAGTATTTTCTTGACAGCAAAGAGGTCAGCAAGCTGGACGAAGACGATTTGGCTGATATCAGAAACAAAAAGCTAGGGTTCGTCTTCCAAAGCTTTAATTTACTGGCCAGGCTGACCGCCCTGGAAAATGTGGAATTACCTTTGATCTACCAGGGGATGGGGGCAGTGGAAAGGCGGGAACGTGCCGCCAAAGCCCTGGAATTGGTCGGGTTATCTGACCGTTTAGAGCATACCCCGACTGAGCTTTCCGGCGGTCAGCAGCAGAGGGTGGCTATCGCCAGGGCTTTAGCAGGTGACCCTCCGGTTATCCTGGCTGATGAGCCTACAGGCAACCTGGATTCGCGTTCGGGTTTGGAAATCATGGAAATTCTCAAAGGGCTCCACAGGGACGGGAAAACCGTCATCCTTATCACCCACGATTTGCAGATTGCCGGTCAGGCCGGGCGGGTTATTAGAATGCATGACGGGCGCATCGTTCATGACGGGGAGGTAGCCTGATGAATCTTATTCAGGTCATAAAGCTTGCCGTGGCGGGTATCCGCGCCAACAAGATGCGATCTATTCTGACGATGCTGGGCGTGATTATCGGTGTAGCGGCAGTAATAGTCTTGGTTTCATTAGCTCAGGGGGCTACCAAGTCTGTTACAGGCTCGATTCAGGGCTTGGGTTCAAATCTGGTGACCATTAGCATGCGCAATACCCCTATTACACTGACTTATAATGAAGTCATGGAGTGGAAGAACCGGCCCGGCATACGGGGAATTGCACCTGTAATCAGCGGTAACGTGACTGTTAAATACGGCAATAAAAAGTATGATACCGGCCTGGAAGGGACCAACAGCGAGTATGAACAGGTTCGCAATACCCACGTCCAGGAGGGACGGTTCATCATGCCCATCGACCTGAGTTTCCGGCAAAAGGTTGTGCTTTTGGGAACGGAGGTTTCGCGCCAGTTATTCGCACAAGGGAGTCCTATCGGAGAAACTATAAAAATCAATGGTATCAATTTCAAAGTTGTGGGCCTACTGGTGGAAAAAGGCGCAGCCGCGTTTGGATCCAATGACGACAAGGTAGTGATTCCGCTGACGACCGCAGAGCGGGTGATGAACAGCAAGGGTGTCAGGTCTGTTTATATCCAGGCTGCGACCCCGGGTGATGTTGACACCGTTGTGGCCCAGCTGGACAACTATTTATACAGGAAGACCAAGAATACCGATGTGTATAGGGTCTCCAATCAGGTTGAAATGCTGTCCACAGTTAACCAGGTTACCGGGATGCTCACTTTGATGTTAGGCGGAATCGCCGGTATTTCCCTCTTTGTCGGAGGGATAGGGATTATGAACATTATGCTGGTTACTGTTACCGAACGAACCCGGGAGATAGGCATCCGTAAGGCCATAGGCGCTAAAAGGCGGGATATCCTTAGGCAGTTCCTCATTGAGGCAGTGGTTGTCAGCGGTATCGGTGGGATTATCGGTATCCTTGTCGGTGCACTTGTATCCCGCATCATTGGCTCGTTAATGGCTGTTGAAATAAGTATGTCTTTAAAGGTTGTTGGGATGGCTTTCGGTTTTGCTGTACTGGTAGGTATAGTCTTCGGTATGTATCCTGCCAACAAAGCCGCCAAACTTAATCCGATAGAAGCCCTAAGGTTTGAATAGGAGGGGAATGACATGGAAGAAGGTTTATGGGGGAGGCTGCAGGGACGGTTATCCAGAAAGTGGGTTATCACTGTATTGCTGGTCGTTTTTGCGGTAGCGGCAACCGCGGGTGGTATCAAATACTACCAGTTTAGAACAATGAAGCGGATATTCTCAAGCCAGGCCTACCAGACAGCTTTAGGAATCATTAATCTCGAGCAATTCCCAAAGCTTGCCCTGAGCAAAGAGCAGGCCCAAAAACTGCTTCCTTTGGTCCGTGAACTGGCCGATAAACCCAGCTCCTCTTTCACTGACAGCAGTAAAGCGGCAGCTATGCAGGGTGTGTTGACCCCGGAACAGAAAGACTTTGTCAAAAACACAGCTGCAGTCAAAGGTTTTAAAGGCAGTCAGCGCTTAGATAAGGGAATCTTCAACACAAAGTTAACGTCAGGGAGTCAAAACCCAACCGTTAGCCTGACCCAGGAAGAAAAGGATATTATTCTGCCCATCCTGAGGGAAATCGGCCAAAAACCCAACGCAGACGAGGCCTACCTGGTCCAGAAGGCCAAAGAAATCAAAGCCGTTTTGGCTGCGGCAGGAGTCCGAAAATACTCCGTAGAAAAGAACAATAACCTCCTTAAGGCTGCACGCCGGGGGGGAGGCAAGGGTATGAATAAATGGGAAGAAGGCGAAAGAGGTAAACGACTGAGGGTTGGGCAGAGCCGCGGTTTCGGAAGGCGTGTTTCAGGCGATTACAACTTCCTGTTAGAAATCCTGCTGCAAAAAGTTTATAGTTAAAGGTTGATTGACTCTCAGTGTACTAGGATGTGAAACCACATGTTGGCAAATCTCAGAAAAACCCTGCGGTTTCAAATAGGTGCAATTATTTCGCTGGTATTGGCCATCTTGTTGATGGCCTTTATCTCCATGCACATGGTTTCTACCAGATATGACCGGGAGGTATTGGCTGACAAGCAAGAGAAGCTTAAAGTTATTACGCGGGGATTAAGCGGGGGCCTGGCCACTTTTATGCAAAAAGGCCAAAGCCCCGGAGACATCAGGAAATACTTTGCAAATCAGGCGGACGGTATAGTTAGCACCAATCCCAGAGTAATTGTAGGGTTATATTTACCGGAGATGGGTATGCATAACTTCTACGGGGAAAGGTCAAGGGAAAACCGTTATGTGCTCCCGCGAAAGCAGAACGGGCAGGGAGACGACGAGTTTTTTGACATTAAGGTTTCTTCGATTAAAGAACCAAAAACCTTTGTGGAAGACCGTCGGGGCGGAATCTTCCTTGGCAGGGCGGAGCCGGTTGTCAGCGGCGGGCAGGTAAAAGGCGCCGTTCTTATTGCGGAGCAGGTCCAGTCTGGCCTTACTGTGTTCAGGTTTGTAACTAGAGCGGTTTTTATCCTGGTAACAGGTTCATTAATCGTTGGTATAGTAGCAACTGTCTGGATTCTGGCCCGTCTGAAGCGGGGGGTCAAAGAAGTCACTTCCGGCTTAGCAGTACTTGAAAACGACGCCGGTTACAGGCTAACCCCGCCCACGGCAGGAGAATTGGGCGAAATCTCGGCGGCCATTAATAAAATGGCAGATGCCGTTGAGCAGAAATCAATGCTGGAGGAACAGCTGGAAAAATCTTCGCGGCTGGCGGCTTTGGGGCGACTGGTGGCGGGGGTTGCCCACGAAATCAGGAACCCCCTGGGGATTATGAAGGCGACAATCCAGGTGATGCAGGACGAGTTCGGCAAACAAGACGAAATGCAGGAATATCTAATGGTTTTAAACGAACAGGTGGAACGGCAGAATAAGATTATCCGTGAGCTTCTTGACTATGCGAAGCCTGTCCCACCGATATTTCAACCGGTTAATGTTAATGACATTCTAAAATCCATCCTGGTTTTTTCCAGGTCCTATTTTCAACAATACAAAATTGAAACAGCTATTGATTTGGCAGTAGAACCGCTCGTAGTTAACGCAGATGTGGAAAAACTTAAGCAGGCCTTTTTAAATCTTATCTTCAATGCCGTTGAAGCCATGCCTGACGGGGGGCAACTACAGGTGCGGACCGGCGCGGATATCAATACTGTGGTCATTGATTTTGCTGATAACGGGCATGGTATTCCCGAATCGGATATTAACAGGTTGTTTGACCCCTTCTTTACTACCAAAAACACCGGCACCGGCCTGGGGTTGGCCACGGTGCACAAGATAGTTGAAATGCACGGGGGCAAGGTTGAAGTGACAAGTGACACCGGGCGGGGAACAGTCTTCCGTATCACGCTGCCGGTTGACCGGTCAGAGGGGTGAGGTTTGGATGGAAGCAACGATATTGATTATTGACGATGAAGAGCATATGCGCTGGATTATTGGGAAGGCTTTGGCCAAAGAGGGTTATAAAACCGCCTCTGCGGCTGACGGTGCAGAAGGTTTGGCCAAGCTTGCGGCCCTGGGACCTGACCTGGTACTGCTTGACCTTAAACTGCCTGATGAAAGCGGAATAGACATCTTACGGGCTATCAAGCGGGAACAGCCCCGGATCCCGGTAATCATGATCACCGCCCATGGGACGGTGGAAAGCGCCATTGAAGCCATGAAAATAGGGGCAGTGGATTATATATCCAAGCCCTTTGATATGGAAGAACTCAAGATAATAATCAGCCGCACGCTGGAGGTAGTAGAGCTTGCCAGTGAGGTGGACTACCTGCGGGGGGAACTGGGTGAAAAACTTAACACCGATTTAATTGGCAAAAGCCAAGCTGTTGAGGAAATAAAAAAACTCGTAGCCAAAGTTGCCGACACACCTGCCACGGTTCTTATTGAGGGTGAGAGCGGCACCGGCAAAGAGGTGGTTGCCCGGCTGCTCCACCTGCAGAGCAGCAGGGCTAATAAACCTTTTATAGCTGTCAACTGTGCCGCTATCCCGGAAAACCTGTTGGAAAGCGAATTGTTTGGTTACGAACGGGGTGCGTTTACAGGTGCGATAAACAGGAAAAAGGGGAAGTTCGAGGTAGCCTCCGGCGGGACGATATTTCTTGATGAAATAGGAGAAATCCCTCCTCATATTCAGGTTAAACTTTTAAGGGTTTTACAGGAAAAGGTTTTTGAACGGGTTGGGGGAAACGAAGTAGTCAAAATGGGGGCAAGGATAATTGCCGCCACCAACCGGAACCTTAAAAAGTCCGTCCGGGAGGGTGGTTTTCGGGAGGATCTGTATTACCGTTTACAGGTAATTCCTATTGATTTGGCCCCTCTTTGCGAGAGGAAGGAAGATATTCCGGAATTTGTGGATCATTTCCTGAAGAAATACGATTACCGGCGAAAAATTAAGGGTTTTACAGCGGAAGCCCTCAAAATTATGTGTAGTTACCACTGGCCCGGAAACATCAGGGAGCTGGAAAATACCGTTGAACGGGCTGTGATTTTATGTGGTGAGGATTATGTTAACTCCGGTTACCTGCCGCGGGAGATGGCAGACAAGGCCGAGACTGCCGGGGCACTGCTAATTGACCTTCCCGAACAGGGAGTTTCCCTGGAAGAATTGGAGAAGGATTTGATAGTAAAAGCCCTCGCAAAAAGCGGCGGCAACCAAACCAGGGCCGCCCGCCTGTTGGGAATTACCAGATCCGCCTTGATTTACCGGATGGAAAAGCACGGCATTCACTGATAAAAAAAGTAAGAGGCAGGGGGGGAGGCCCTCGTGGAAATAGAAAGAAAGGGCAACCACGAGGGCACAGAGGACACAGAGAACAATTGACAATTGATAATTGAAAATTGAAAATTGACAATTAAAACCGTACCCGTACCTAGAGCGCGGAGATGGAGAGTGACCGGTTAAACAAAAGGAACAGATAGAACGGAAAACGGCCGCGGATGAACACGGATGACGCGGATAAAAGACAGGGGATAAGTCCCACTAAGTCACAAAGTCTGAGTTTTAATTACTTAACAGGCCAAGTAAACTAAAAAAGGGGAAAAAACCGAAAAAGATACCGCAGTGCGCAAAGGCGCAGAGATTAAGCGTGACCGATTAAGTCACGTTTTTTGTTTATGGCCGGTTAACCAAAAGAAACAGGAAAAACGGGAGACAGCCGCGGATGGACGCGGATGTTACGCGGATAAAAGACGGGGGATTATTACCACTAAGTCACAAAGTACACAAAGGATGAGTTTTAACTACTTAATAGAACTAGTAAATGGTGGTCATGATTAATATCGCAATTCATAACTTTCCAGGAAAAGGATTTGACTTGTGTTAAGTCGAATAATGGTGATAAAAAGAGATGATGCGTAAGGGCAGGGACGCCCTTCCTTGTCAAAATAGGGTTCATTCGGTTCACGGTTATGATTTACAATTGTGGGGAGTAGGCTGGGGAAACAAAAAATGCTAACAGCCGCTATTGTCTACAATGGGAAATTCAGATAAATAAACTTAAAGGCTAATAATTGGAAGCTGTTAAAGAAGTGCACTGCAAGTTATGTATGGAATAGTTTGTACTATTATAAAATACAAAGGTTACAAAATAGTAACCATAAGGAGGGTTTAAATGGAGAATGACAGATCTGCTATAGATACCATAACAGGATATTACTATCAATTTGATTACTATATTTTGAAACTGTTAGAACAACAAAATGGTTCAGATAGCGTTTGCATTGAAGGCATCGAGGATGTTGATATAAAAAACGTTGATGAAACCATAGCTGTCCAATGTAAATATTATTCAAAAACAGAATACAATCACTCTGTCATCGCCAAACCCATTCGCTTGATGTTAAGCCACTATGCAGCATCAAGCTCAATAAGTAGATCATTGCAGTACAAAATATATGGATACTACTCATCAGGGCAGGAAAAATTGCCATCAAATATTGACTTAGCATTCGCTAAAAGCAAGTTCTTTACTTATACAGAAGGAAAAACAAAGCATGAATACCATGTTGACTTAGGATTGACGGATACTGAAATTATTGATTTTTTGAGTCATTTGAGCATTGATGTATACGCTCTTGACTTTACTCAACAGGAGAGAAAAATAATTGACAAGATTAAAGTTCTTTTTTCCTGTAACGCATTTGAAGCGGAGCATTATTACTACAATAATGCTCTTCGAGTAGTAAAAGAGTTATCTACAAAACAGAATGTTACCGAAAGAACTATATCCAAAAGTGAGTTCTTAGCCAAAATCAACAATAAAAATGCCTTGTTTAATCTATGGTTTTTGAAGAAAAAGGGAATTAAAATTTACTGTCAATCGGTAAAAGTTCAATACTTTTCTCCAAGAAATGTTTCACCTTTTGAAAGGTTCTTTCTGATTGAGTGTGATAATACTACGACGGAAGCAGAGCTGAAATCACTATTACTCAACATTTCGAAAAACTGGAGCAAACTTTCGCTTAGGGAGAGTAAACCATTCTGCCCTTATGTTTACTTGCAAAATGTTTCGGAACCTACCTTGCTAAACTTAAAAAAGGCACTTCAATCGGATGATTTCT
Organism: Bacillota bacterium; assembly: GCA_021847735.1. Classification (GTDB taxonomy): domain Bacteria; phylum Bacillota; class Thermincolia; order Thermincolales; family UBA2595; genus JAJZQD01. Next base: position 15,704 of record JAJZQD010000019.1, on the reverse strand, counting down.
ATTTTTGGGACGGTTATGACTTTAAGGACGCAGATTTTTGCGCAAAGTCGCTATGCAGAAAGGCAACTGCTCATAACAATGTGAAATTGAAAATCATCAACGACATTGATCAAATCGATGATATTCTGAACTCTATTTGCACGACACGAGAGTTATATCAGTTTTATATTACCGAAACATATTACACGAATAATAACTACAAGCATATTAAAATTCAAGTTGAAGAAACAATGAATATTAGTTCCATTATTTGAGGAGGTTTTCGAAATGCTTGAACAAGAAAAGATGAACGCCGAAGTCATCTCTGTGTTCCCCAATAAAGTTAGAATTTCAGTTGATGATTTAGAAGATTTCCAGATTGCGGAAGAAAAATTAAAAGTCGGGTCTTATTTGCGTATTGCCGATAATGACAATGCTGTGCTAATTGCTATTATTGAGAATTTTACTATTGAGGTTGGTACTACCCCTGAAGGAGTACCTCGCCGAAAATACATTCTGGAAGCAAATCCATTGGGACTTATTCGTAATGGAAAATTTGAACGTGGTGGAGACACCATCGCTATTCCTCCCAAAAAAGTTGAACCTGCAAGACAAGAAGAAATTGAAAAGATTTTTACTGAGTCTTTAGAAGATGGCAAAAAATTCACTTTTGCAAAATTGTCAACCAATCCAACTATTGATGTGCCTGTCGATGGAGATAAATTTTTCAATAAACACATTGCAATTATTGGTTCGACTGGCTCGGGTAAATCGCACTCTGTTGCCAAAATTATTCAAAACGCCATTAGCTCTAAAGAGGGTGAATACAAAGGGCTAAATAATTCCCACATAGTGATTTTTGATATTCACTCTGAATACAAGACGGCATTCCCAGCCGCAAACTTTATTGATATTTCTAACTTAGTTCTTCCATATTGGCTATTGAATAGTGATGAGTTGCAAGAGTTGTTTATTGATACCGAAGCAAATGACCATAACCAAAGAAATGTTTTCAAGGAAGCTGTTATCAACAGCAGAATTAACCATTTTGATGGAGAGGAAGAAAAAAAGAATAGGATTCATTTTGACTCACCTTTATATTTTGACATAGACGATGTTTTGACGTACGCACGAACAAAAAATTCAGAAGTTATAGATACTGGAGAAGTATATGCTTCCGGTGAAAAAAAGGGTCAACCAAAAACAACACAAGGAAGTCTTCATGGAAAATTAACCAACTTCGTTAGTAGGTTGGAAAATCGTATTAACGACAAAAGATTAGATTTTCTTGTAGGTGAAAAGTCAAAAAAAATCTCTTTTGAGGAAACTCTAAAGCAGCTCATTGGCTATGGTGAATCGACTTCTAACATAACAATAATTGATTTGAGCGGTGTGCCATTTGAGGTGTTGAGTATTACCGTTTCGCTTATTTCGAGAATACTGTTTGAATACGGCTATTATTATAAACGCCTACGCTACGAAGCTAATCCCGATGAAAAAATAAACAACGATGTGCCAATATTGCTAGTTTATGAAGAAGCTCACAAATATGTTCCGAACAGCGATTTGGCTAAGTACAGGGCTTCTAAGCAATCTATTGAACGAATTGCAAAAGAAGGACGTAAATACGGTGTTTCTCTGCTGTTGGCAAGTCAACGCCCATCAGAAATCTCGGAAACTATTTTTTCTCAATGCAATAATTTTCTCGCATTGAGATTAACAAACCCAAATGACCAAAACTATGTAAAACGACTTCTTCCTGATACATTAGGTAATTTGGTTGATAAAATGCCGTCGTTGAAGGCTGGGGAGTGTCTTTTAATTGGGGAGGCCGTTGTGTTACCTTCGATTGTTCTAATGGATAGATGTAATCCAGGGCCTTCATCAAATGATATTCCTTATTTCCAGTTGTGGAAAGAAAGTTGGAAGGACTTGGACATCGTGGCGATAAAAGAAGCTTGGGGCAAAAACTAAGCTAATGTTAACGAAAATGTTCATGTATGCGATGGTGTCAAGTTTTCAGTCCATGATGTGAAAAGAATCGTCTGCATTGCAAGTATGAATTTCCCATTATCCATACTTACAAGACCTCAATGACAGCTAACGGATCATTTATTCACGGCTAGAATCAGGGAAGGAGGATGATTATGGTACGCATAATTTACAATGGAAAAATTGACGGAGAGTTTGATGGCTTTGATGGGGACAAGCTGTTTAAGATGGCTAACGGGACGTATTGGATTCAGGGCCAATATCGTTATTGGTATCACTATGCGTATCGACCCGATGCTTTAATTACAGAGGAAGGCGGGCGCTACATTTTGACTGTAAAGGGTCAGTCGATCCCTGTGACCCGTATCGATAGTGTTATCGAAAGTTACATAGAAGGTGAATTCAAGGGATGGGATGGTAAGTCAATCTACAAATTGGTTAACGGTCAGACGTGGGAACAAGCGGAGTACAAGTATGAGTATACGTATGCCTACCGGCCCGAGGTAATAATTTATTCTAGTGGAGGGTCGTACATTATGCGTGTCCAGGCTACAGAAGCGAAGGTTCGGCGTGTTCATTGAGGGTTTCTTTGAAGCACAGTTTTTTTGGAAATGTACGAGTTACTCACGGGTGTTGCAAGTGACAAACATACCAAGTTAACGAATTCTTTGTATGCGGATCAAATTGTTGCAATAGTTCAATGGCTTGAACACTACTGATTAGCTTCACGGCTGATCACACACACTAAATTCACGAGTAAGTGATACTGATAAACTTCTCCTAATCCATAAAACAAGAGGTTTGCCGAAGGGTAAACCTCTTGTTTTAATTAGTTAGCCAACTTTTGCTAAAGAGTTTTTAAAGGCGGCCCAAACACTTACGTATAATTCTTTTATTCTCTGCGCCTTTTTTCAGCCCAGTTTTCTCAATCTAAAATTTTTAGTATCTTGGCCAAATGTCCAGGTTTAAGTTGACCCGACCCTAGGGGCAGGGTTTATACTGATTATGGAGGAGGGATAGCGTTGGAGAATAGGATAAAAATCAGTGATTTTGCCAAATTAACCGGAAGTACATTAAAAACAATTATCTATTACCACAAGATCGGTTTACTGCAGGAACCGGCGCGTTCTCCGGGGGGATACCGCTTGTACGGACCGGCCGAACTGACTCGTATGCAGTCAATCAAACGCTTAAAATCCCTGGGACTGGACTTAAAACGCATCAAGGAAATACTGGGAGAGATGCACAATTCAAGAACCCTGCGGGAAGTCTTACAGTCCTTGCGAACTGAGCTTCTGAACGAGAAAAAAACTCTTGAAGAACGGGTGGCGAAGATTGAGAAATTGCTAAGTGAAGATACGGAAGACGCGGTACTCCTGGATGAAAATACCTTCGAATCTCCTTCTTTTCAAATGGTCAAAGAGATACTGGGACAGGATCAAATTGATAAATATGTCCAGACCTGCCCGGAAATATATGATCAGCAGCGGAAATTGTTTGGCATCCTGGATGATTTCCAGTGGGGCCAGAATTACCGGGAAACGTTTCTGTCATTGGCCGATTACTTTAAAGCTCATCCCGAAAAGTACCAAATGTCTTTGGATAGTGCAAAGCGTTTGGCCAGGCTGGACCAGCTGTCTGAAGATGATCCGGAGGTCGAAGCTCTGGCCAGGGAATCTGCTGAAATTATGAAGAGTATACCTTTGCTCGAGGGGGTTAACCAGTCACTGAGCAAAGCTATGGAAAGCTTATATAATGGAATGGTTGCAGGTGTTCTTTCACCGGCCCGAATGAAGCACAAGCGGCTTGTTGAACAATATCTCAGGGAAGGGAGTGGTTTCAATGGAAAGAAAGACTAATCTGTCCACGTCAAAAGCTTATCGAATACCGGCAATTATTATGATTGTGATGGGTCTTGTTTTATTTGTTCCGGCAGGTTCGCTAAGGTATTGGCAGGCATGGATTTTTTGGTTGGGAATCTCTGCCCTGACGCTTTTTATTACTGCTTACTTTTTGAAGAAAGATCCCGACCTTTTATCGAGACGAATGAAGGTTAAAGACCAGGAAAATACGCAAAAACCTCCCGCCTTCTTAAACTTGTTTTTGCTCGGTTACTTAATTCCCGGCCTTGATTTTCGATTTCATTGGTCGGCTGTGCCTGTTTGGATTGTAATTGCAGCGAATGCTATTGTTTTCTTAGGTTATATATTTATTATCAATGTTTTTAAGCAAAATAGTTATGCTTCAACTGTCATCCAGGTTGAGAAAGAACAGCAGGTTATAACAACCGGCCTCTACGCCATAGTTCGCCATCCAATGTACCTGGGGATGTTAATTATGTCATTGTTTACTCCTCTGGCGCTTGGTTCTTATTGGGCGATAATACCTTTTCTTCTCACTATACCATGGACTGTAATTAGGATAAAAATCGAAGAGGGAACTCTTTTACGAGACCTGCCGGGGTACAAAGACTATTGTTTAAAGACACGTTATCATTTGATTCCATTAATTTGGTAAAATTCAAAAATTGTTCAGGGGGATGTGTATAATACGGAGGGGCGAATTTTTTATGAAAAGTACTGCCGAATTAAACGAAAATTACACAGAAATTCCTTAATTTCGCCTGAAATAAAACAAATTATCCTTGTATACTTTTAGTGGAAGGAGGTGACAGCGATGAAGAAGCGATGGTTAGCAATGGCTATGGTGTTGGTTTTTACCCTGGCCACGGCCGCAACGGTGCTGGCGGCTACAACCGGTGACGCTTCACAGCCGGCGGCAGCGGTAAAGGCCGGTCAGCAAGCGGCACATACAGTTAAGCAAGAAGTAAAGAAGATCGTGAGAATTGATAAAAAGCTTAAGATACAGATACGAAAAGAAAATCTCAGGATAAAAAACCTGCTAAAAAAGGCCAGGAAAAACGGACAGACAGATAAGATACAAAACGCCAAGACCATCAATGAGCAGGCAGCGCCAATCCGGACAGCCGTTAAGGACCTGCGGAAAGACCGCCAGGATGCAGTGGCCCAATTGCGCCAGGACAAAACAAATGGCGACAAGGATGCCGTGGCCGCCGATATTCAAAAAATAGCGGATATCCAAAAACAGATTGACCAGAAACTGAATGAGCTGATACAGGTAAAGCTTGACGTGATTAAGGCGCTGAGCTAAAGAACAGTACTTTGACTTACCCCGTTGACCCGGAGTTATCCCGGTCATGGGGTAAGTTTTTGGTTTTTTCTAAGGAAAGAAATAGTGTACAATACAGGTAAGACCGGTTTGGAGGTTGCACTATGGAAGAAGCAAAAAAAATATTTATAGTTGATGATGATGTCAATGTAATTGAATTAATCAAAAAATACCTGGTCCGGGAAGGCTACCTGGTGGAAACCTTCGGCTGTGCCGAAGATGTCCTAATCAGGATGAAAACAGTTTATCCGGACATGTTTGTTATTGACATAATGATGCCTGGCATTGACGGTTATGAACTCTGCAAAGAGATTCGCCGCCAGGGCCAGACCCCAATAATCATGGTTTCTGCCAAAGATGACGAAATTGATAAGGTTTTGGGTTTGGAGCTGGGGAGTGATGATTACCTGTCTAAACCGTTCAGCCCCAGGGAACTGGTAGCCCGGGTTAAAAACATTTTTCGCAGGGTCGGCGCGGTGGCGCTCCCGCCGGAGAAATCCGGAGAAATTGTTATCGGGGACCTGAAAATCTTTCCTGACGAGAGGAAGGTACTGGCGGCCGGGCAAGAAGTTGAGTTCACCACAAAGGAATTTGAGCTTTTGGAGTTCCTTGCAGCCAACCGGGGCAAAGTCTTCAACAGGGAACAAATCCTCAACCAGGTTTGGGGCTTTGATTATTTTGGGGATAACCGGGCTGTTGATGACTTGGTGAAAAGAATCCGCAAGAAAATTAAGACTGCCGGCAGCACTTTTGAGTTAAAAACAGTATGGGGTTACGGTTATAAAATGGAAGGATAATGCCAATGAAAAGGTCTATCAGTTCAAAGATAATCTCTACATATCTGGTGATTCTGGTTGTTTCCCTGGGTGCTTCGGGATTTCTCTTTAACTCGATGGTCCGCACCTTCCTAGTCAGGGAAGTCCAGAATAGCATGCAAAAAGAGGGGGCAGTTCTGGTCGGGTTATTTAAAAAGACTCCCCTGGGAAGCCTGAAGACAGATTACACGGGGAAAAGGGTTACCTTTAGGCTTGTCAACAGGTTGTTTGAGGGGAACTATTTTATTACCGATTTAGCCGGTAAGGTCGTATTCAGCAACCGCCCGGCAGTGGTAAGGATCGGTTCTATCGCTGCAGTGACGCCGATGAGGCAGATTATCACGGGGAAAGTGGCCAATGGGGTGTTCCCGGTTAATGACAAACAACTGGTTACGGTTTCCCTGCCTTTTAAGAGTGAGGCCGGGGTAATTAAAGGCGCTTTGGTAATGTATACGGAACTGAAAGGGGTGCAGGTGCTGGGCACTTCCATTATCCGGGTGCTGATGAGAGTCCTGCTGATCGTGAGTTTACTGACCATAATAATAGGCATTTTCCTGGCCAGGTCAATTTCCAAACCGGTAAAGATGCTCGAAGCCGGGGCGCGCCGTCTGGGGGAAAGGGATTTTGATTCCAGGCTGACAATCCGTACCGGGGACGAGTTGGAACAACTGGGCAATACTTTTAACAATGTTGCCCTTCAGCTGCAAAGCTGGAGACCATGGAGGAGGTATACGATTTTCAGGAAGATGACATTGGCAGGGTAATCCTGGAAAGCAGCGAAAAGGTGGGCAGTTTGGCTAATCAAAGCAGTGTGCAAATCAATGTTGAAGGGACGGAGTTCCCGGTGGCGGTAAACTTAGACAGGGGAAAAATCTCCCGGGCCTTCATTAACCTGTTCAGTAATGCGATCAGGTATGCAGAATCCCGGGTGGATGTTTTACTTAAATACGACGGCAGCAATGTATATATCGAATTCAATGATGACGGCCCGGGTTTTAAGGAAGAGGAAACCGAAAGAGTTTTTGAACGGTTTTTTGTCGGCCGGAAGGGAGATACCGGGCTGGGCCTGGCAATCACCAAGGCCATAGTAGAAAAACACGGCGGAAAAATTAAAGCCCGAAATAATATTTCGGGCGCTTCAATCACGGTAGTTTTACCGCGGAGTGCCAAGCCGGTTTAAGGTTTATTCACTGTATAATCTCCAGACTGCTTTTTTCTTTTAAGCCCGCGATATCGTGGGCTTTAATCATTCCTTTGGACAGGGTGTACAGTGTGTCGTCGATATAGAGAATTCTATCAACATTTTTGACCCCGTTATACCATCCGTACCCCGACTTTTCGTAGCTCGCTTGGTCGATATGAGTTATCCGTCCTTTAAGGCGAAAGCCGTTAATCAGGTCAATATTGTAGACATAGGCTCCCTGGAAGGTAAACTCGCCGTACTCAGGCACACCTGCATTTTCGGCCTTTTTATTTTTTATTTCCATGACAGTAACCGGGAAAGCCAGCAGGTTTTTGTCCCTGGCAAACAATAATGCCTTGTGGTTGTGCAGCAGCTCCGAGTCTGTTCCCCTGTCACCGATAATCTCTTTAAACATTTCCACCGGGTGTTGAACATCACTCACATCAAAAACGGCTACTTTCATACCCTGGTAAAATGCCATGGTGCCCAGGTTTTTGCCCCCACCTTCCTGCTCCATCTCCACCGTGTCTTTGCCAAAACCGATAATGTGGTTTTCGTCATAAGGATGGAGGTAGTCACTGTATCCGGGAATCTTTAAGGTGCCTAGTATTTTAGGAGCTTGCGGGTCTTTGAAATCAAGCACAAACAGGGGGTCCACCTTTTTAAAAGTGACCATATAACCACGGTCTCCCATAAATCTCACGGAATAAATCTTTTCGCCGGGGGCAATGTCTTCTATTTTACCAGTGATTTTTAAGCCCTCATCCAGGACATAAACATTGTTCTTGGAAGTGTACTCATCATTCCGCCATATTTCACCCTGGGTAGTGGCAATCCGGAAGAAGCCTTTATCCTCGTCCATGGAAAACTGGTTCAGGATAGTACCGGGCACTTCCCCTCTGCCTTTATATTCAGACTGGCCCTCGTCAAGGGCGAATTGGAAAATCGCTGTTTTATAATCCGGCATCGGCGTTATCGTGAACTGCCGTTTCATTTTGATATTTCCGTTTGGCAGGAGCCTTGTGGCAGCACGGTATTGGCTCACCGCCACATACAGGTTCTTTTCCGAAGCGTAAATGGCTTCTCCGGAACCAAGATAGGTGGAAACCTGCACCTCTTTATCCGGTTTGTCCAGGTTTAATGCTGCAATCATAAGGTAATTGGGCTCCACCGGACCGGGAAAATACCGGATATCCGGGTAGTCCACACCGACAAACCTGTCCCGGCCGGCTGAGTCGCGATAAGCGGGGGCCGGTGGTTCCGGGTCCATGATGCGGTAAACATCAATATATTTGTTGGCCACCAGGTACAGTGCGGACCCAACTTTTCTGGAAGAAACATAGTCTCCTTCAAGTTCTATTTCCCGCAGCTTTTTAATGCTTGATTTATCTCTGATATCATAGATGATTCCCTTAACGGTATTGTGGATAAAAATAGGGGGGCATTTTTCGGGTTTTAATGTGCCCTCAGGGTTGGTCGGTGCCGGTACGGCCGGCGGAGAAGAATCGTAATATGTGTTGCCGATAACCACCAGGTGGGTTTCGTCTATATAGAGTTCACTTGGTGTGAAATTCCCATCGTCAAATTTTAGGATATTGGCGATTTTTAATTTTTTGGCGGGATAGGCTTCAGCAATTATTACCCGGTTATTGTTAACCTGGTAAATGTATTTTCCGTCGGTCTTGACAACATCTGCTTCGTCAACACCCTGTACCTGTACGTTGGTAGTGGAGAAATCCTTGGCGTTTTCCTGTGGTTCCCGTATGGATTTTGCCGCTTGACCCGCACCAAATGTTGTGTTCACCATTCTTTCTGACTTAAGTCCCATGTCCCTGTGCCGGTAAACCCCGGGGCTTTGCGCTTTGGACAACAGAGTCCTGAGGTTCTCCAACGAACCAACCACAGGCAGCGGCTGAGCATCGTAGACCTTGTGGCTGACAGGCGGGCCGGGCGGAGTAACAGATGCCATGGGAGATGTTGAGGCCAGGACAAAAAGAAGCAGGACAACAACCGGGTAAACACGCAGCATTAACTTGTTCATTCATTCTACCCCCTTTGCTTTATTGTTTGACGTTAAAAATGCGGGATTTGTTTCCTGTTTTTACATCAAGTCTTGATTATTTTTTCGCAGGGGGCAGCAGGGAAACTCTCTTACCACCCCCTGGCGGTCAGAAGAAACCCCCGCCTCTGGCCCTTGTCTTTGGAGGACTGGCAGTTCCTTTCAGATCGACTTCAGCGGGGAAACCTATGACAATATTTTTGGGCCGGGAGGGGTAGACTAACCGGTAGATTGATTTTAGAGGAGAGATGATGGGAGTGCGAATCAGGGTTTTGCCGATAATTTTATTAATTCTATTGTCAACAGGGTGTGCGGCTGGAGGGCCTGCCAAAAAACCTGCGCCCCAGCCCCCGAATGCCGCGGGGAGTGAAAACACCGTGCAGCTTCCCTGGCATAATGACCCTGAATTTGCGCAGGCCAAAAAAGAGCACGGTACACCCCTGCTCATGGCTGAATACCATGCTACCCTTCCTGACCCAATCCTGGATGAACGTCATAACATTTCCCTGGCGGCCGACTTCCTGCGTGGGGCTGTAATCAAGCCGGGCGAAGTGTTTTCCCTGAATTCCAGGGTAGGGTGGCGTTCCGCCCACCGGGGATTTAAACCCGGGCCAATGTATAGCGGCGGCCGAATTGTCTCCACAGTAGGCGGTGGGGTATGCAAGATTGCTTCAGTAATATACAATGTGGCCATCCTGGCTAACCAGAAAATTGTGGAAAGGCACCCCCATTCCATGACCGTCCCCTACGTTCCACCGGGTCAGGATGCTACAATATCGTACGGGACGAAGGATTTCAAGTTCAAGAATACAACCGGCGCCCCTATCCTTATCTGGGCAAAAAATACAGGTGGTACTTTATATATCGCCTTTTACGGGACTTCCAAACCCCCGCACATCAGGTGGGTTCACGAAACCCTCAGCCGGACCAAGACCTGGACTGAGCGTGTATTTGACCCTACCTTGCCCAAGGGAGTGGAGAAAGTAAAATATGAGGGCTCTGAAGGAATATCAGTCCATTCCCGGATTGTCATCAGCGAATCTACCGGCAAAGAAATAACCAGGGATTTAGGGGTCAGTTCCTACCGCCCGTCACCACGCTTGGTTTCCGTGGGCCCCTAAGCAATATTTTTTAGTCACTGTATCAAAGAGACAGTTTTTTTGGTTTTCGAAAAGAGGAAAGGGCAGGTATGTTCCGGGGAGCGAGGCTGACGGGCCTGGTGACAAAGCTAGACGAAGTTTTTCAACAGCCTGTGACGTCCGCCGGCCTGCGGTCCGCGTTTGCGGGAGCAGTTTTGCCGGCTGAGTTGTTGCTCGCCCGAAGGAATATACCTGCCCTTTCCAAAAAAAGCCCCTTTTGCAGGGGCTTTGCCGGTTTAGTAGGCTTTGTATGGGGGAATCGATCCCATATTAGGAGCAGTGGAAAATTGGCCGGTGCTCACAGGGCGGTTTGCCCAGTTGGTACTTTGCATGTTACCAAGGGAGTCGCTGGTACTCGGTGAAAAAGCTTGCTGGCTGACATTGCCAAATTGTGTACTGCCAACTACCTGCTGCATCTGCTGGCTAACCTGGCTGCAAAGCTGGGCACAGTGCTGCAGTTGTTGAGCGGCGGTACGTTCGGCATTCTGCATCTGGATAAGTTTTGAGGCGTTGGCTTGTTCATTTTGGCTTAGCTGGTTGCAAATTTGGGCAATCTGGTTAAGATTCTGCTGAAGCAGGCTCATTTGTTGATGCATTAGGATAGAACACCTCCAAAATAATTTTTTAAAGCTCAAGTTTAGTATTATTTATTTTTAAAAAATTATACTTGAGCTGCCTACCGTTATTCATCAAATCGAAATTACCGGTAATTAGCATTAATTCCGAAAGACCGGAGAAACTAGATAAAAACCAAAAGGAGGTATATTGATGTATCGTCGGATTGTACCTTTAACACTACTATTACTGATTCCAATTTTGGTTATTGCCGGCTGCCAGAAGAGTGCTGTCAGGAAGCCCGCTTCCCCGAATCCGGTTAAACCCCCGGCGGCAGCTAACCTGATGGAAGCGGCAGGCAGAGATTCTTACGAAAACGGCTGCGTTTCCTGTCACAAAAAAACGGCAGATGTTGACCGCTCGTTATCGGCTTATGTGCGTAGAATTTCGGGTCACCCGGAAGTAAAAGAAACAAGCGTCAATGCTTGCTATGCCTGTCACGAAGCCCAAAAGAACTATGACCTGTATAAACGGTTTTTCCGGGGTATTCATAAAACCCACTGGGGAAGCGGGCTTTTTTATACCAAAATGAAAGGCCAGTGCTTTTCCTGTCATACCGTGGAGACCAACGGGGTATCCGGGATTAAAGGTTATCCCCTGGCGGGATACCGATCAGGGACCGCTGCCGAAAAGCCTGTTGAACCAAAATCAGTACCGGGTCCGGCAACGGAACCCAAAAAATTAACCCCACCCAAAACGGTGCAGCCAACCAAACCTGCCAAACAGCGCAGCGAGCAGGCTCAACCCAAAACCAGCCAAACGCCAGAGGAGCTACCAACTCCTACACCGTAATGACAAAGGGGCTGTCCTAAAATAGATTAGGACAGCTTCATCTTTTTTTCTTTATCGTTTTACCAAAAGAGGCAGGTGTGTTCCGGAGAGCGGTCTGACGCCCGTCGGCAAACCTTCCCGCGTAAGCGGGATTGGTTTGCCAACGGGCGTTGTTGCCGCTCGAAGGAACATACCTGCCTCTTTTAGTACGCGTTCCTACTTTTCGTTCCGGGGATACCATTTTACTATCAGGTATGTGGCTGTGAGCCCAAATATTTGGTGGTCGACTAAGGAGGCAAGGCGGAATGCCGGCTGGAGAGGGATAATTCGGGCTGCCCCAAAATTAATTAATTCACCCAGACCCCAAAGCCAAATCAGGTTCCCGACAATCAGCCCTTTATACCACCAGTAGTCTCGCCCGGTATACCTGAACAAGAATACAATCAGTAAACCAAGGCTTCCCCCTGTGATAATATCGGTGATGAAACCAACCACCAAACCTAACGTTGTATTAACATCCTGTGGGGTGACCAGGGCGGAAGCGGCAACTTGAAAATACAGGTATTTTACAATCCCGAGCTTCCAAAGAATAAAGTTGGGAACAGCTTTGACAAGTGTCGCTATCATGCCGGCGACACTTCCGGCCAAAATTCGGTCTTTTAACAACGAAATTACCCCCTATTCGTTCATAGGCGTGTTCCACATACTCGTTCTGCAGCGAGCCCATTTGGAACTCATAAAGGTTGAGTTGATGCCTTTTTGCTGCGGCTGCTTTTTAAACTCTCCTAACAACAGCCTTGTTCTTTTTATTCCCTGAAGAGGCTTAAATTATAAATGTTGGAAAACAGCCTGTCAGCCCCCAGATGAAGAAACATTATGCATCCTTTTGATGTAACGGCTGGTTCCGGTATTGATTTGTTGAAATAGTTAGTTTTATCAGTCAAGTATTTCTGCTAGTTGTTCGTTATCAGTTATCGGGGGCATACAAGAGAAGTCTTTACAAATATAAGCAGCAGCCTTCCCATCAACTGGAATTTTGCCAGGCTGATTTAACGATACAACCATGTTTGGTCTGAAACCACTGTTAATTACTCCAGTAAGCCGAATTAGGTCATCTCTTCCCGGTTCCCCCGCAAGAGTGATATCGATGGGCGGTGTAATATTCAAATAAGCTGCCATAAGAAAGTGAGTATGACTCATGGGCATCTCATTAACTGAGCCACCGAAAGCTTTGAATTGCGATTCCGTTGTTTCTTCCAGATCCCTGTCCCCTGTAAGTCTTGCCAAACGTATAAAGTTAACGGCAGCCACAGAGTTGCCGGAAGGTATTGCGCCATCATATAATTCCTTGGGCCTCGCTATCAAGGCTTCGGCATCTGAGCCGTAAAGGAACAACCCGCCTCCATCCTTGTCCCAGAACAGTTCCAGCATGTCTTTATTCAGGTCAAGAGCCTGCTGTAAGTATTCATGCTTAAAGGTTGCTTCGTAGAGTTCAATAAGTCCCCAAACAAGAAACGCGTAGTCGTCGACATACCCTAGATGCGCTGCTTCGCCATGGCGATAACGGGCCATAAGACGGCCATCATCTCTCCTCAAGTGTTTTAGTATAAATTGAACTGCCCGTTCCGCCGTCTTGGAATATTTTGGTTCATCCAAAGCACGTGAACCATAAGCCAATGCTACGATCATCAGACCATTCCAGGAGGTTAAAATTTTGTCATCCTTAAATGGATGCACCCGTTGTTCCCGGTATTCAAACAACTTTTTCCTGGCATCTTCGAATCCATCAACATAGCTGTTTTCTATAAGGTTAGGAATATTTTTACCTTCAAAATTTCCATGCTTCGTTATGTTGTAAGCCATACAATATCTGTTACCAAGTTCTTCCCCAAGAACCTGTTTTATTTCGTCCTGGGTCCAAACATAAAACTTACCTTCTTCGCCCTCGGAATCAGCGTCCTCCGCAGAATAAAAGGCTCCTTCTGGAGAAGTCATATCACGCTGTACGTAGGTGAATATTTCCCTGGCAACCCTGGCGAAACGCTCATTGCCTGTAGCCTGATATGCTTCTAGGTAAGCAATTACTAAAAGTGAATTATCATATAGCATTTTTTCAAAATGTGGCACTAGCCATTTTTGGTCAGTAGAATACCTAGAAAAACCAAATCCGACATGATCGTAAATACCGCCGAGGTACATTGAATCAAGGGTCTTTTCCACCATTTCAAGGGACTTGCTTTGGCCTGTAAGTTGCCAGTACCGTAGCAGAAGCATCAGATTATGTGGTGTCGGAAACTTTGGTGCACGTCCAAAACCTCCAAATTTGCTATCAAAGGAATCTTCAAAATACCTGAAGGCCCTGTGGAGGGCATTTTCTGTCACTTCTCCGGCTTCGTGTTTAAACATCGATGTCCGGACCGCTTCGGCGACTTCTTCGCCGGAACCAATAATCCTATCCTTGTCCGTTTTCCACATATCAGCAATCTGTTGCAATATGTTCATTAGCCCTGGCATCCCCCGGGAGCTTTCCTTTGGGAAGTAAGTCCCGGCGAAAAACGGCTTTTTGTCGGGGGTCATAATAACAGTCATGGGCCATCCTCCATGGCCTGTCATCGCTTGGCAAACTGCCATATAGATAGTATCTATATCGGGGCGTTCCTCGCGGTCTACTTTTATTGAAACGTAATCTTCGTTTAATATTTTTGCAACTTCTTCATCTTCAAAGGATTCGCGTTCCATGACATGGCACCAATGGCATGTCGAAAGATGCCACCTACGAGTATCCAATTGATAAGAACACAGCCTTATCCTCCTTTTTCGCTTTATCAAATGCTTCCTCACCCCAAGGATACCAGTTCACAGGGTTGTGAGCGTGTTGTAAAAGGTAAGGTGACTTCTCGTTAATTAAGCGGTTAGGTTCTCTATCGGTTTTAACAATCATACTTGAACAACTCCTTTATTTTTGATTAATTTAATTGTTCCCGAAATTTCCCGCCGTTATTTATTACAGTTGCTGCCTACTCAAATAAAAAACGAGGGAGCGTAATTGCTCTCTCGTTTGCATTTCATTCAATTTTTATACACAGAAACCAGTGATAAACAAAATTAAGTAATTTCCCGCCCTTCGGATTAAACACTAGCTACTTACTAAACCAAATTTAGCTCCGAGTAATTAACTTTTTAATGGTCGTGCCAATGATGAATGTCAGGAGTATGATGATGACAGTGTTCAATAGCTTCATGAATGTGAAAATGCGAATGGCAATCATTGACCAAAACAACCTCACCGGAGTGGTGATGCGTATGATGACAATCATCATGGCTATGACGATGTTCGTGCTTAATCATATCATGACAATGATTGTGAGTATGTTCCTCACTTAATAATAAGGTAGCACCTATAACCATGAAAGGTAGTGTAATAAAAAACGGAATCCCCGGCAAATCTCTAAACAGTACAAATGACAATAGCGCACCTACAAACGGAGCAGTACCAAAAAGGGCACTTGTTCTTGCAGCTCCGAGATTTCTCATTGCGAGAATAAACAGAATAATGCTCAAGCCATAGCTAAGACAACCAAATAGCATAGCCAATAGTATGATTTTGAAATTGGGTAAGTTATTGTGAAGTAATAAGGCCAATATCAAAGAAAAGCTGCCCGCTACCAAACCCTTTATTGTTACAATTACAAGCGGGTCTTTTGCTGAAATATTACACGTAAAATTATTATCCATTCCCCAAAGAATACAAGCGCCAATTACACCTGCAGCACCTAAAGAAAAACCCCACCCGCCACCTGTATTCCAAGAAAGTATAATGCTTGCGGTTGTTATGGATGCGACCGCCAACCAAATACGTTTACCAACCGCTTCTTTAAAAACAAGGTAAGCGATTAAAGTAGTAGCAACACCCTCAAAATTCAAAAGTAATGAAGCTGTGGAAGCAGGAGTGTTACGCAAGC
>JAJZQD010000085.1 GCA_021847735.1 Bacillota bacterium | reverse complement strand
ATGGAAGAATATATTGTTCTTAGCCGGTGTGTTTTCGTTGGTTTGGGTGTCGGTACTGGCTATAAACCAATGGGGCAGCCCCGGTTATTTAAAGGGTTTTGATTCCATCTCAGTGAAATTTAAAATCCAGAACCACGATATGTCGGCACCCGCGAAAAGTCAAACCAAGACGGAAAACATTTACAGCTTGAGTATGGTTTCGGTAAATGAGCGGGAATGGTACCGGGAGGCCGCCTGGAAAATGTTTAGGACTCACCCGGTTTTTGGGGTCGGGTTAGGTAACTACGGATATTTATACAATCAGTATCGGCCCGCCGAAGCGCCTAAGGTTGAATATTACGCCAGGGCACACAATCAATATCTCGAGATATTGGCGGAAATGGGTGTTGTTGGGCTGGCCGCGTTTCTTTTTGTGTTATTTCAGCTGTTTGCCATAGTGTGGAAGGTTTTAAAAACGGGGCATAACAACTCTTTGAGAATATATACCGTAGGTCTGTTTGCGAGCTTGGCAGCAATGGGCGTACAGGGTTATTCCCTGGGAATTCTCCTGCACAATTACATTTGGGTGGTCCTCGGTCTGACTTACGCGACCAGCAGGCTGGCAGCAGACGCTTACCCGGAAAGAAGGCCTTATGAACATCGGTCTTAATGCCCTGCTGATGGGAGGCACCCATGCCGGAATCGGGAATTACATATATAACCTTTTGAAAGCTCTGGCCTGTGTCGATGCTGACAACAAATACCAGGTATTTGTGAATAAGGAGTATCCATCCGGATTGTGGGCCCACAACCAGGAGCCCGTTCCTGTTAACCTTATGAGCCAGAGGAGCTGGGCCAGGATATTGTGGGAACAAGTCCTGCTGCCTTCATCTATAGCCAGGAAAGATATCGATATTATGCATTTCCCTGATTATTCACTGCCGGTTCTGTTGGGATCACAACCTTCAATTATCACTGTCCACGACCTTACCTACAAGTTGTTTCCGGAAACCTTCAGCCGTGGCAAATTATTGACCAAACTTGCTTTGCTGGGGCCTTCTTTACGCAAAGCCGCAGGCATTATAGCCGTATCGGACAATACCAAAAAAGACTTGATTGAAGTATGTGGTGTGTCTCCGGAACGTATTACTGTTGTTCATAACGGGGTTGACCTTGAGGTCTTTAAACCCATGGAATCCGGTGAAGTGCGGGGGCAGCTTGCAGTCAAATACAATCTTGAACCAGGATATATTCTTTATGTAGGTACCCTGGAACCCAGAAAAAATATAACAACTCTTATTAAAGCGTTTAAAATGCTGAAGGAATCACGTCATCTTCCCCATAAGCTGGTGATTGCAGGGGGGAAGGGGTGGTTATACCGGGAAATATTCCAGGCTGTATCAGAGCTGGGGCTTGAGCAGGAGGTTCTGTTTACCGGTTATGTACCTGCAGATGAGCTGCCGCTGTTTTACAATGGTGCCGGGGTATTCGTTTATCCCTCACTTTATGAAGGCTTTGGCCTGCCGCCGCTTGAAGCAATGGCATGCGGAGTTCCGGTTGTTACCTCTGATTGTTCCTCCCTGCCAGAAGTTGTAGGAGAGGCGGGAATTATGGTCAATCCTACAGAAGTTGAGGCGCTGTCTGATGCCATTGACCGGGTTCTGGCTGACCGTCAGCTGGCAGAGAGGTTGTCAGTTCAAGGTCTTCAGCGTGCCCAGGGGTTTACCTGGGAAGAATGTTCCCGCAAAACCATGGCTGTTTATACTCAAGTATATGCAGGCCAGGGCCGCTAGTCTCTGAGCAGTTTCAATCCAGTAGGCTTAGAAAGAGGCGATAAATTGAAAGTTGCAATCGTTCATGACTGGTTAACCAATATGGGTGGAGCTGAACGGGTGATTTTGGCCTTGCACGAGATTTTTCCCGATGCCCCTGTTTTCACCATGGTCCACAACCCGGACAAGCTGCCCCCCGAGTTCGTCAATATCGATATCCGAACTTCTTTCATCCAGAAATTACCCAAAGCTAAAACCAAATACCAGACTTACCTGCCGTTTATGCCGACTGCGGTCGAACAGTTTGACCTGTCCGAATATGATGTGGTAATTTCCAGCAGCCATGCGTGCGCTAAAGGGGTGATTACCCGTCCGGAGACCCTGCATATCTGTTATTGCTATACCCCGATGAGGTATGCCTGGTTTCTGTATCACGAATACATGCGGTTGGAGCGGGTCAGCAGGATAAAGAGGTTTATCATCCCCTTCCTGATGAATTATTTAAGGATGTGGGACCGGCTGGCGGCAGACCGGGTTGATGATTTTATAGCAATTTCAACAGGCGTCGGTCATCGCATCAAAAAATATTACCGGCGTGAATCAAACATTATCTTTCCGCCGGTAGACACCGGTTATTATACACCTTCGGATACTGTTGAAGACTACTTCCTGGTGGTTTCCCGACTGGTCGCCTATAAGAGGGCGGACCTGGCGGTAGAGGCCTTTAACAGGCTGGGGTTACCCCTGGTGGTCGTCGGTGACGGTCCGGAGATGGATAAGCTCAGACGCATGGCGAAATCCAATGTCAGGATTATGGGCCGTTTGTCTGACGAAGAAACGCGAAAATACTATGCCCATTGTAAAGCCTTTATCTTTCCAGGCGAAGAGGATTTTGGTATAACTCCGGTAGAGGCTCAGGCCGCCGGGCGGCCTGTAATTGCATACGGGGCCGGGGGAACCCTGGATACCGTCCAAAAGGGAGTTACTGGTGAATTTTTTTACCCTCAGACGGCCGACGCATTAGCCGCAGCGGTAAAGGCTTTTGACGCGGGGAAATATGACTCTCAGGTTATCCGCAAGCATGCCGAAAATTTTGACACCCGGAAATTTCAAGATATTTTCCATGAGTATGTTCTGAAAAAATTTGATGAGCATAGCTCGTCATACCTAAGGAGAGAGTAATATGTTAAGGCGGACCTTAGCTCGCATACTTGTTTTGGCTGCGTTTGCAGGCCTGGATGTCCTGTTGATCACCGTAGGGTATTTCAGTTTATACCTTTTGAGGATAAGCAAGGAATTCAGCCTGGTTTTTCAATGGCAAAAAGTATTTTCTTATGAGTACCTAAGCAGTCTGACATATTTCGAAGGATACCTGAAGTTCTATTTGGTTATTGTGGTAGTCACGGTGTTTTTGCTGCAGAAATACGGGTTGTATTACCTGGGTATCCGGGCAGGGGCCCCCGACGAATTCTTTAAGGTAAGCAAGTCAGTTATCTACAGTGCCTTGGTGGTAGCTTTTCTTTCTTATTTATTTAAGATTCAACTCTTTTCCCGGTTCGTTTTTGCTGCCTTTGTAGTCATTACTATCATAGCCCTCTGGCTTTGGCGGATGCTTAAGCTGCGGATTACCCTGTCTCTTTTTAAACGCGGATACCTGCAAAAGAAATTGTTGATAGTCGGAGCCGGTGAAGTTGGCAAAATGGTTGCTGAAGAAATACATGCAAGACCGGGGCTGGGTTACAGAGTAGTGGGTTTTGTCGATGACAATCCTGACAAAATCGGAAGGATTGCAGGCGATGTGGAAGTAGTAAGTTCCAGCGGGGATATCCAAGAGGCCGTGACAAGGACCGGGGCAGAGGAAATCCTGATTACAATTCCCTCTGAACGCGAACTGATAAATACGATTATTTCCAAGGTCAGGCGTTATAATTTGCAGATCCGCATCGTGCCGGAGATGTTTAACCTGATGACGACTTCGGTAGAAGTGGGACGCCTGGGCCCTGTGCCATATATGAGAATTGTCAAGACCCCGATGCGGGGGGTACCCTTGCTCTTAAAGCGGCTGTTTGATGTATCAGTCTCACTGCTTGGGTTGATTTTTATTTCCCCGGTGTTTCTGGCTATACTTACAGCTATCAAACTTGATTCACCCGGTCCGGTGATATTTAAGCAAAAAAGGGTGGGGAAAAACGGAGAACTGTTTGATTTTTATAAATTCCGTTCCATGGTTGTTAATGCCGAGGAACTGCGGGCTGAGTTGGCGGCGGCCAATGAGGCGGACGGTCCGGTCTTTAAAATCAAACACGATCCCAGGGTTACCAGAGTGGGAAGATTTATCCGGAAATATAGTATAGATGAATTACCCCAGCTGTTGAATGTCATCAAAGGGGATATGAGTTTGGTAGGACCCAGGCCTCCCCTGCCCAATGAGGTGGAGGAATATGGCAATATTGAATGGCGGCGGCTCGAGGTCGTTCCCGGGATTACCGGATTGTGGCAGGTCAGCGGGCGTAGTGAAGTTTCATTTAACAAGTGGATGGAACTTGATATTTATTACATAGAACACTGGAGTTTTTGGCTTGACCTGACGATTCTTCTGCAGACTATTCCGGTGGTTCTGCTGGGCAAAGGCGGTTATTAGAAATTATTTGTAGTTTACAAATGCCATGAATGTTTGGTATTCTTAAATAATGAGTAGCTGCGTTCTTGACATTGGGGGGTAATCAGATGAAACTACAAACCGAGAACACCCGCCTGCAGCGGGGGGTGGCGGTGCACCATAGTGCCGTCTGGCTTTTGTTGAAAGCCATGCGCCCGAAGCAGTGGACCAAAAACATGGTTGTTTTTGCCGGGATAATCTTTTCTCAGAAGATATTTACAGAGGCTTATGTGCTGAAGACTGCTTTCGCTTTTGCAATATTTTGTGTGTTATCGGGAAGTGTATATATAGTAAACGACATAGTTGATATCGATAAAGACCGCGCTCACCCGCACAAAAGATACCGCCCGCTGGCCTCAGGACAGCTGAGCGCATCACTGGCAGCGGGATTCGCCGTTTTCACGACTTTGGCTTCCCTGGGCGGGGCTTTTTGGCTTAATCTTAGTTTTGGGTTAAGTGCTGTGGCTTATTTCGCGCTTACTACTGCCTACAGTTTTAAACTGAAAAATGTGGTCATTATTGATGTGCTGGCTATTGCTATCGGCTTTGTTTTACGGGCGGTGGCCGGTGCTGCGGCGATTGCAGTAAGCATCTCACCCTGGCTTTTGGTATGTACGTTTTTACTGGCTTTGTTTTTGGCTCTCACCAAGCGCAGGCATGAACTGCTGCTGCTCGAAAACAACGCCTTTTTACACCGCAAGATTTTGGATGAATACAGCCCCGCAATGCTTGGGCAGATGATTTCCGTGGTGACGAGTTCTACAGTAATGGCTTATTCCCTGTATACTTTTACTTCAGGTCACTCCCAATACCTGATGGGAACAATCCCCTTTGTAATCTACGGAGTTTTCAGGTACTTGTACCTGGTCGACCAGAAGAATATGGGCGGAAGCCCGGAGTCAGCACTGTTCAAGGACTATCCTATGGCTGTCAATATTATTTTGTGGGGTATAAGCTGTTCGTTAATTTTGTACTATTTTAAGTAATTTATGACTTTAAAATAAATTCACCTTGATGGTGAGGGGACTTGCTTTGGGACTATTCAGAGCCTTCAAACTTCTATCACTGATTAAAGAATTAGTCAGGGGAAAATACGGGGACGCTTCTGACTTAATGAGTGAACTGCATGGCCTGCCGCAAAAGGTTGGCCAGCACCTAACCCTTTATCAGGAAAACCTTGGTCAATTTGACCGGTACTTTAAGACTCTTTGCACCCAAAGCAAGGCTGTGGACCTTGACGTTTGGAAGGCCATTGACGATATTGGCCTCTCAAGGGGCAAGTGCGAACTGGTTGCCCAGGCTTCTATTGGGCAGGTGTACAGGGCGGAAAGCCCGGAGGGCAGTGTAGCTATAAAGGTTCAATACCCGGGGGTCGAAACCAGGATCAGGAGTGACTTTAAGCTGATTAAGGCTTTACTGTTACCCACCAGGCTGCTCCCTCTGAGGAAAAGCGGGCTGCTCCCGATGTTAGACAACCTACGCTTGGCTGTCCTGGATGAATGTGATTATCTCAGAGAAGCCCGGGATCAGCAGGAATTTCAAAGCTTTTTTGAAAATGACGAATATATCCACATTCCCCGGATTATTTCCTTTAATAAGCGGGCCATTGCGTCAGATTGGGTTCTGGGAGATAACCTGGCTCAATATAAGCTGCGGCTTGACCGGTGGTTTATTGAGACATATTTAACCTTTATCTTGAAATCTCTCAAGCATCTGCACAAAATTCACGCTGACCCCCATCCCGGAAATCTTGTTATCGCTGGGCAGCCACCAGAAGTGAATCATGCCAAACCTAGGCGGGCCGCCGTTGGCCGGAAACTGGCGGTTCTTGACTTTGGCGCGGTTGCGCATTTTTCTGCCGGGGAAGCTGATGCACTATGCCGGCTGCTCCTGGGCGAGTATAATAATGATACTGAACTGATTGAGGACTTACTGGCACTCG
>JAJZQD010000018.1 GCA_021847735.1 Bacillota bacterium | reverse complement strand
TGCTTAGCTCTTGGCTAACGTCTATTGGCTTCTTCAACCATCTCTCTCTCTCTCACTGTTCAGTTTTCAAGGACCGTTGGCTGTCCCGCCGTCTCTCAACCGCGGAACTTCATCTTACCATTCCTGTTCCCTCAGGTCAACAGGTTTGTTCTGGTAATTGTTAAAAAGCGCATTACGCGCTTCGGAATTTTATTGTACCACGGTAAAACCGGGTTTGTCAAGTAGCACCAACAGCTTCTTTCTTAGACTAACCTTATTTTTCATGGCAATAGAAAATATATCATAGGATATGGCGACCGTCAACTTAAAAAAACTAAGGTATTTTGCCAGTAAACGAAATTGGTTGACCTATTCTTTTCTTTTCGACAACATAATCATAATTCGTCCCCAGTGATTGTTGAATCATGAGTATCCATTTGAAATCAGTTGAAATCTGGAGGCTTGTAAAGAAAACAGGCTATAAACCAGGCTGTATCGAAGACTGTCCAGACAAACTTTGTTTTTTCATCCGGAACCTGTTTATACCGGCTAAAAATTATTACCGCCTCAGATCATACAGCACGAGATAAGAAAAGCAGGTTTGCCAAAAAACGCGGCTTACCTGCTCTTATTGCGGAAAATGCATTTCAGCCTGGTTAGGTATCGTTTTATTGTTCCCTTGGTTTCATTTGCGGGAACAATAAAACATCGCGAATAGATGAAGAATTAGTTAACAGCATAACCAACCGGTCTATTCCTATGCCCAGCCCACCGGCGGGCGGCATGCCGTACTCGAGGGCATTAATGTAGTCTTCATCCATTCTGTGGGCCTCGTCGTCTCCTGCCACCCTTTGTTCGACCTGCTTCCGGAAGCGCTGTTCCTGGTCGATGGGATCGTTAAGTTCGGAGAAGGCATTGGCCATCTCACGGCCATAAATGAAGGCCTCAAAGCGGTAAGTATAAGCCGGGTTTTTGCTTTTCCGTTTGGCCAAGGGGGAAATTTCTATTGGATAATCAATGATGAATGTTGGCTGAATCAATTTCGGCTCGACAAATTCTTCGAACACTTCGTTAATAATGCTGCCTCTGGTTGCGTCCTTTTCAACTGTCATTCCCAACTTCTTTGCTGCCGCCCTGGCACCCCTGTCGCTTTTAATCGAGGTAAAATTAACCCCGGTGTGCTGTTTAATTGCCTTAAGCATGGGAATGCGCGTCCACGGAGGGGTCAGGTCAATAATCTGGCCTTCATATTCCACCTTTGTTGTACCCAACACTGTTTTAGCTGCAGAGGAGACTAACTTTTCGGTAAGCTTCATCATATCCCGGTAGTCAGCATAAGCCTGGTAAAGTTCGAGCATGGTAAACTCGGGATTATGTTTGGTGGAGATACCTTCATTTCTGAAACTCCTATTGATTTCGTAGACCTTCTCCAATCCCCCGACCAATAGTCTTTTAAGATAAAGTTCCGGCGCAATCCTTAGATAAAGGTCCATGTCAAGGGTATTATGATGAGTAATAAAAGGCTTTGCCGTCGCGCCTCCCGGGATAGGATGCATCATTGGGGTCTCCACTTCCAAAAACCCCTGCCTGTCCAGGTAGCTTCTGATAGCCTTTATAATACGACTTCTGGCAACAAACACGTCCTTAACTTCGGGGTTAACAATCAGATCAACGTACCTTTGGCGATACCGTAATTCGACATCTTTTAGGCCGTGCCATTTCTCCGGCAGTGGTTTTAACGATTTTGACAGCAATGTTATCTTATTGGCCCATACGGATATTTCGCCTCTCTGAGTTTTAAAAATCTTACCGGAAACACCGATAATATCCCCTATATCAAAGTGAGTAAAGAGTTCGTATGGTTCTTCACCGACCTCGTTTACTCTTACATATACCTGAATCTTCCCACTAACATCCTGAATATGGGCGAAGGTCGCCTTGCCCATATCACGTTTGGCCATTATCCTGCCGGCAACCTTTACTTGTTGATTTTCTAATTGGTCAAACTTACCAATAATATCCTTGGCCTCACGTTTTCCGGCAAACTTCCCACCGAAGGGGTCAATACCTTTCTCTCTGAGCTCGTCCAGCTTTTTTCTACGCACAAGTAATAACTCGCTTAAATCAAGTTCCTGAGTCATTATATTACCTCCAAAAAATGTCCGGAATCCCCAAGGGTTCCGGACTTAGTTTCGAATTACTTTCTGATATTCATAATCTGGTATCGAAGCTTGCCGGCAGGAACCGAGACTTCAACTATTTTTCCGGTTTGCTGACCAAGAATGGCTTTTCCTACTGGGGATTCGTTCGATATTTTATTCTTCGCAGGGTCGGCCTCTGCAGAACCAACAATGGTGTAGTCTATTTCATCTCCCACTTCCAGGTCTTTAATAAGCACCGTAGACCCCACGGAAACAACATCAGTATGGATATCCCCCTCATCAATGACCCTGGCATTTCGCAACAATTTCTCCAGGGTGAGGATCCGGCCCTCTATCATCGCCTGCTCGTTCTTGGCATCCTCGTACTCGGAGTTTTCACTTATATCGCCAAATTCAATGGCTTCCTTAATCCTCTCGGCAACCTCTCTTCTTTTAACGGATTTGAAATGCTCCAGCTCCTGCTCAAGTTTCTTAAGACCGTCAAGAGTCAGTATAACTTCCTTTTCTACCATTATCTCGCTCCCCTTTTAAGGTTTTAGCCAAAAATCCCAGCCAATGCAGTATGCTCGCCACCGAATGGATTATACCATGTAGGCACTAAAAGAGTGTCAAGTTATAGCTTGACACTAAAACGGCATTACCTGTTTTGACCGGGCACCGTCTTTCTTATGGAAATATTATAAAAAGAATGCCACCTGTTGTCAAGGATAACCCTCTAAAAACAGTAATTATACCCTAAGCTGTTTCTGTAACCAAAACCTTTCTCATGGCATTGTCCCTGATACTATTTATTTCCACTTCCGTTACAGCTTTTTCAAAACTACGGAACCCCGCTACCCTGAAGCCGTGTTTTTTGGCCAGTTTATCGATTTCCATAACCTGTTTAATACTTACGTCACGACCCAAGGTATAGCTTTCATATTTCTTTTCCAGAGCGAGAATCATTGTTTCCGCCATGCATGCATAGGCCATACCGGGCGGAAAACCGAAGTTAAGATTAAAATTGACATCCCCCGGCACCTCAACAAGCCCGCCTTCGATAACCAGCACATCATTTCTTAGCTCGGCAACCCTACGTGAAACATTCCGCGGTCTGGAGACATCGCAAACGACTGCCCCCGGCTTAAGGTCCTCCGGGTTTATCAGGATTTCCACTGAATTGGTAGCACAAATAACAACATCCGCGTGTTTTAAAGACTGCCTCAAATCCAGACTAATTTTAGCTACTAACCCTGTATCATAAAGAATCCGGTTGGCAAGTCTATGAAGCTTTACTTCATCTTTTCCCACCAGTATAAGAGTTTTTACATCGCGGGCTAAGATTTCGGCACAAACACTTCCTATAGAACCGGTTGCACCTATTATAGCCACTTTTACCTCATCAAGATTATGTCCCATTTTACAGGACGCCAGTTTGGCGCCTTCAATGGCGGTAGCCACCGTGTAGCTGTTTCCTGTGGTCACAGGAATCTTTAGGTTTTTGGCCACACTAAGCCCCGCGTCTCCCACAACCGAGGTATATGCTCCAAGCCCTAGTATTTTAGCCCCGAGCTGTTCAGCAACCTTCCCGGCCTGGATAATTTTATTGATTACAAATGACTCTGGCAATGATATCATTTGCTTGGCCGTAAGAGGGCAAGTAACAAACGAGCCGTCGATTTTGTTGTATTTTGAGGTAACCCCCGTTATATCAGACGCCTTAAACGGCGGGGCGTGCTTTAACATCTGGGCTATGATAAATTTTGGTACAAATCTGGCGGCAGAATATTTTTTCGTCACATCAGATTCATCCAAGGGATGGATCATGAAAGCAAAACTGTCCACGCGCGTCTCCCCCTACGTAACTTGTTCGTTTAAAAAATTGACTACTCTTGGTTTAAACCCTATTTGTTCAAGTATTTCAGAGTAATTTTCAGGTGACATTTTATCGGGAGTCTTACCGGTCAGGGCAATCAATACTCCCTCCATTACGTTTGTACCAAAAGACCTCCCGTTCAATTCAGGGGTTGTAGTAACCAGTAAGCCTGCCCCCCTGTCCCTTAATAATTCCACATCGTTGGGAGTTACCGTATTTGTGATAATACATTTACCTGTCAGCTTTTCCGGCATATATCTCCTGATAAAATGAAAGTCTCCGGCAATTATGTCTGACCGGTCATAATACCTGGCATACTTTGGGTTAACCTTCTCCTGCTTTTCACCGGTCGGGTACAGCATTTTAAAGGGAAGTTTGACTACCACCGGCGCCATTATTCTTGCTAATCTTTCTAAAGACTTTAGAGAGGAAATACTAACCGGTATCCCTAAGGCAAAAATGAGGTCGCCGAATTCCATGGTTGCCCCAGCCTCCCAAAAACTTTCAGCCATTCCAAACCGGTCCACAGCACAAACCATTAACACTTTTTTTCCTGCGAATACCATTCCCATTTCATTTTGTAAGTATGCAATAACTTTTCGTTCCAAGGTGTTTTTTAGACCGCTTCCGTCAACAATAGGGGTCTTTTTGGCTGCTCTGGCAATCCGCTCGGCATCCCTAAAAGTGTAGCGATTAGGTCCGGCATATATGTACAGGTCTATCCCGCCCAGCCCGAACGCATCAACAATACCGTCATATTTACTGATTATTTGTATGGCCTCGTCCATGTCCCCGTCGGTACCTATACGTTCTATCAAAAATTTTGTTCCTAAAAACTCAGTTTCCACGGTGTGGTTCCGAGTTGAAGAACCCAGGCTTACACTCATGACCCGTTTCACTTTATTGCCTCCCTAAACGCCTTTGCCTTTATGGCACTTAATATATCCAATACCTTCATTGGATCTACGTACTTATCCTCTTCTATTGGGGACTCCCCTATTTCAAACCCGACCACTTCTTTGTCGATAATAGCCTCAATTACTTTAATCCGTTGATTTGAACCTATTACGATTATCACGTCAAAAGACCTTACTTCCGCCAGGACATTCATAATTTTGTTAAACAGTTCAATACCTTTGCTTTTTTTGACAAAATCCCAGCGCTCGGTCTCAGTCATGATTAACGTGAATTCTATGCCTTCCCGGTGCAGCAAGTCCAAAATCTCATCTTTATTCTTGATAGGAAAACCAACCACGGCTATCCTGTTACCTTTACGAACTTCCCCCAGATTTTCCAACCGGGAAATGAACGTTCTGTCAACGCCTAACCTGTTGGCAATTTCCTGTTGGGCTACCCCGGTGCTGCGCATCTCTAGAATCTGGTCGATAATTCTGGCCATTTTCCGGCGGCTAATAATTTTTTCGCCAATTCTGATTAAGTCCATCTTCAACCCCCTGTAAACCTATTCTATCCAGTTCAAGGTACTATTATGTGCACAATTTTGTGTACATATTATACTTTTATTATTTTAGCAAAGTTTTCCACCGAAGGCAAGGCATAAAATGTCAATTAACGGGCCCACCCTCGTTTCGGGTGGGCCCGTTAATTAGCAACTGACTCTTCAAGGTAATCCCGGTAACCTTCGAGGATTTGAACCAGTTCATCAGCCGTAGCAGCTTTGTTGACAGCCTCGCGCACCCTGGATGAATCCCGGATACCTTTTAAATACCAGGCAATATGCTTACGCATCTCCCTAACCGCCCTTTTTTCTCCCTTAAAACCGACGGCCATCTTCAGATGTCTCACCGCCATCGCAATCTTTTCCCCAAAACCTGGCCCCGGGGTCTCTTCCCCTGTTTGCAGCAAGTGAATAGTTCGCTGGAACAGCCAGGGGTTACCCAGCGCACCCCGGCCAATCATGACGGCGTCACAACCTGTTTGCCGGAACATGTGCACGGCATCGGCAGGCTCTGATATATCACCGTTTCCAATGACCGGAATTGTCACTGCACTTTTGACCTTGGCGATGATGTTCCGGTCTGCTTTGCCTGTATAGAATTGGCCGCGGGTGCGACCATGAACGGTTACCGCCGCGGCCCCGCACTGTTCAGCTATTTTAGCGAGTTCCACCGCATTGACGGAACCTTCGTCCCATCCTTTTCGCATCTTTACCGTTACCGGAACATCAACCGATTTTACGACAGCGTTAATTATTTTCCCGGCCAGCGGTAGATCTGTCATCAAGGCACAGCCTTCCAGGTTCTTGACAACTTTGGGTGCGGGGCAACCCATATTTATATCAACCGTGGCGGCGCCTGCGTCTCTCACAATGGCCGCTGCTTCAGCCATTCTGGCAGGGTCACTGCCAAAAATCTGAACACCGGTTGGCCCTGCCTCGCCGGCCAAATCAAACATAAATTTTGTTTTCTCATTATCATAGGCCAATGCGTTGACACTAATCATCTCGGTACAAACTAGCCCACAGCCGGCCTCTTTGGCCAAGAGGCGGAAAGCCTTGTCGGAAATTCCTGACATGGGAGCCGAAATAACCGGGTTATCAAGTTTTAAGGTGCCAATAATCATGCATCTGCCTCCAGAGTTTTTGAAAACAAAGCCCGTCTTAACCGGGTTCCCTGTTACGGTCGTAAATTATTCTAAGCCCTTCCAGCGTAAGGTTAGTATCAACTTTGTCAATATTACCGGATTCCTTACTGATTAGCTCAGCCAACCCCCCGGTGGCAACAACGTAAGCCTCACCACCCATTTCTCTTTTCATTCGGGTCACAATTCCGTCTGCCTGGCCAACGAAGCCGTATATAATTCCTGATTGCATGCTGCTTATTGTATTTTTCCCGATAACGGTTTTAGGCTTGGCCAATTCAATCCTGGGCAGTTTAGCCGCCCTGGTGTAAAGAGCTTCCGTGGATATGCCAATACCGGGTGCAATGGCCCCGCCCAGGTATTCACCTTCTTTCGATATGGCGTCAAAAGTGGTTGCCGTCCCAAAATCCACGATAATTAAAGGACCGCCATATTGTTCAAAAGCAGCTATAGCATTAACAATCCGGTCAGCGCCCACTTCCTTGGGGTTATCATATCTAATAGGCATGGCAGTTTTGACCCCCGGCCCGACAATCAGCGGTTTCATCCCAAAATATTTAACCGTCATCCCTTCCAAGGCCGGCATAACCGGCGGCACCACAGACGAGACGATAATTGCTTCGATTTTTTCATATTTTATATTGGAATACTGAAACAGTACTCTTATTTGAATGCCGTATTCGTCTGCGGTTTTGTCCTTATTAGTAGAGATTCTCCAGCTCTGAATAAGTTTTTTGCCTTCAAAAACACCTAAGACAATATTTGTGTTTCCTACATCTACCACCAGAATCATCTAACAAACACCTTCCTCCAATTTTACACCCAGGATTAGGTATTAAATCACGTCCGACCGTATCTCAATAGAATTATACCACAACTTAGTAAAATATAAAAAAACAACCCCCAAAAGGAGTTGTTGTTGAAGCTTTATAAATCAGGCCCAGTTGTTTTCCCGTAATGCCACGCCCAGTTCTATATCACCGAACTCCGTTTTGAGAGGAATCTGCAGTCTTTTTATATTGATGGTGGAAATAACTACCCCGCGTCCCGTAATTACCGTGGGTGGTGCAAGAGTTGAGGCATATCCGGCCTTTTCAAGCTCCGTGCTGGCAATACCGGTGATGACATTACCCATTTCAGCTACAGCGCTTTCCACCATTTCATTAAATATTACTACCCGTTCGTTTAGAAAGGAAGAAACAATGTTTTTGGCAGTTCTTTCGGACATACCATACATTACTATACCCTGAACGGCTCCAATTACTCCAATCAAAACCGTTACATCCTGGCATGTATATGAAGAGGCTTCTATTGTCAACTGCCCTTTTTCAATGGGGACAGGCCGGCCAATTTCAGTTTCTAAAACCTTTATTGTAGAATTGACGAAAGGGCTGATAAATTCAACCTTCACTGGCTCTCACTCCTCTCTCTTAGAAAAATGGTTCGACATTATTTATACTTTTACCTGCTCTTAAGGTGTTTTTTTTTGAAAATTTGTTAGATTTTGGCCAACAAGTTTTTTAAAACGGAAATTTACCGTTCACCGTGGCTATTTTATTATTTTTGACTCCCAGTACCGGTAATTGCCCGTAAAAGCATTAAATACAACCTTTAGGATATTTTTTAGTTGCATATTTGACCGTAAGTTAGATATAATTAGAAATATACATAAAATTAATAAACATTCCTAATTTTATAATTTTTTTCACAATCTCAATCCTTATTTTACCGAGGTTGTTTTTCGTGTAAGGAATTATTATAAAACTCTGTGCCGGCAGGAGGAAGGTAAATGAAATCCTATACCGAGTTAGCCCGCCATGACGGCAACAACACCCTGTTTGAGGTTGTTGAGATGGCGATTATTTCTATGTTATGGAATGTTCCCCTTCATTTACATGCCGAAGGATTGAGGGGGACGGGTAAAACGACGATTATGCGGGCCGCCCGTCAGATTATGCCTCCTATCGTACGGATTAAAAACTGCCTGTATAACTGTGACCCTGAAAATCCCCACTGCCCTAACCACAGGCACCTGTCAAAGGAAGAGCTTGAGTCGTTGGGGAATGAAACAGTACCGCGTCCCTTCCTGGAGATATCTCATTCCGCCAAAATCGGGACCATTGCCGGCAGTATCGATTTACAGAAAATCACAAATTCCGCCAACCCTGAAGCGGCTTTGTTGCCGGGGATTATCCCGCAAGCCCATCGGGGAGTTATCTTTATAGATGAAATAAACCGGCTGGCCGACACTTCCCCGGAGATAACAGATATTTTGCTTGACGTGATGGGAACTAAACCCGGTCGTGTACAAATTGAAGAAACGGGATTACCGGTAGTAGAACTGCCTGTTCAGGTATCGGTATGGGCAGCCTCTAACCCCGACGAGGAACCCGGACCGTTACAGGAAATCAGAAGACAGCTCTCAGACCGGTTTGACCTTGTGGTTGAAATGGGTCGGACTACTAACCCTGATGCCATCGCCGACATCCTGGTACAAAGTGAACAGAGACGGCTTGGCGCAGAAAATATTGCAAAAAGGTCCGTAGACCATTCGGCCCGCCTCCTGAAAGAAATGGCCTTGATAGCGAAAAAGTTTGAATCTCTTACCATGCCGGACTTCCTCCGGAACTTTATTGCCAGGCTTTACGTAAAATACAACCTGGAAAGTTTCCGGGCGATTGAGGCAATTCAGCATGCAGCTATTCTACATTGCGCCCTAAGACAACGGGATCAGTTGCTGGTAAGCGACATCCTAAAAGTCATTCCCCTGGCCCTGAAACACAGGGTGGATGTGGAAACCCTGACTAAGATTATGAATTCTTCCGACTCCAGACCCAGTGGCGGAGATAACGCTCCCCCGGCCATGAACTTTTCTTCCCAAAATAAAAAAAAAGAACCCGAGACTTCTTTTTCCGAGTATGAACCGGCTATCAACAGCAGTTTAGCCGAAGTGAATTTCGAACCCGAACCGGCTGCTGTCAAAGAAGATAAATCGTTTTTTAAACCCTTGAAACAACTCTTTACCGGGAAACAGGAAAAACCGGCAGAGGAAACTTCCAGTAATGACCCTGTCAAAGCATCACCGCTTAATAAGGCCAAAAGGCTTCCGGACTTGAATCTGGACGAATTGGTAAAATCAGAAGGAGACTTTAAATAACAGTCTAGGCCGGGGCTACCCGGCCATCATTATATCCTGCATTAAATAATAGGTTTTTGTTTTTTGGCAGGATTTCGTTTCCCCTGGCAGCAGAAAGGAGGGCAAGAGCCTTGGAATACTCCGAAAGACACCGCAGAATGACTCTTGAACACTACCTAAGCGCGTACTTTGTAAAGAATCAGGGTGTGCGTTTGGGGGAGACTACGGTTCTAAGCCACAAAGTCCACGGAAACGACCCCAAAGCCCCAGGTGAAATCCGGATTTACACGGATCAGGATGCCGGACGCTATTACCTCAAGGAAAATGATGATAATCTGGTTCTGCACATGGATGTCTTTCACGAACCCGCAAGCCTTGACCCGGTTTATGTCGCCAGGCGGATATGGCAGGGTGTTGAAAGCTACTTCCTCCAACTACGGGACGAAAACCGTACCGAATATTCAAAAGACAAGGTTACGGAATTGACAAGAAACCTGGCCCAACGAATTATTCTCAGGACTGCCGGCGGAACGGGAAATATATTTGAGCTGTCCAGCCGTAGTGTGGAACTGGTGCCTGAGAAGGCCAGAAAGCCAGAAACCCACGTCCACCTTCTGTTTTCAGTAGAACCCAAGTTTTTTGACAGTTTGCTGTTTATTGCCGACGCCGTTGAGCAGGCTATTGGGAACCAGGGTTTTGAAATCAGGCGGGTGGAAAAAATCATTCACTGTGAAAAAGAAATGGAAACCAAGTCAGGCCTGGGGATAGGTTTGGGCCTGCCGGGTTTTAATTCACCGGAAGCGCAGGGATATCGTGCCCAACAGAACCGTTTGCAGATAATCATGAACCTGGCCGGCGCTTTCGGGAGTGTTGAAGATGCCGCCAGGTTCCTGGAGTCCCTCACTACTGCAGGGAATATATTCTTAGGGTCCTTTGCCAAGAAACACGGTGACGGGGATCTGAAACAGACCCTACTCGATCTGTCGAATCAGAATCTCGTAAAAAAGGGCAGATTTGCCTTTATTCTAACAGATGAAGGCAAAGCTATCCGCGACTTTATCAGAAACCATCAAAAAGAACTGGAAGCCCAGGTCAGAAAGTCTATCCGCCGGTACCAGATTGTCAAGCACAATTACCGGACCTACCGGAATTCAGAGCTTAAGTCACGGAAAAGCCAGCTGACTGACCATAAGAAGGTGGTCAATCAGGTGGATCAGGCTTGGGTAAGCGATATCGCTATTCCGGAAACCGTCGTAAGCGCTTCAGCCCGCAGTTACCTGGAAGGCGAACCCCGTATGACCATCAAGAAAAAAGATATCAAGGTATTCGGTAAAAAGTCCTTTGCCCCAATCGATACATTGATAGCCATTGACTGCAGCGGCAGTATGGTCGGGGAAAAGATAAGGGCCGTATCTTATTTAGCCGAACACTTCCTGCTAACCTCAAAAGAAAAGGTAAGCGTAGTGGCCTTCCAGGAAACAGGTGCCCGGGTAGTTGTCCCCTTTACCAAAAACTATCAGAAGTTGCAGGACGGCCTCCGGACTATCCAACCCGAAGGGTTAACTCCGCTGGCCAAGGGAATAGTGGAAAGCATTAATTTAATCAAGAAGAAGCGGGCCCGCAACCCCTTACTGATCCTGATTACAGACGGCCTGCCCAACTACCCGCTGTGGACGATAGATGCCAAAAAAGATGCCCTCAAAGCCGCTGGGATGATTGCCGAAAATAAAATCAGACTTGTTTGTATAGGGGTCATTCCCAACGAAAGTTTCATGGAGGAATTGGCCTCAATTGGTCAGGGCAATCTTTATGTTGTTGATGAACTTGACAAAAACAGCCTGGTAGATGTAGTAACCCAGGAGTGGAAACAATATAAATCCTAAGCTTTATCCTTAGTCCGCTAAAAGGGGGCAAAACCCTTGGAATATTCCGAAAGACAACAAAGGATGACCCTCGAAAAGTACCTGAGCGCGTACTTTAGAAAGAATCAGGGCGTACGTTTAGGAGAAACTACCGTTGTCAGCCGTAAACTTCACGGTAATGACCCCAGGACCCCGGGCGACATCCGCATATACACTGACCAGGATGCAGGACGTTACTACCTGCAGCAGACGGAAGACGACCTCATGCTGCATATGGACGTATTTCATGAGCCAGCCAGCCTGGACCCAGTGTTCGTAGCCAGGCGGATATGGGACGGAGTAGACGGCTACTTCCGAAAACTGCAGGAAGAAAAGAGCGATGAGTTTTCAAAAGACAGGATTACAGAATTGACAAAATATATGGCTCAGCGTATTCTTCTAAGGACCGCAGGGGGCAAAGGAAGCGTTTTCGATTTGGCCAGCCGTACAGTGGAACTGATCCCGGCAAAGGCCAGAAAGCCGGAAACCCACGTCCACCTGTTATTCACGGTGAAGCCCCAGTTTTATGACAGTTTGCTGTTTATTGCTGACGCTGTGGAACAAGCCATCATGAACCAGGGCTTTGAAATCAGGCGAGTGGAAAAAATCATCCATTGTGAAAAAGAAATAGAAACCAGGCCCGGTCTGGGAATAGGTTTAGGCCTGCCAGGTTTTAATTCACCCGAATCGCAGAAATATCGTGCCCAGCAAAACCGCTTGCAGATAATCATGAACCTGGCCTGTGCCTTTGGGAGTGTGGAAGAGGCTGCCAGGTTCCTGGAATCCCTCACCACCGCAGGGAATATATTCTTGGGGTCCTTTGCCAAGAAACACGGCGACGGGGACCTGAAGCAAACCCTGCTGGACCTGTCCAACCACAACCTTATCAAAAAGGGCAGGCTTGCCTCTATTCTGACGGATGATGGCAAGGCTATCCGCGATTTTATCAGAAACCACCAAAAAGAACTGGAAGCCCAAGTCAGAAAGTCTATCCGCCGGTACCAGATTGTCCGGCACAATTACCGGACATACCGGAATTCGGAGCTTAAGTCCAGAAAGAGCCAGCTTACTGACCATAAGAAGGTGGTAAGCCAGCCTGACCGGGCCTGGCTGAGTGATATCGCCATACCGGAAACCGTTGTAAACGCTTCAGTCCGCAGTTACCTGGAAGGCCGGACCCATATGACAATTGAAAAAAAGGACATCAAGGTATACGGCAAAAAATCTTTTGCCCCCATCGACACATGTATTGCCATTGACTGCAGCGGCAGTATGGTCGGGGAAAAGCTAAGGGCCGTATCTTATTTAGCGGAGCACTTCCTCTTGACCTCCAAAGAAAAGGTTAGTGTGGTGGTTTTCCAGGAAATGTCCGCCCAGGTAGTTGTACCCTTTACCAAGAACTATCAGAAGCTGCAGGACGGCCTGCGCACTGTCCAACCTGAAGGGTTAACTCCCCTGGCCAAGGGAATAGTGGAAAGCATCAATTTAATCAAGCGGAAACGGGCTCGCAACCCCTTGCTGGTATTAATAACCGACGGTATCCCCAACTTCCCGTTGTGGACCACAGATGCTCAAAAAGATGCCTTGAAGGCCGCTAAGATGATTGCCGAAAATAAAATCAGGCTGGTCTGTATAGGAGTAATCCCTAATGAAGAGTATATGACCGAACTCTCCACCATCGGGAAGGGCAACCTCTATATTGTTGATGAACTTGACAAAAACAGCCTCGTTGATGTAGTAACTCAGGAATGGGAACAATATAAGTACAGTTAAAGAGACATCCTCCTTGCTCCGGGTACGCTGGCAAGGAAAGGGCAGGTGTATTCCTCCGAGCGAGCAACAACTCAGCCAGCAAACCGCTCCCGCTTACGCGGTCGCGGGCTGGCGGACGTCAGCCTCGCTCTGCGGAACACACCTGCCCTTTCCTTTTCTGGCCAAACTAAAGTGAGGCTGCCCCTTTGGGTACAAGGGGCGGGGGGCTAAAGAGAAAAACGGCCTGTTTTCGCTTGTTTCATCACGGATACGGTTACTAAAGACACAATCAATGCCTTCACCAAATCAAATCCTATGAAGGGCAGCAGTCCAATTTTTAATATACCCATCACATTTACGGCTTTTCCCACAAAATAATTCAAAACCACATATAAATATGGCAGCCCTATCAGATAAAGCACCACCAGTCCTGCACAGGAAGCCAGCAAATAGGTCCGGACCGTATTCTTCCCAAGGATTTCGACAATTCGCCCGGTTGCATAGGCAGCGCCAATGTATCCGAACAAGAAACCGGCGGTAGGTGAAACCAAATAAGCTATCCCACCATAGGGCGCCGAGGCAAAAACCGGTACACCGACAAGTCCAAGAGCCACATATACTGTCAGACTCAGAGCCCCGAGCCGGCTTCCCAACATTGCTCCGGCCAGCAGGACAACAAAAGGCAAAATACTGTAAGGGACAATACCGGTACCCCCAACCCTGAGCAGTAATGCTCCCAGGCAGGCCAAGGCCGCAAACATGGAAACCAAAACCATTTCTTTGACTGTAAGTTTCAAAATCCGCCCTCCTCTGTTAACGTTTTTAAGTAACTAGGTTTACAATATCTTCAAAAATGTTGGCTTGCGGGAACAAGCCATCTACCTTAGACTGACATCCCCAGATAGAATCCTTTTCATTGAACCGTCTTTTTTCATTAGAATAAGAATTCCTTCGTCATCGATGTCAAAAGCAATCCCTTCGTCTACGGTATTCGGTGAAACAACTTTTACCCAGCGGTTAAGCGTGACAGACATCTCTTTCCACGCGGAAAGAATTGCGGCAAACTTGCCCTGGGTAAAATCCTGATACAGCATATCGAGGTTGTTTAGAACTGCGGCAAGTAAATCGATGCGGGATATTTTGGTGTTTGTTTGTTCATCCAGTGACATAGCAATACCAGCCATGTCAGCAGGAACTGTTTTGGAATTGAAGTTTACATTTATCCCTATCCCCAGTACCATATAGTTCACTTTATCAATTTCCGCGCTCATCTCAGTAAGAATTCCGGCTGCTTTGCGGTTATCAATTAATATATCATTAGGCCATTTGAT
Source organism: Bacillota bacterium (assembly GCA_021847735.1). GTDB lineage: Bacteria > Bacillota > Thermincolia > Thermincolales > UBA2595 > JAJZQD01. The sequence goes on along the minus strand of JAJZQD010000018.1, from coordinate 19,912 downwards.
TCCCGCGGCCAGACCGGTGATTTCTCTGACCGCATTGGCCACAGCAACTGCACAGACAAGAGTCAGCTTGGTTGCATCAACCGGGCTGATCCGGGGCCTTAGGATTACCGAAAACCACAGGCCCTGCCCTGCCGGTGAATACCAAATTCTCCCCATCCGGCCTTTGCCGCCGGTCTGTTCTTCGGCAATTACCACCGTGCCCTGTTGGGCACCTTTTTGGGCCAGTTCTTTGGCCAGTTCGTTGGTGGAACCGACTGTTTCCCGATAGACAATCTTTTTCCCCAGTACACTTGCCTTGAGCAAAGCCGTTAACTCGTGCTCATATAACCTGTCCGGAGTTTGAATCAGACGGTATCCTACCTTCGAACGGGCTTCAATCTCGTAACCGCTTTCCTTTAACTTGCGCATGTGCTTCCAGACCGCTGTCCGGGAAATCCCCAGCTGGCGGCTAATCTCCTCACCTGAAACATAGTCCGGGTAATTTTTTTTCAGTAATGAAAGAACCTTTGTTTTCACAGTTCCACCTCGATACAGTTTCTATTTTAAATAAAGAACAGCATATTGTCAACGCATTTAGAACCAATGGTTAACCAATATACTGTATACTTAAAATTTTACCAGAATTAATGTTTTTCCAAAAAACCGGCAATTTCACTTCACTTTTATTTCCCCCACATCCAGACTAATGTCCAGTGCCTGGACCGAGTGGGTCAGGGCCCCGATAGAAATCAGGTCTACTCCCGCCTTAGCGTATTCTACAACATTGCTTTCATCAATTCCCCCGGAAACTTCAACCAGAGCCTGTCCGTTAATCAGCTTTACCGCCTCTTTAATGGCTGCAATATCCATGTTATCAAGCATAATTATGTCTGCTTTGGCTTCCAGTGCTTCATTGACACCGGTCAGGTCTTCAACCTCTACTTCAATTTTCATTGTATGAGGGGCATTCCCCCTGGCCATGGCCACGGCTTTTTTTATGCCCCCGGCAACTTTAATATGGTTATCTTTAATCAATACCCCGTCATAGAGCCCGAACCTGTGGTTTTTCCCGCCGCCCACACTTACAGCGTATTTCTCCAGCATGCGAAGACCGGGCGTGGTTTTTCTGGTGTCAACCACCGTGGTATTGTAATAAGTCAAAATCTCCGCAATTTTTGCCGTCCGGGTGGCTATGCCTGACAAGCGCTGCAACAGGTTAAGGGTTACCCGCTCACCTGTCAGGATGGGGCGGGCGGGGCCGGTTACTGTGGCCAGGATCTCCCCTTTGGTAACCCTGTCGCCGTCCTTCTTATGGGCCATAAACTCGATTTCCCCGTTAAGTATTTGGAAAACCCTCTTAGCGATGGGTAGTCCGGCCACAACCCCCTCTTCCTTTGCATAAATTGAACCCTTGGTCGTCGACTCAGCCGGAATGGTACTGAGTGTGGTCACATCCCCAGTGCCGATATCTTCTCTGAGGGCTAATAGGATAATATCATCAACCAACTTCATGTTCAAAAGCACAAAGGTCACCTCCCGGATTTCTCCGCAAAACCACATGTTTCTTCCAGTTAACATCATCTCTCATAACAGAGTCTTTTCTGTAATGCCCTCCACGACTTTCGGCCCGGATAAGAGCCGCCTGGGTAATAAGCTTTCCTACGGTAAGAATATTATAGGTTTCCATGGCATCCACACTGCACGCTTCATATAACAAAATTTCTTCCAGTTGCCCGAGTTCCTTCATGGCTTCCTTCAAGTGCTTGCCATCCCTTACTATCCCGACTTTATCCCACATTGTGTCCTGAACTTGGCTTTTTATTGCTGCGGAAGTTTCCGGCCGGCACGGTTTCAATTCGGAACATGCAAAATCGGTCTGATCTATTGCCCGTCCGTTTTGGAAAATTGGTCTACAATGTTCTACAATTCTGTGGCCAAACACTAACCCGTCCAACAGGGAGTTACTCGCCAGCCTGTTTGCTCCATGTACGCCCTGACAGGCTACTTCCCCACAGGCATAAAGTCCTTTGACTGACGTTTCGCCGTTTAAGTTGGTCTGGACTCCCCCCATCATATAGTGGGCCGCGGGAGCAACCGGTATCATTTCATTGGCAATGTCTATTCCGTATTGGGCACACGTTCTGGTGATAGTTGGAAACCTTTTCTTCACCTTTTCCCCTGCCAGGGGCGACAAATCCAAATACACATGGGAGCTGCCGGTGGCAACCATCTCGCTGATAATGGCTCTGGCCACAATATCCCTGGAGGCCAATTCTGCCCCCGGATGGTACTTGGTCATAAACCTTTCCCCGTGAATGTTGCGTAAAACGGCGCCCTCTCCCCTCACGGCCTCGGAAATCAGAAACCGGGGTGCACCCGGTAGATATAAGGCAGTAGGGTGAAACTGGACAAACTCCGTGTCCATAATGGCGGCACCGGCCCGGAAAGCCAGAGCTATGCCGTCCCCGGTCGCCACTTCCGGGTTGGTGGTATTCCGGAATACCTGCCCGGCCCCACCGGAAGACAGCACAACATTCCCGGCCCGGTACACCACTATTTCCTTAGACCGTTCGTTCCAGACTACCGCCCCATAACAAGTGTTGTCCACTGTTAACAAATCTATGACCATATGGTCTTCTAAAAAATCCGCTTTTCCGTCCCTTACCAGGTTTCTGGCCAAGGTATTCTGAATTTCCTCGCCGGTGGAATCCCCGGCATGCAAAATTCTTCGGCGGCAGTGGGCCGCCTCTCTTGTAAAAGCCAGTTTCCCGTCTAAACGGTCAAAGTTGGCTCCCATCTCAATTAATTCTCTGACCCGGTCCGGGCCTTCATTAACAAGCACCTCGACGGAGGCAATACTACACAGCCCGGCCCCGGCCTCCAAAGTATCAGCCCTATGTAATGCGGGGGAGTCGGCGCTGTGAATAGCCGCCGCAATGCCGCCCTGGGCCCTTTCAGTATTGGTGTCACCCAGTTTCTTTTTGGTTAGGACCGTTACTTTGGCAAAACTGCTGGCATTAAGGGCAGTATACAATCCGGCTATACCGCTGCCTATAATCAAAAAATCCGTTTGCCTCTGAGGAAGATTTCGGGTATCAAAATTAGCAATATACCTTGGAATCAAAAAAAAGCCTCCCCCGTTACTTAACTGTAATCATCCGTTCAACGGCGCCCAGGGCTTTCTCACGAATCGCTTCCGGCACCATGACCCGAGGCTGCATTTCTTCCAAAGCCCACTTGACCTTCTGCAAAGTCGTAGCTTTCATATTTGGGCAAATCAATTTGTTTGAAGCAATATAAAACTTTTTGCCCGGGCATTCCTTGTAAAGTTGGTGGAGAATCCCCATCTCTGTCCCAATAATATATTCCGCAGCCTCGTTTCCCCTGGCAAACTTTATCATACCCGAGGTGCTAAAAATCTGGTCTGCCAAAGCCACCACTTCGGGCCGGCATTCTGGGTGTACCATCACAGTAGCACCGGGATGGGACTCTTTTGCCTGCAAGATATCATCAACAGTCAATTTGTCATGGGTGTTGCAATAACCTTCCCAGTATATAATCTGGCGGCCTGATTTAACACCTACGTAATTCCCCAGGTTGCGGTCAGGCACAAACAAAACCGGCTTGTCCACCGGAACAGAACGGACTATCTTGACAGCGTTTGCGGAAGTACAACAGATATCGGATTCCGCTTTAACATCAGCCGACGAGTTAACATAGCATACCACTACCGCATCGGGATACTCCCTTTTTTTCGCCCGTAAAGCCTCAGCTGTTACCATATCTGCCATGGGACAACCGGCATTTACTTCCGGGAGGAGCACTGTTTTACCGGGTGACAATATGGCGGCCGTTTCCGCCATAAAATGAACACCGCAAAAAACAATAACCTCCGCACCAGTCTTGGCCGCTTCCTGTGAAAGGCCAAGGGAATCTCCTATATAATCAGCTACATCCTGAACTTCCGGTCTTTGATACAGGTGAGAGAGTATGATAGCATTGTGTTTTTTCTTCAGGTCTAATATTTCTGCGGAAAGTTGGGCAAAATCCTGTTCCCGTTCTGCCAAGTATATCAACTCCTAAAACATGTACTATTCCTTATTAAATATTAGACCACAAAAACCTTCATTTTTAAATAAATTTTTTGGCGAAAAATCACCTGACATCCCCGGCGATTTCCTGGGAACTTATTTCACTGATATGGTTGTTATCATCGACAAAAAGCACTTTCGGCCTAAAATCAGCGGCTTCCCGGTTATCCACCAGAGCGTATGAAATTATGATAACCCTGTCCCCAGGTTGAACCAAGCGGGCTGCCGCCCCGTTCAGGCAGAGGACACCTGAATCCCTGGCGCCTTTTATGACATACGTTTCAAACCGCGCACCGTTATTATTGTTAACAATTTGCACTTTCTCATTCGGAAGGATATCGGCAGCCTCCATAAGGGTTTCGTCAATAGTGATACTTCCGACGTAGTTTAAATCGGCTTCTGTGACTTTGGCCCGGTGTATTTTGGATTTTAACATTGTTCTAAACACGCCTTATCCCTCCAAAACCATGTTATCAATTAATCTGGTGTTACCTATGAATACCGCCAGGGCAATAAGGTTACTGCCCTGAAGAAATTCCGTCTTTTCCAGGTCTGGGACAGAAAGGATTTCAACATAATCAATCCTGGCCAAAGGCTCCCGGCTTATGAACTTACGTATTTCATCAACCAAGACCAGATTGTTTCTTTCCCCGGAGGCGATGAGCTCTCTAACCATTTCAAGACTCTGTGACAAAGCCAGGGCTGCCCGTCTTTCCTCGGAATTTAAATAGGAATTTCGGGAACTCATGGCCAAACCGTCTTTTTCCCTTACTATAGGTACAATCTCAATTTTGAGATTCATATTCAGGTCTTCAACCATCTTTTTGAGCACAATAGACTGTTGGGCATCTTTCTGGCCGAAAAAGGCGATGTCAGGCTCGACAATGTTAAACAATTTGGTTACCACAGTGGTAACCCCTTTGAAATGCCCCGGCCGTGACTTCCCGCATAACACGCCGGTAAGTTTCTCAACTTCCACGAAGGTGGCGTAACCCTTGGGGTACATCTCCCTCACTGTCGGGGCGAAAATAATGTCCACACCCGCGCTTTCAGCCAAAGAACTATCCCGGCTGAGGTCACGGGGATAATCCTCATAATCTTCACCTACACCGAACTGCAGTGGATTGACAAAAATGCTCACTACCACAAAATCAGTTTTACTTTTTGCTTCCTGCATCAGGGTAAGATGGCCGTTGTGCAAGTACCCCATTGTAGGTACAAAACCTACTGACTTGCCCTGGCCCCGCACTTCCCTGACCGCAGATTTCATTTCTTTAATAGTGCTAATTACGCGCATGCTCTCTCGGTACTCCCATCAATCTATTAATCTTGGCCCGGCACTGCTCTGGAGATTAGTAAAGCTTGCCTATTTCACCTGGATCCATCCCGAAGCTGTGTTCCGGTCCCGGAAACACACCTTTCCTGACATCGGCTTTATATTGGCCCACGGCTTCTCCGATGGTGCTGTGCAATGACGCATATGTCTTGGCAAACTTGGGCGATATCTCTGAATAAAGCCCCAGCAGGTCATGGATCACAAGCACCTGGCCGTCACAATCCACCCCGGCTCCAATTCCAATAGTAGGGACATCCAGCCGTTCGGTGACCATCTTCGCCAGTGGTGCCGGAACACATTCCAGCACAATAGCAAAAACTCCCGCGTCCTGTAAGGCCAGGGCGTTATTTAGTATAATCCGGGCGGCGGCTTCGTCTTTGCCCTGGACCCGGTAGCCCCCAAGTTTGTTAATCGACTGCGGGGTAAGCCCGAGGTGCCCCATTACCGGGATACCCGCCGCATTGATGGCCTGGATAGTGCAGGCAATTTCCCTGCCGCCCTCCAGTTTAACGGCATTGGCCCCGGCTTCTTGCAGGAACCTGCCCGCATTTCTGACACTTTCGCTTACAGATATCTGATAAGACATAAACGGCATGTCTCCTACCACCAGAGCTTTTTTTGTGCCTTTTGAAACGGCCTTGGTATGGATCATCATGTCCTCCATCGTAACCGGAATGGTGGAATCGTACCCCAGCAGCACCATACCCAGGGAATCCCCAACCAGCAAAACATCTATCCCCGCTTTATCCAACATTTTTGCTGTGGAATAGTCATAACACGTTAACACCGTTATTTTTTCACCACGTTGTTTCATTTCTTTAAGCTTCAAGGTAGTAACTTTACTGTCTGACATCTTGATTTACCTCCTCCCGGAAAATGCATAACAGCTTTTCCGCAATAGAATTATCGATACTGCCCTTTTCAACTGCCACTTGAGTCGTGTAACAGCCAAGATATTTATATAAATCGGCCTGGCCGGAAGCAAGGTTCCCGATGGCCCCCAGGTGCTTCTCTATCGTATTGATATCCCCTCGCGCCACAGGTCCCGTAAGAGCTTTAGCCGGCCCCAACAACTCTATGTTTGCCAGCGTACCCCTGATTAAAGGCATCAGAGCCTCGGTTGCCTGCATCTCGGTCAGCCCAATTTGCCTGTAAATACCCACTGCAAAATGGATCAGGGCTACCAGGTAATTGGAGGCAATACAGGCCCCTAAATGATAGAGTGCCTTGTCCTCGCTCTTTAACATAAAAGGCTTTCCTGACAGTGTTTCGGCTAAGGCAAAGGCTATCTCAGCAGCGGCGGCATCACCCTGTACAGCAAAAAACGAATTTGGAAGATTTTCAACCGCTTTTTCAATGCTTGCAAAGGATTGCAGCGGATGCATGGAACCTATAGCCGAACCTTTTTCCTTCAAAGGATGGAGAACTTCGGCAGGTAATGCCCCGCTCATATGAAAAAAAACATGTTCATTATTTACATATTCCGAATCAGCCAACCGGTGGGCTAATTGGTCTATTTCACGGTCAGGTACTGTCAGGAATACAATCCGGGCGTCAACCAACACGTCTGCGGGGTCGCTATAAAACTTACACCCCAGTGAAGCTGCAAGCCGGGCGGCTGAAACGCCTGTTTTGGAACAGACGCCGGTGAATTCGTACCCTTTTTGCCGTAATAAGAGGGCCACAGCCGAACCGACAACTCCAGTCCCTATCACACCAACTCTAAACATACGGCATTCTCCTTTGGCGGAAAATTTAGACAATAGATTAAAAAAATAAAAACCCCCGAAAATATCCGAAAGGTTTTTGATAGCAAAATCAAGTATACCTTCCGTCTCGGTCCTCACGGCTCCAAGCGGTTTCATGAAAAATATTTGACGTGCCACAAAAAAGGTCTTCGCCGGTGCAATTCCAGAACTGGATACTGCCTGGCATTTTTAATTTTACCATATTTTCTGTGGAATGCAACTGTATCTTTGATTATTACCCAGAAGACTCCTTATTTCGTTAAGAGTCCGCCCGTCCGTAAACAGCTCTTCCCCGGCTATTTCTGCCAAAGGAACCATAACAAAAGCACGTTCAGTCATCCTTGGATGGGGAATAACCAGTTTTTCGGAGTCTATCTGCACCCGGTCGTAAAGAAGTATGTCCAGGTCAACGGTTCTGGGCCCCCACCTGACAGTCCTGACCCTGCCCAGGGAGTTTTCTATGCCCTGCAGTACCTGTAACAGTCGGGTGGGCGGTAGTTTTGTTTCGATTTCCGCCACACAGTTATGAAACCACAGTTGGTTTTCATACCCTACCGGCTCGGTAAGGTAAAGGGATGAAACAGCAATTACCTTTATCCCCGCTGTATTGTCAAGGGCTCTCAAGGCCCCGGTTAGATTGGCGACCGGTTCACCCTCATTCGAACCAAGCCCAATAAATGCCTTGGGCATTATCCCTTGCGCCCCCTTACAATTTCGCAGCCCATATAGTCAAAAATCCCGCTGATTGGGGCATGAGGCTTGCGCACCCGGACAACCACCTGGTCAATATGGTAGGCTGACAGTATTTCCTGGGCAATGGCTTCCGCCAGAGCTTCTATCAAATTATAGTTGTTCTGAGTTGTGGCGTTCTTTATGATTGCATATATATCGGCATAATTGGGTGTATTGGCAATATCATCGGAAGTCCCCGCTCTTTTCAAATCCAGGAACAGTTCGACATCAATTATGAATTTCTGGCCCATCGCTTTTTCCTCAGGAAAAACACCGTGTCGCCCGTAAAACTGCATCCCGGAGAGAATTATCTTATCTTTACCCATATTGCTACCTCCTCACCATAGCATCAGTCATTTTTACTACCCGTACCATTTCTTTAATATCATGCACCCTGACAATATCCGCACCCTGGGCTATGCCAAATGCGACAGTGGCTGCCGTGCCTTCAACCCTTTCCGTTACCGGCAGTCCCAAGGTGTTGCCGATCATGGATTTTCTGGAGGTGCCAAGCAGGATTGGGTAACCAAGGGTTTTAAACTCCCACAGGCGGTTCATTACCTCCAGGTTCTGGTCTGTGTCTTTTCCGAAGCCAATTCCCGGATCTAGGACTATGTTTTCCCGTTTTATGCCTGCCTCTAACGCTTTCCCGGCACTCTCCCCAAGCGAACCCAGGATGTCATCCATCATGCTTTTATATTCGTTACCAGTTTGGTTGTGCATAAGAATCAGGGGTGCATCGTCGAACCGGGCAACCACGCCGGCCATTTCGGGATCGGCCTGGAGCCCCCAGACATCATTTATTATGTGGGCCCCTTCGGCCAGGGCCTGTCTGGCTACCTCAGCCTTGTACGTATCTACAGAAATAGGTACCTTTATCTCCCGCACAAGTTTTTTCAGGACCGGCATTACCCTCTCCAGTTCGGCTTCCAAAGGTAACGGAGAGGCCTTCGGCCTGGTAGATTCCCCGCCTATATCAATAATATCGGCCCCCTGTTCAACCATTTCCAGTGCATGTTCTACTGCTACGTCCAGGTCAAAAAACTGGCCTCCGTCAGAAAATGAATCAGGGGTTATATTGAGGATCCCCATCACAATAGTTCTTTCGCCCAATGGCAGGTGATACCCACGGCAATTCAGACCAAGCTGGCGACAGCTGCTGTCCAGGTTACCCATGGCCTGGCACAACAGTTCCGCCAGTTTGCTCAGTCCGAAAGGCTGGGCCCTCAGTTTGCTAATCAGCCTGTTAAACTGCCTGACAGTACCCATCAGCAAAACGTCGGTTTTTTCGACCGAAAAATTGCCAACCCCCCTGCTAACAGCCGCTTCACCTCCTTTAGAAAGCATTTCCTGTTTTAAAACAACCGCCGCCTTAGCGGAAATATTTTCGACTTTGATTACCCTGTAGATGGCCTTTGGAGCCATTACCGCAACCCCGGCATCGTCAGCCCCGATGGAGGCGATTTCCTGTCTCGCCTTGGCAGCATCATCTATTTTAATTGCCCTGATTCTCACACTACATTCCTCCAAATGCCCAAATATTTTTAATAAATCAGCCCCTTGCGGGCTGTTTCCATCTGGTCAAATTTATAGCATTCATTGCTTGCCTCACACCGCAAGCACAGCCTGGACTGATTGTCTGCCCTGTATAGAAACGTACCAAGTACTGACATATTTTCTGTCGTCCGCCGATGTTCCGAAATGGCGGTGGTTATTATCCGAATCTCGCTTTCACGAAATCCGGTCCTCCTCAATATGTCCCTGGCCAGTTCCGCACTGACAGCCGCATGGTCCTCCCCGGTTTCATACTCCTTCCATCGCCCAATGTCATGGAGCAGGGCGGCGGCGTAAATTATTTCCCGGGCCAACCTCATATTAATATCCTTTTCCTCGCAAAAACTCTTGATGCCGCCGCTTTCCAGCATCTGGATATATGTGATACGGGCAACATCCACAAGGTGTTGGAAAGTATGCCGGCAGAATTTCCTGTCCGCCTCTTTGATACTGTTTTTTGAAAGGTATTCCGCAAATAGCGGGTCTTCCATTATTGACTGCACCCTGGTCAAGAAACTCCCCCCATAGGTGATTAATTACTAACCTTAGTTTGCTTGGCAGTAACATACTTTATTAGACATATTCCGCAGAAATCCTGCCCTTGACGTAAAAAAGGCTGTTGACCTCCGTCAGCAGCCCTTTCTTACCCTCGTTGTAACCATCTCATATCATCCTGTCGTGAAAAGGTATCAACAGCAACCGAATCAATCGTAGAACCCAAAGTCCCGTAATGCCTTCATCATATAGTAGATATTTATCGGCGGGGCCAACACCGGCACCTCACATCCCGCCATTAAGACAAATCCCCGCGGAGAATCTTTGCCCTGCAAAATGATGTTTTTTGTTAGTTCGTATACCTCTTCCGGGGTACCCATCTGAATAACTGTCGTATTGATATTGCCGGCGACAATATTCCTCTCCCCAAATATCTGCTTAGCTTTATCCAAGCTTACTTCGTGCCCGACACTCACTATACCCGGATTGCCGCAGTCTACTTTTTCCCAGTATGGCAGGTTGAGGTTTTGTTCACCACAGATATGGGTAAAGAAGGTGTTTATTCCCATAGCAATAGCCTTGTCATGGATTTCCGAAACATAGGGCAGGGCAAATTCTTCAAATTGTTTGGGTGAAATCAGTTGGTTGGCTTCCGTGGGCCCTCCGTCAAAGGCCATCATTCTTTCCGCCCCATAGCGTTTGACAAAAAGTTCTATTACTTTGAGCAGAAAATCTGTTGTCTTGCGTAACACCTGGTGAACTAACTGTGGTTCTTTTCTCATCCACTTAAGCATAATTTCTTCCCCGATAGCGGCACCGGCACATGTAAACGGTGTCCCTGCCTGAACAATGACAGGCATCCCATACTGGGCCTGCAGGTCGGAAAACCGAAGCATAAGAGGAACGGCCCCACATTTGCTGACATCTTCGGGCACCTCATATTCTTCGATGGCTTCACGGGTACTTAATGGATGCCTGGTCACATTCGGCGCTTGCTCCCACTTACCGTAAGGAAAATGTATCTCTCCACCAAGTTCCCAACCGCCATATGAAGCGTAGCCATATAGGGGCGAGCCGTCGTAGCCAAAGAGTTCCTGGGTTAAGAGCTGGGCCCGGAAACTAATTTCCGGCTCGGCATAAATGTCACCAACCTTGTAACCGGTTGCAACAGCAGTATAACCGAAGATAAACGGGATAAAAGGAACACGGTCTAACTTTTGGCCTGTGAGAAGGGCATGCATTCGTTCCGGCGGTGACATCGTTTCTTGTCGTGCCATGCTTAACACCGTCCTTTTCTAAGTTATGTAACAATATAATTTTCTTCTTGACAACGGTCTGTGAAAGTATCCCGGCAACCACCCCCTTACAGTTTGTGAACGCAAATAATTATTATTACTGTAACTACATTTGTAGTTTTATTATACACCCACTATGTTATTTTTTCTATTTTTTTTGAATTGAATAATCTCATATGTTCCCCCAAAGCCCATGCCGGGCATACTACAAGAAAGGAGGTGCCTCCTTTTGAGACACCCCCTTTTTAATGTTGCATATTTTTTTTAGAACAATCCGCTTACTTCGCCGGTTTTTACATTCACGTCTACTTTCCTGTAGGCTGGGTCGGAAGCGGTACCAGGCATTAAGGAGATGTCCCCGGCGCACGGGCAGAGGAACTTGGCGCCGCCATAAACCAAAACATCGCGAATCGGCAGCATCCAGTTCTTGGGAACACCCTTTAGTGTCGGGTCGTGGGTAAGACTCAGGTGAGTTTTTACCATCATGGTTTGGAAATCTGCGTAATGAGGATCGGATTCAAATTTCTTAGCCTTAGCTTCGGCAACCGGTGACCAGATAACGCCGTCAGCACCGTAAACTTCCTTGGCAATCATGTCAACACGCTGGCGGAGCGGCATTTCCAGCGGATAGAGCGGTTTGTAGTTGGTAGGCTCATTGCAGGCATCCATAACCACGTCAGCCAGCTCAGCAGCGCCTTCACCACCATACATCCAGTGCTCGGACAATGCACAGCGAACTCCGAATTCAGCGCACTTCTTCCTGACCAGGTCAACTTCTGCTTTGGTGTCAGTGTAGAAGCTGTTGATACAGACAACAGGAATGATACCCGATTTCTTGACCACATTGACCATATGGAACAGGTTCTCGCAGCCCTTTTCCACCAAGTCGAGGTTTTCCTGGGTATATTCTGCGGGCAGTGGACGTCCGGGGGCAACGGTTGGGCCGCCACCGTGCATCTTGAGAGCCCTGATAGTAGCTACGATAACTGAAACGTTGGGGACGTTGCCACTTAGGCGGCATTTTACGTTCCAGAATTTCTCGAAACCGATGTCAGCGGCAAAACCACTCTCGGTTACAGTGTAATCGAACAGTTTCAGACCTAAGCGGTCAGAGATAACAGAGTTCTGGCCAATAGCGATGTTGGCGAACGGCCCTGCATGAATCAATACAGGCTGGCCTTCTACTGAATAGCAAAGGGTCGGGTTGATGGTGTTTCGCATCCAAGCGCACATAGCGCCGGCCACATCAAGGTCAGAGGTGGTAACCGGTTTACCTGTCCTGTCATAGGCAACGATAATCTTGCCAAGACGGTCTCTCAGGTCTGCCAGGTCTCTTGAAACAGCGAGAATAGCCATTAGTTCGGACCCTACTGCGATACCGAATCTGGATGCCATCGGATATCCGTCTTTCTTTCCGCCAAGGCCAATCATGATGTTCCGTAAAGACTGGGCACAGAAGTCCATTACCCATCCCATCTCAACGTTTTTCGGGTCTATATCAAGACGCCTTAAACCACGCTTGGTAAGCTCTTCGTCAGTATAGTTGCACTCATGCTGATACCGGGAAGTGAGGGCTACCATGGCCAGGTTGTGAGCGTTCATGATATCATTGATATCTCCGGTAAGGCCGAGGGAAAACTCGGTCATCGGAATAAGCAGGGCATTACCGCCACCGGCTGCAGTACCCTTTACGTTCATAGTCGGTCCACCGGAAGGTTGGCGAAGTGCTCCACCAACATTCTTGCCTTTTACACCGAGTCCCTGAATAAGCCCCATGGAAACGGTTGTCTTGCCTTCGCCTAGCGGTGTAGGAGTAATGGCGGTAACTTCAACATATTTGCCGTCAGGCTTATCCTTCAGGCGGTCCATTATCTTGATGAAATCGAGTTTGGGCGTTTTACCGTAAGGAATCATCTCTTCCTTTTTCAGCCCTAATTTCTCAATCCACTCCTCAGGAGTAGGTAAAAACTTTTCTGCCTCAGCGGCAATTTGCCAATCTTTAAACTCAGTCGGATTCATTGACCTAGGATTGTAAGGCATTAAATAATCTCTCCCTTCGACTCATTATAAAATTGAATTAACCACAAAAACACGCAAGAATTATTCCTCCTGCTTGAAAACATTAACCCCCCCTTTAAAATTATTTAGATAAGCTTGTATGTTTCGGCAACCCAATAGATTTACCGTTTGAATCAATATACCTGAAGCAGCCCGCTCCAACAGAGCAGCGAATAAACGGCTTATGAAAACATTCACAAAGCCGTCTTTGCCCATACGGGCAACACCTCTGTCGGGGGGCTTATTTGGTTAGCCTTATTATTATTCGTGACCTTTATAAATTCTCCTGCCAATAAAGACAAAATATTTAAAAAATTAATGACATATCCTCTGTTGGAAGAAGGCAGCTCGGTCACCACTTTATAGAATATATTCTGCGGATTCCTATTAGAACTATTTTGCGGCCCTCTTTTCTTCATTCTTTTTCATGAATTTTTCTTTGTTAATGATAAATCTCTGGTGAGTCCCTTCACCAATCTTTTCCTTCGCGTCATAACCCTCAACTTTGAAAACAAGGCGTTTTCCGTCTATCTCCACCAATTCCGCTTTGGCCGTAACTTCCATCCCGACCGGGGTTGCTGCTATATGGGATGAACTGATGCTAATCCCAACTGTGGTGTGGCCTTCGGGAAGAAGGGGCTCTACGGAAGACAGTGCTGCGTTCTCCATCAGGGCTATCATCGCCGGTGTCGCAAAAACAGGGATGCTGCCGCTCCCGTGGGTAATGGCAGTATTTTTATCAGACACTACCGTCTTTGCTTCACCAAAAATGCCAATTTTTAAAGACGGATCCATGACTACACCTCCAATAATACTTTTTAGGTAATAGTTAGGATTCGGTGTGCTTAGTTAAATTCCTGCCATAATGCACAAAATAGTTAATCCCAATTCCAAGACTCCACCTTCTATAAGGTGGAGTTTCCACTTTTCTGCTTCAGTGGGGGTAGAGTCCCCCACTGAAGTTTCGATGTTCAGCTTTAGCTGAAAGAGTTCACTATCCTGCGATTTCCCATGTTAACTTAATTTGCTGACAGTTTTTTACAACAATAGACCCAAAATAGGTAATAATACAAAGAAACAGCAGGCGGTTTCCTACTGTTTCTATCTTTCGCAATATAGGTTGTTTTTTATTTCGATGTTCAGCTTTAGCTGAACGAGTTCACTCGTAAATCCAATTTTCCAGTACTTTTTTATATTCACAGAGTTCTTCCTCTGTAAAGTATATGAATATCTCCCGCTTGGCACTGTCCACCGAATCTGACCCATGAATCACGTTTCTGCCGACCTCGATGGCCATATCCCCCCTGACAGTACCGGGCCCCGCGTTGGCAGGGTTAGTGGCGCCGTTCATAGCCCGCGCCGCAGCCACTACATCCTTGCCTTCTAGAACCATGGCCACTACCGGACCGGAGGTAATGTAAGAGGCCAGCCCTTCAAAAAACGGTTTGCCAATGTGTTCAGCATAGTGCTTTTCAGCAATGGCCCTGTCAATTTGAAGCATTTTCAGTCCTACAATCTTAAACCCCTTTTTCTCAAAACGGGAAATTATTTCACCTACCAGATTTCTCTGCACCCCGTCGGGTTTTATCATCACATATGTTCGTTCCAATTTGGTTCGCCTCCTGGATTCTGGGTTCTTAATTACTATCGGCTTCCTCATCCTCCGGTTTTTGTCCGTGGTTGATCGTGATTTCCGGCCGCCCCGAATCGGCGGGCGAAGTGTCATCTGTCTTTTCAAGGGCCGCCCGTTCATCTTCTTCAGCCTGTTCGACCGGCTTAGCCTCTTCTCCAGGTTCAGCTTTTTTGGGAGGCGCGTTAATAATGCTGTTATCTTTATCCTGGGCCAGTTCCTTAGCCAGCCTTACCTTTTTGACTTCCTCGACGGTACGCCCTTCAATCAAGGCAGTAAATTCGTCGGAGTCAAGGGTTTCTTTGTCCATCAAAGTGCTGGCAATCAGGTGCAGCTTATCCATACTGGATTTGAGCAGTTCTTCGGCCTTGTTATAACTCTTATCAATAATTTTGCGGACTTCCTTGTCAATGGCAAAGGCAACTTCTTCACTGTAATTCCGATCCCGGGCAATGTCCCGGCCAAGGAAAACCTGCTCGGTCTTCCTGCCAAGGGTCAACGGACCGATCTCGCTGCTCATGCCATACTCCATAATCATCTTACGCGCAATGCTGGTGGCTCTTTCCAGGTCGTTCTGGGCCCCGGTACTTATATCACCGAGGACAAGGCTTTCTGCCACCCGGCCGCCGAGGAGAACAACAATTTCATCCAACAGCATCGACTTGGTCCGGTAATACCGGTCCTCTGTCGGTAAAATCAAGGTATATCCGCCGGCGCGGCCTCTGGGTATAATGGAAACCTTGTGAACCGGGTCTGTATCCTTCAGCAAAGTGCTGACAAGTGCATGACCCGCTTCATGATATGATACAAGTTTCTTTTCCTTTTCACTAATAACTTTGGACTTCTTTTCAGGCCCGGCCACCACCCGCTCAATGGCATCTTCCATTTCAAACATGTTAATTTGCTTTTTGTTGGTGCGGGCGGCTAACAAGGCTGCTTCATTGACCAGGTTGGCCAGGTCTGCCCCTGTAAAGCCAGGTGTCCTGCGGGCCAGAACGCCCAGATCAACGTCATTGGCCAGCGGCTTGCCTTTAATGTGAACCTGCAGTATTTCCTTACGTCCGGTTATATCAGGTACATCCACAACTATCTGCCTGTCGAAACGGCCTGGCCGCAGTAATGCCGGGTCAAGAATGTCAGGCCGGTTTGTTGCGGCGACAATGATAATCCCTTCATTGGGGTTAAAACCGTCCATCTCTACCAGCAGCTGGTTCAATGTCTGTTCCCGTTCATCGTGGCCGCCGCCAAGGCCGGCGCCACGCTGACGGCCGACCGCATCAATCTCGTCAATAAACACTATACAGGGCGCACTCTTCTTGGCCTGCTCAAACAGGTCGCGAACCCTGGAAGCACCCACGCCTACAAACATTTCCACAAAGTCGGAACCGCTTATGGTAAAGAAGGGAACGCCTGCTTCACCGGCAACAGCTCTCGCCAGCAGTGTTTTACCTGTGCCGGGAGGCCCATACAGAAGCACTCCTTTAGGTATCTTGGCCCCAAGTTCGTTAAATTTTTTAGGGTGTTTAAGAAATTCAACGACTTCCTCGAGCTCCTGCTTGACCTCATCGGCTCCCGCAACATCTTCGAAGGTAACCCGTTTCTTATCATCCGAGTGCAGGCGGGCCTTACTTTTTCCAAAGGACATAACACGGCTGCCACCGCCCTGGGTTTGGTTTAGCATAAAGAAGACAATTCCTATTAACAGCAAAATCGGCAGGAAGTTAATAAAGAGATTTGTCCACCACGGGGCTTTGGGTGTCGGCCGATATGCAAGTTCGACCTTATTCTCCCGCAAAGTCTTGGATAAATCGCTGATTTCCTCAGTGGAACCAATTGCCGTAAAGGCTTTCCCGTCCTTCATTTCACCCGATATATGAGTTATTTGCTCTTCGGGTTGGATGCTGACCTTTTTGACCTTTTTTTCCTGAACAGCGGAGTAAAGCTCATTGGTGCTTAACTCCTTAATCGGTTGTTGTGTTGGGGAGGTGTACTTTATTATAGCAACTGCCAAAACAACAATCAGCAGGTAAATACTTAGGTTTTTAAATATTCGGTTCAACCACTTCACCCCTCTCCGTGCGAAGGAATTCGAAAATTTTCATACTAGGTAATTGTATCATATAAAATAGCAGTTTTCAATTTTGTTTTCAGATATTTCTTATTAATTTCAACTTCAATGCTTTTTTTGTATCCCGGTCAACCTGCCATCTCCGGTCAGCCCGTAAACCGGCCACCCAGATTATCTGGTCGTCACCGGTAACCAAAACCGGCACTTTTTCGCGGTCCAGTCGGGGAACCTTACTGTCAATGAGAAACTTCTTTAGTTTCTTGGTCCCTATCTGGCCGTGTGGCGAAAACCGTTCCCCCGGTTTACGGGAGCGCACAGTTAAAGGCTGGCCGACCTTGTCAAAATCGATTACGATTTCATCGAATCTCTGAGTTTCGGATAAATCATCGATACTTCCTTCCATAATTTCAGCCAGGATAGTATCTCCCGTTTCAGGTATCCTGGTGACGCCAGGAATCATAATCTCATGGGAGTAGCTTTGTACTCCGACGGGCGGAAGGGCTCTGGACAAAAAAAACTGCCCGTAAGACCTGTTAAATGTAACCCCCATTGGCAGGTTCAACATCGAACCGGTTTCCCCTCCTGTCAGCATATTCAATATAGCGGTCAGGTGAACGAACCCAAGGTTGTGACCGGTACCTGTCAGCTGTCCCCAGGCATAACGGATTAATCTTATCTGAATCATTTTGGGCAGTTCCTTAAACAACCGGAGATTGAATGCTACTTCATCCTTGTCTTGCAGGACACAGGTTTTATGCCAGTACCCAGATGTCAAATCCTGCAGAAAACTTTCTTCTTCCCTCATTATTTCGCCGGTCCTCACCAAAGTCTGCACAAGATTGGTGTTGTACTCCCGTTCCAGAAGGGGGATTAACTCAAGCCTTAACTTGTTTCTGGTGTAAACGGTTTTTAGATTGCTTTGGTCCAGCCTTGCAGCTAAACAGTTTTCCTCGCAGTATTTGTCAATCTGGACCCTTTGAATGTCAATCAGCGGCCGGACAATCCACCCGTCCCTCACCGGTGGAATACCGCCTAAGCCGGCGGGCCCGCTCCCCCTCAGGAAATGAATCAAAACGGTCTCTGCCTGGTCATTGGCATTATGCCCCGTAGCCAGCTTGCTGCTGCCCAGCTCTCGGGCCGTGTCTTCAAAAAAGCGGTAGCGTACTTCCCTTGCCGCTGCCTGGGCCGACAGGTGGTGTTCCCTGGCGTACCGGGTGACATCTTTGCTCTCGATTACCGCCGGTAAGTTCAACTGTTTGGCCAGCTCACGGACAAACTCGGCATCCTGCGCCGACTCCCGCCCCCTGAAACAATGGTTAAGGTGGGCAATATTTACCTCAATCTGCAGTTCCGCTGCCAACCTTTGAAGAACATGAACCAGTGCTACAGAATCAGGTCCTCCGGAAACCCCTGCGAGAACCCGGTCCCCGGGGCTAAACATACAGTATTTTCGAATGGTTGCCCGAACCCGTTCAAGCATTTCAACAACCTCTCTCCGGTCTGGTTACCGTTTCCATTCGACATCCGGCTTTCTTTTCCTGCCTATTGTTGATAATAGTATGCTAAACCAAGAATAAATGCTAATACTGAAGCTGCCCCCATGAAATTAACAAAGAACCCTACTGCCCTGCCTGAGTCCTGTACAGAAATCTCATCGGCTACCTGGGATAGCTCGGCCGCAATTTCGTGACACTGTAAATACTCCTGTTTCAGAGCTTTGACTACCGTTTTTCGCAGTTGGGGATGATTAATTTTCGTTGTTACCCGGGCAATAACAGCCGCTAACCCGACTTGGTACTTGTTCGCTTTCCCCAGCAGCAGGGTGGACAACAGCATACCTAAAGCAAATATATCGTAGTGTTCATCTGCCGTTCTGGGCCCAGCCAGCCAACTGGCCCGGTCATAACCGGGCGTGTATTGTTTTAAACAATGCCCCTTGAAGGTCACGCTTCCGTAATCAATGATGTGAGTCATGTTACGTTTAAAATCATAAATAACATTGCTCGGCTTAAGGTCACCGAAAACACGCCCGGTTTGGTGTAAACTGCTCAAAAACTGGGCAACTTGCTTGCCTAATACTGCAGTATCGCGGATACCAAATTCGCCACGCCTGCCAACATTAGTCCCTGGGCAGTATTGGGTAACAATGTAATGATTCACTATACTGCCGGTTTGAAAGTCGTCCAGCTCGTAGACCTGCGGTACGACTCCCAGTTCCTTTATCTGACCACAACTGTTGAGGGAAAGCAGCATCCGGTGTTCATGGGTTATTCCCTCCAAGTCAGTGGAAATTTTCATGGCCCTCAGCTGGCCTTCCCGGTTTTTCACCAGATAAACGTGCCCGGTCCCGCCTTGCCCCAGAAGCCGCATAACCCTGTAACTGTTCTGTTCCCACCGGCCCCTGACAACCTGGCCGCACCTTAAAACCGGTCCCCGTTCTAAGGTATTCATATTAGTTTCTCCACCGCACCGGGGTTTTTAACCGGCCCCCGGAGATGACCCGCCGCAGCACCAACAGCCGACTCTGCCAGAGCGGCCACCGCAAGGTCGATTGCCGGCCCTGTAGGAGTCAACCCGCCATAAACCAGTTTTGTCAACAATTGTGACGTAAGAAGGTTGTCACTCTGCAGCGGTTTAAGAATGCTTGCGCTGCCCGATGGGCCGGGAAACTGGATAACGGCAAGTTTAACCGGGCGTAAGCGGTTTCCCAGTGATATGATCAGGTCTCTAAGACTTTGGTCCAGGAGGTGCCTCTTTTTCAGCATACTTCCACTGGTATCCAGAACCAGGACAATATGCAGTTCCGATTCCTCTTCCATCCTGGCCAGAACAGGCAAAATTACATTACGGCTTGACGGAGGCAGGCAGCATAAATCGGTCCCCGCCCCTGCCCGCAGTTTTTGATTTATTATTTGCCGGACCGCAT
>JAJZQD010000017.1 GCA_021847735.1 Bacillota bacterium | reverse complement strand
TATAGGATTACTTAGAATATCAAATTTCAAAGTAAATGAGAGTACTACGGCAATAGAATTTGAATTTGAAAGAAATTTTGATTGTGAAAATGAAATAGCTAGACATTATTATGAATTATATCTAATAAAGAAAAAATAGAACTGCCCCGGCCAAAAAGTAAACTGAAAAGGTTTTTTCGCCTGTTGTAAGTGCCCGTACTGTGGTCGTCAGATCGATCTCCGGTGCGGTTTTTTTTTGTGGATTGGGGCTGTGCCTGACAATAGGGATTTTTTCATCCCAGATGTATTTTTTGTCGAACAATATACCTTTTAGGCAGGTAAATTTTGCAAAATGTCTAATTATTATACTTATAGTTTTTATAAAGACAAAGATTCTCTAAGTTTTGGAGGTATTTATGTCCCGCTTAGACCGGTTATCTTTGGCATCATTAAGACCTGTTATGGTTTTAGCAATACTTGTTGCCGCTGGCTTGGCAGGCAACTATTTCAGTGTGCCGCTTTTCCTGGGGGTTGATTTCCTTTTCGGCAGCATAGCCGTGATGGTTGTTGTCGGCGTATATGGGCCGATTTGGGGTGTGCTGGCGGCCGTAGCGGCCAGCAGCTACACCTACTTTATCTGGCATCACCCCTATTCAATTATCATTTTTGCCTGTGAGGCGTTGTTTGCAGGGCTGTTCTTGCGCCGGAAAAACGAAAACATCATCCTGGTGGACGGCCTTTTCTGGGTTTTTATCGGCATCCCCCTGGTAGTTCTTTTTTACTACGGGACCCTCCAGGTAAACTTTATGACGACTCTGCTTGTTGCCCTTAAACAAAGTGTCAACGGTATTTTCAATACTTTGGTGGCCAGTACGATTTTAACCTATTTACCTGTCCGTAAGTGGGCCTTTGGTTCTGAGGAAGGGCATACCATATCTTTCCAGAAGGTGATATTTAACATACTGGTGGCTGCCGTTCTTTTACCTGCCCTGATTATTATGTTTATAAACGGCAAAGATAAACTCCAAAACTTGGAGGCAGACATTAAGGCCCTGCTTAACTTCCAAACAGTCCAACTGGTGAGTCAAATGAATCTATGGCAGCAGCAGCACATGCATGCGGTTAACGAACTAGCCAAAACGGCTGTCCAACTCAAAATGAAACAATCCCCCGAATTACAGCAGATTACAGAAAATATGAAAAAGGCTTTCCCGGATTTTGCAGCTATGATTATCTGCGACACCGAGGGAAAAAGCATTGCCTATTACCCTGCCACAGATGCCAAAGGGGTGTCCACGATTGGTCAGAGTTTCGCCGACCGTGACTATTTCAAGGAAGCCAAAGCCACTAACCGGCCGGTTATGTCCGATATATTTATGGGACGTGCCGGCGCGCCTTTTCCTATAGTAGTTATGTCTGTGCCGATTGTAATGGACGGCAGGTTTCAGGGAGCCGCGGCAGGCGGACTCGACCTGGATTATTGCAACAGGCTGTTAAAACTTAGCTCAAGGGGCGAGGCCATAAAAGGTATAACTGTTATCGACCATGCCGGCAGGATCGTTGCCAGTACTCGCGAAGGGCTGCGGCCGATGCAAAAATTTATCCGCAGACAGAGCGGCGAAATCAAAACCCTTGAAGACAAGTCTAATCAGTGGCTTCCTGCTCCCCGCCCGGACCTGCCGCAGGCGGAACGTTGGCGGGACTCTTACTACGTGCGGGAGACCACCTTTGGCGATCAGAGCCAGTGGAAGCTTTTTGTCGAAGTTCCGACCGCCCCATATCATGAAATCCTGCAGAGTTTATATACCCGGAACCTTGCTATAATGTTGGTTCTCGTCTTTGGTACTATACTCGTGGCCTCCAGGCTGAGCCGTATGATTACCGACCCGTTGTCGCAGTTGGCGCTGGTTACCACGGATTTGCCTAATAAGCTGTTTTTGCAGCAGAATGTAGACTGGCCACCTGCTTTATCAATCGAAATGACCACACTGGTTGGCAATTTTATGGCCATGGCCAGTACCTTCCAGCAGAACTTTATCGAACTGCAGCAGTCAATTGTCAGGTACGACGAAGAAGCAAACAAGCTGGAGGCAATCATTGCCGGTATAGGGGACAGTGTCAGCATTCAGGATATTAATTTCCGGATAATCTATCAAAACTATGTTCTAATAGACCTTTTGGGGAACCACGTCGGGGAGTATTGCTATTCGGCCTATGAAAGAAAAGACCGCGTCTGTGAAGGATGCCCGGTGGTTTTATCATACCGCGATGGTAAAATCCATACCGCGGAAAGGTGCGGAGTAACCGATAAAGGTGAAATCCCGGTAGAAATTACGGCCTCTCCAATCAAAGACGCCAGCGGGGAAATTGTATCTATTATAGAGGTTATCAGGGATATCAGGGAGCGGAAGAATGCAGAGAAAACCCTTCGCTCTCAAAAGGAAAGGCTCCGGGAGCAGCTTTCCTTTGAGAGCGCCTTAAACCGCATGGCGGAAGCTATTGTCTCCAATGATGACACCAAAACCATCCTGGAATCTATGGTCCATATCATGGGTAAAACCCTTCAGGTAGACCGGGCCTTGATTTATGATGTCAACCTGGAACAGGAGAAGGCCACCAGCCTGTGTGGTTGGGTTAGCCTTGATACGCCAAACATCCCCGGGATGGTAGAGGTCTTTGACACTAAGATGTTTGCCAGCACCAATAAATTTATTTTGGAACACCGCCGGTGTCTACAGAGCCATATGGATGATGTCAACCCGCTTTTCGCCAGTGACGGTTCGGCGGAGATATTTCATGAAAAAATGGGCATTCAAAGCCTTTTCTGGCACCCGTTTTCCTTCTACGAACGGGGTTATTACCTCCTGGTCTTTAACCAGATTAACTGCCGCCGTTGCTGGCGCGAAGAGGAAATTGATTTTATCAAGGCCGTGGCCAAACAGGTGGAGATTGCCATCCAGAAGATCCGTCTCCTTGATGAACGCAAACAGGCGGAAGAAATTGTGTACCGGCAGTCTGCAGCTATTGCGGCTTCGATGGACGGCATGGCAGTGCTCGACAATCGGGGGAAATATATTTATTTGAATGATGCCCATGCCGAAATTTACGGATTCGACAGCCCTGAAGAGTTGTTAGGGGAAAAATGGAAGATGCTTTATGACGTAGATGAAGTTAAGAGGTTTAGCGCAGAAGTCTTGCCTGAGGTTTGGAAAGAAGGCCGGTGGCGAGGGGAAGCCATTGGCCGGCAGAAAGACGGTAGCAAATTTCCTCAGGAAATTTCCCTCACGGCCATCGAGGGTGGAGGGCTGGTTTGTGTTATCAGGGACATCACCAGGAGGAAAAAGGCCGAACAGGAAATCTGGGAAGAGAAAGAACGTGCTCAGGTAACCCTGCACTCTATCGGTGATGCCGTTATTACTACCGATGCCTCTGGAAAAGTGGAATACCTCAACACAGTAGCCGAAGACCTTACGGGGTGGAAAAACTACCAGGCCCTGGGGCTGCCTTTGTCGGAAGTGTTTAATATTATCAACGAAAATACTGGCGAAGTTGTCGAGAACCCGGTCGAAAAGTGTTTCCGGGAGGGGCGCATTGTCGGACTGGCCAATCATACCCAGTTAATTCACCGGGACGGGCACCGGTTTGCCATTGAGGATTCTGCCGCCCCAATCAGAAACAAGGATGGCGAAATGATTGGGGTTGTCTTGGTCTTTCATGATGTAAGCGAAAAGCGAAACCTGCTCCAGCAGATGATTCATCAGGCATATCACGACCCATTGACAGATCTGCCTAACCGGATTCTCTTCAATGACCGCCTCTCTTTAGCCTTGGCTCATGCCCATCGCAACAAAGAGATGCTGTCCGTACTATTTCTTGACCTGGACCGCTTTAAGCTAGTCAATGATATGTTGGGTCACGCTATGGGGGACTCGCTGCTTAAAGAGGTTGCCGACAGGTTGGCAGAACACGTTCGGGAAAGTGATACTATTGCCCGCCTGGGGGGAGACGAATTTACCCTGTTGCTGCCTCAAATCGGCCACGAAGAGGATGCAGCCAAGATTGCTGAAAAAATACTCCGGGCATTTCAACAGGTCTTCTTTATTGGCGGCCATGAATTCCAGATTACGGCCAGCATAGGTTTGGCCCTGTATCCAAATGACGGTCAGGATGCCGAGACTCTGATGAAACATGCCGATACAGCCATGTACCGCGCCAAGGAACAGGGCAGAAACAATTACCAGCTTTTCACCCACAGTATGAATGCCAGGATCCTGGAACGGCTTGCTATGGAAAGCAGCCTCCGTCATGCCATTGAACGCGAGGAGTTTTTGGTCTTCTACCAACCCCAGGTGAACACAGATACGGGTCAGATAAAAGGCATGGAGGCATTGGTGCGCTGGCAGCACCCGGAGCAGGGATTGATTGCTCCAGCGGAGTTTATTCCTCTCGCCGAGGATACCGGACTGATCATACCAATAGGAGAGCGGGTCCTGCGTACCGCCTGTGCCCAAAACAAGGCCTGGCAGGATTCGGGTTTCCCGCCCATGCGCGTAACTGTTAACCTTTCGGCCTGCCAGTTTCAACAGGGTAATGTGGTTGAAACAATTGCCCTTATACTAAAGGAAACCGGGCTGGACCCCCATTGGTTGGAATTGGAGATAACCGAAAGTGTAATCATGCAGGATATTGACTACACCATCAAAACACTAAATGATTTGAGAGAAATGGGAATTTACATTGCTATTGACGATTTTGGCAAAGGCTATTCGTCTCTCAATTACATAAAACGGTTCCCCGTACACACCCTGAAAATTGACCGCTCATTTGTTGGTGATATCATTAAAAACCCGGAAGACGCGGCCATTGTTACCACCATTATAGTGCTTGCTCAAAACCTAAAACTCAAAGTAATTGCCGAAGGTGTTGAAACAGCAGAACAGCTTGACTTCCTCAAACGGCGGCATTGTGTGGAAATGCAGGGTTTTCTTTTCAGCAGGCCTGTACCTGTCGAGGAATTTGAAAAACTACTGCACCAGGGAGGTTTTGGGACGTCTGTTCACTAAAGTGCAAATTAAAATCTAAAAGGCGGGGAAAAATCGTGAGGATGCCGATTCCTGGCCTTCATGGACAAAAAAAGAGGTGCCCTAGTTACTTATGGGACACCCCCTTTTTCTTGCATTATTACTCCTTTTATACACATATATTCTCTGAAATAACAGTGACCAAAAAAGGGGGGTCAAACCGCCAACAATCACAAAAGGTGTTATATTTCTGTCTTCATTCGTGTTTATCTGCATGTATCCGTGGCTAAATTTAACTGTGGTACAATTATGTTTGTTGATCTTGCTTCAGCTGGTTCAGGGCAGCAAAGGAATAGCCTTTGGCTTTGATGCCCTTGATAATATCGTCAAGGGCTTCGGTATTTGACTGGGAAACAGCATGTAAAAGGATGACGGCTCCGGGGTGGAGGTTATCCATGACGGCGCTTAAAGCGGCTTCCCGCCCGGGCTGTTTGTCTACTTCCCAATCCCGGTAGGCTAAGCTCCAAAATACCGTTTTATAGCCCAATTCGTTGATTTCATTCAACACCCGGGAATTATACTCTCCCATGGGAGGTCTCATGAATTTCATATCTATACCGGTCAACTCGCGGACCTTTTCGTGGGTAGTGACTATTTCTTTCCTTATTTCACTGTCAGCAAGCTTGGGCAGGCTGGGGTGAGTAGATGTATGGTTTCCCACGATGTATCCATCGGCCGCTATCTTTTTGACCAGTTCAGGCTGTTTGTAAACATAATCGGCGGTGACAAAGAAGGCGGCCGGGATACCGTTGGTTTTCAGGGTATCAAGTATTTGCGGCGTGTAACTGTTTTCATACCCTTCGTCAAAGGTCAGGTAAACCATTTTCTCTGATGTGTTCCCCAGGTACAATGCCTTTCCCCTGACCATTTTTACGATATCTTGGTCAAATTCGGGCGGTAAGTTTCCACTGCTGCGTTTAAACCACCAACTGTAAACTGTCCTGTCCTGTTTTTCCGGGGGCAGGTCGTTGGGGACTATTTTGTCTACGCTGACCGGGTTCGGGATGGGTGAGGAGCTGACAGCAGGCTGGGTGGCTTCTTTGGCGGTATCCTTAACAATTACTTTCGCGGAATCCTTGCTGGAATCTTTAGGTGCGTCGGAAGCGCTAGAAACGGATTCATGGGGCTGTACCGTCCAGAACCGGGTAAGGTGCAGTCCCTTCGCGGCAGCCAGGCCCAACAAAACCAGGATAACCAGTGGTATAAAGAACTTCTTCATATTTAGCACCCCTGTATTCGACAGATTGTCTTGTTTGTCATAGTTCTTTCGGCTGAATTTAAGAAAACCCTTTTGTAAGTTTTAACCTTTTCGCTTATGACAGAGGGAATGTTTTTGGCTAAACGGGTAACGATAAAACCAGCGCATTTTTTTTAAAAACAAAAAGAGGGAGGAAACTACATGGACGGATACGAGTGCGGTGGTTTCAATTTTTCGCTGGAAGAGGTTGAAGACGGCTTCAAGGTTTATATCAGAGGAGACAAAGATGCATTACGGCCGAAACTGGAAGCAATCCAGGCCTACCTCAATTACCAGGAGAAGGCAAAGGCCGCCGGGTGGCATACGGGGCACAAACATTGGCCTGGTTTTATGTACGGGCACCATAGTATGCATGGCCATGGGCAAGAGAAAATCAAAAGATTTATGGGCCATTTCCAAAAGGCGTTTAAGGAAGCAATGGGTGAAGTGAAGGACGAAAAGTAAGTTAGGGAGTGATTTGTATGATCCGTAAAGCACCTGCTACCACAAAACCCAAAGGAAGCCAAAAAAATGAAACCAGCATCCCTGGAATCACCGGAGCCGCTGATATACTGCAGGGTGCCGGTGACAGCCGGGGGAAGGCATTGGATGAGGCTATCGCTAAAGATGCCAGGGAAAAATCCCCCGCCGATGTGATGGATATTCCGGTCGGGGGCCTAAACAGTGATATCGCTGCCCCAATAAACAGCGAGTAGATAAGGCTTCAATGGTACGTTAGCATTTAGGAGGGGATAGCTTGACAGAAAAGGACCCAGGGAAAAAAAGAGATACCGGACCCCTAAGTGATATTGAATCAAAAAGACGTAATGAATCAGACAGGTATACCGGAAAAACCAACGTGGCGGACTATAATATACCCTCAGGGGTGCAGCTGACCGAAAATATGAAGGAAGAAATTGTTGAAGAGGTCCTGCACGCAACCCCGGAAGCCCCACCAGAGAAATGAATTTAGTAGCCCCTTTCGGTTTGGTAAAAGAGGGAAGAGGCAGGTGTGTTCCGGAGAGCGGTCTGACGTCCGCCGTCAAACTCCCCGCGCAGCGGGGTGGTTTAACGGCGGACGTTGTTGCCGCTCGGAGGAATATACCTGCCTCTTCCTGCTTTTTCCCTGAAGCAAAGGGGCTACTTTCGATGCCGGACTGTGATATAATATTTTATGATACTTTCAACGGAGGGTGAATGAATGAAAAGCATTGTACTTGCAGAAAAGCCCAGCGTGGCCAGGGAGATAGCCCGGGTGCTGGGATGTCATACAAAAGGCAAGGGATATATAGAAGGCCCCAAATATGTGGTTACCTGGGCCCTCGGGCACCTGGTGACCCTTGCCGAACCGGAGGACTACGACAATAAATACAAGACATGGCGCCTGGAAGACCTGCCTATGCTCCCCGGACAGATGAAACTAAAGGTAATCAAACAAACCGGGCACCAGTTTAATGCTGTCAGGAACCTTATGAAACGGGCGGATATAGGCGAACTGGTTATTGCCACTGACGCCGGGCGCGAGGGAGAGCTTGTGGCCAGGTGGATTATGGAAGAAGTCAGGTGGAAAAAGCCTTTCAAGCGGCTTTGGATATCATCCCAGACCGATGCTGCCATTAAAGAGGGTTTTGCCAATCTCAGGCCCGGGACATCATATAACAACCTATATGACTCAGCTGTTTGCAGGGCGGAAGCCGACTGGCTTATTGGCCTTAATGTGACCAGGGCCCTGACAACTAAGTATAATGCCCAGCTTAATGCCGGCAGGGTGCAAACCCCCACGTTAGCCATGATTGTCCGGCGGGAAGAGGAAATCAGAAAATTTGTGCCCAAAGACTACTGGACAGTAAGGGCGGACTTTGGGGAATACTTCGGGGACTGGCAGGATTCTTCCCATCAGGGCAGGCTCTTTGACCAGGCAAGGGCCGAAGCCCTGGCCGCTAAAGTCAGGGGAGCCCAGGGAAAGATAAGTGACTTAAAGGTAGAAAATAAAACGGAACTCCCGCCCCTGGCTTATGACCTGACTGAGCTACAGCGTGACGCCAACAAAAGATACGGGTTTTCTGCCCAAAAAACTCTCTCAACTCTTCAGCTCCTGTACGAAAGACACAAGCTGGTTACATACCCCCGTACGGATTCCCGGTTTATTACTACTGACATCGTCCCGACTTTACCGGGGAGACTAAAATCCATTGCAATCGGAGAGTATTCCACCCTCGTCAAACCCCTGCTGGGCAAAACCCTTAAGGTCACCAAAAGGCTCGTTGACAACAGCAGGGTCACTGACCACCATGCTATTATTCCCACCGACCAGGCTGTGATGCTCAACGTTTTGGACGCTGACGAGAGAAAGATATACGACCTGATTGTCAGGCGGTTTATTGCCGCATTATATCCACCCCTGGCCTACCAGCGCATTACCCTCGTTACCACCGCAGCAGGGGAGAGTTTCTACTCCCGGGGAAAGGTAATCGGGGATTTAGGATGGAAAACCGTTTACGGAAAAAGTCCGGATACAGGTGAAGAGGAGAAGGACAACTCCTTACCGGAGCAGGTCCTGCAAGCCCAGAAAAAAGGCGATGTAAAACAGGCCAAGGACTGTAAGGTGCATAAACATCAAACCAAACCCCCGGCCCGGTATAATGAGGCATCGTTACTTACAGCTATGGAAAGCCCCGGCAAGTTTATTGATAGCGAGGAACTGAGGGAAGCCGTTAAGAAGGGCGGTTTGGGGACACCCGCCACCAGGGCGGAGATAATTGAAAAACTGATTAACACTGATTATGTTGAACGGCGGGGCAAGGAGCTTGTCCCTACTTCCAAGGGTAATCAGTTAATCGGCCTTGTTAGTCCGGAATTAAGGTCTCCGGAACTGACTGCTAAGTGGGAGCAAGTTTTGTCCGACATAGCGCGGGGAACGGGCAACAAAGGGAAGTTTATGGCCGGAATCCGCCAGTACACCGTAGACTTGGTCAAAGGTGTGGCAACAAGTGAAACTAAGTTTAAGGCTGACAACATTTCCAGGGTGAAATGCCCTGACTGCGGGCAGTATCTGTTGGCAGTAAAAGGCAAAAAGGGTAAGATGCTTGTTTGCCCTGACAGGGAGTGCGGGCACAGGGAAGCGGGAGAACAGCAGCTTTCCTGGTTCAGATGCCCCCAGTGCAAAAAGAAGATGGCCATTCTGGAAAAACAGACCGGTACAGTAGTACGCTGCAGCAACTGCGGGTTCACGGAAAAACTGGCCCAGTTCAAGGAAGACCTCCAGACTGCCCGTGACGGGGGAAGGGTTAACAAGAAATTGATTGACACCTACTCTGATAAAAAATCAATCGGCACAAACCTGGGGGACCTCTTAAAGGCGGCCCTGAATAACAAGGAATAGCGGACCGCTAAAGGCGCGGGCTTAAATAAAGCTACCGTTTGCGGGGTCCTCTCTCAATTACCCTGGGACTTGGGGCGTAATAATCTTTCCCCAGGTCCCTCGTTATCTCTTTGCCGTTATGATACCTGACAGTTAGCCACGATTTGACCACTATCCCGTCCTGACCCGACGCTGAAATTCTTTCCGTTCCGGGAGGAAGGTTGGGATTGAACTGGTAAATAGTCAGGGTTTTTATGTTTTTCAGGGTTTTGTGGTGCCAAGTCACCTTTGGTGGCAGCTGCTGGCCGTATAGGGCCATATATAGTGTGTTCCCGTATGTCCGGGCCCATAACATGACCGGCCCGGCAGTGGTATTCATAAACTTGAAGTCACGACACCCGAAGTATACGGTGGCGTCCTGCCCCGGTGGCACATACGGCACGGTCAGTGAGTGGTTGTGTCTTTCAACTACCTGCAAATTACTGAGCCGTACTACGTTATACATAACAGAGGCGATTTTGCAGACTCCCCCGCCGATGGTGGTAATCACCATGTTGCCTGAGTAGGTGGGGCCTTTTTTGTACCCTTTGGCCAGGGTATAAGGGCCAAGGGTCCTGTTTTGGGAAAAAATTTCACCTGGGCGCACCACCGTGCCGGAAAGGGTATTTGCCGCATGGCCCACATTAAACAATTCACCAGGCAGAGGGTCCTTCAGGGTTGCCACAAAGGAAGCCATTCTGATATGGGTCCCTGCAATACTTGCGGCTTGCTGAAATTCCGGTGATCTTTCCCACGGTATAACGCTTTGGTTGTCCCCGGTACCGTTAAGGTTTGCGGCACTACAGGACGAAGGGCTTGTCAGCCATGCCCCCGCCAGGACGGCTGCGGCCAGCCCACAGATTAACAAAACAGACCACTTTTTAAACAAATACTTTTTCAAATTAGCCTCTCCCCGGATAGTATTTCTACAAATATTTTTTCCCTAAAGGAGAGTCGATTATTAGTAAAACGAGTTTACCTGGTTAAAAAACCAAAAATCTTTTTACGAAACATAATCAAAAATACTAACCCGTAAAAGGCAGAAAAAACTACAAACCCAGCCCCCAGCCGGAACAACTGGCAAAAAACCGTTTCACCCGGTGAAAACCCACTGATTAACGGTTTGGTCAAATTCATTGCCAAAACGGAAAGGCCTGAAGCCCAAAGTATCTTCAGGCCCAAGCGGGTAAACTCAAGCTGCCGGAAAGCCGGCGCTTTTTTTCTGGCCCAGAGATAAAGGATAGAGCACGATGAGACAGCACTGAGGGCCGTGGCTGAGGAAACTCCGGGCAATCCCATACATGGCACCATGACGACAAGGTAAATAAAATTCAGGGTGCTGTTAAGCAGTCCGTTTACCATGGGTATTACGGCATTGTGTTCAGCAAAGAAGTACCTGAGGAGGAGGTCCCGGAAGGCGAAAAACACCAGGCCTACGATATACCCCTGAAAAACCGTGGCGGTTAAAGCGCTTTGCCTGGCAGTGAAGGCACCTCTTTTGAACATCAGGTCTATCAAAGGCCCGGCATTGCAGAACAGATACAGGGCCAGGGGCAGCAGCAGGATAATCAGGAGGTTGGTGGTTTTCTGAATGATGGCTTTAGTGTGGTGACTGTCTTTTTGGACAATGCTCTTGCTAAGGGCCGGATAGACAATCATCATGGTGTTTGTGATAAATAATGAATAGATGCCCATGAGAACCCGGTAGCCAAGGTTGAGGGTGGTGATGCTGCCCTCATTTAAACGGGAGGCAAAATAGTTGTCCATGGCAATATTCAACTGCCCCAGGACAGCCAGAACTGCTACCGGAAGGCTTAAAACCAGGTATTTTTTAATTTCCGGGGTAAGACGCATACGCCATGTCGGCATGGGCAGGCCCCGGGAAATTGCCTGGGGCATCTGGACCGCAAACTGGGTTATGTAGCCCGCGAGGGTGCCGATGATTAAGATGTGCAGGACCGGGCCGGCCCCTTTGTAACACATACTGGCAATGATAGCGAGGTTGTAAAATATCCCGATAGTTGACGGAACGAGGAATTGGTTGTGGGCTTGCAGGAACGCCAGGCAGATATAGGTGACAGTGATGAAAAATACATTGGCCATAAATATTTTCAGTAAAAAGGCAGTAGTGTCAAAGGCCTGGCCATCAAACCCCGATGAGAATATAGTGATAAGGAGTTTGGTATTCCGGAACCCGAAGACGAAAATTAACCCGGCCAGGAGGAGGTACAGGGAAAAAAGCGTTGAGACAAAACGCCTGTGTTTCTTAAGGCGTTCTGTCTCGTAATAAATGGGGGCAAAATTTGCTGTGAGGGAATTACCGAATATATTGAACAGGACTTCCGGAATAAGTAAAGCCACAACATACGCATCGGTGACAAGGGTGGCGCCAAACCTTGCCGTAATCACGGCATCGCGAAAAAACCCTGTTATCTTACTAATGAGGGAGATTACGATTACCGACGAATAGATTTTTATCCACCGAAACGAGACTCCGAACATCTTGACTCTCCGGTTGGTAAGTATTTATCTATAATTCCTATGCTGTTGTCAGGGAGGTTATGAGTTTAAGAAAGGCAGTGCCGAAAGGGGGTGTAAACAAATAAAAACTCCTACCGTGGTGAACCGTTCACCGTGGCAGGAGTTTTTATTATTTCATTTGCTGGAAGGTCTGGCAGCAGGTATCATCTTTTGCAGATGCCGGGGTCGCCTGCAGTTGGCTTAGCTGGGCATTCTGGGTAAACCCGCCCGATTGATCGTTTTGGACCACGATTTGCTGGGCAGTGCAAAGATTTTTGTCAGTCCAGTATTTGCAGTTGTTTACGGTACAGTTTACATCTGGCATGTAATCATCTCCTGTTACTGTTATTTACTACTATCAGATATAATAATTATTTAGAGGGCAATTTATACAAGTCAAATACTGCCAGTTGTGTTCCTTTACTAATAGTTGATTCCCGGGTAATCGATTTTTTTCAGGCTTCCTTTCACAAACCTGTAGAGGTATTTATATAGGGGGTTTTTGCTTTCAAAGAGACCTAATACGGTCTTATAGCCGGTGTAATAGGCTATAAAATTCCGTGACATGTACCCTTCGAACTGGGGCAGGCCGCGGTTTAGGTAATCCAAAGCAATTTTATGGACAGGTGAGTTTTCATACACAGCATTGGTGTCAAATTCTATTTCGATGCCGGCCCCGTATTTGTTGGCCCTCTTAACGGCAGCGGCCAGGCGCTGCCACCCTAAACCCGGATTTTGCAGGTAACTGGGCTGTATAATGGTGATGTCAAAACCGGGGTTGGTGATGTTCAGGAAGGGGGTTACAGCATAATAAGGAATCCAAAGGGACCGGCAGCCTAAAGAGCGGATATGGGGAATTATCGCCGGCAGCAGGAGGCGGTCCCTGGGTGTCATGCTTTCCCTGGGCCAGTAAAAACCTTGTAAAGTAACAAAACGATCCAACCCCCTGGCTTTTATCCTGGCGTGCCAACGGGCCAGAAACCTGTTAATCCACCATTTTAGGGCCACCGTACGGTCTCCGTTACTGCTCAGGTCTAGGCTGCGGTCAGTCGAAAGCCCGAAATTTCCCATGTCCGGGTCAGGGTAGGGGAGGGCTGCCCAGATGTCCACCGGAGGAACTTTGAAGGCCTCCACGGTTTGGGCGATGGCTTCCAGGTTGTGCCCCGGCAGGAAGATGTCTTCCAACCAGGCAAGCCAGTCATCTTTGCCGCCAGGCGGGCCAAACCCCGGAATGAGGGCCCGGCCTTTTCCCGATTTGATGCCTAAAAGAAGAAAAGCCGGAAAAAAACAGTCTGAAGTTTGGCCGTCCTTGTAGACCACCAATGGTTCAGTTTCGCGGGTAGTCCACTTCCGGTATTCCTTTCCGTCAGGTCCAAAGCCGCAGTACATGAGGAAAATATGATTTTTTGGTTCCATATCATCACTCCCTACTACCCAATATGCCAGGCCGGGGGCAAATGACACCGAATGAAGAGTCGCTTTTTGTGAGGTGACAAATGGGACAAAATCTGTTATCTTAAAAAGTGTGTATTTAATATATAGGGAGAGTGATTATCGTGAAAAAACCAGCCATTATTTTTGCAGTTGTTTTGCTGTTATTGGCTGTAACCGGGTGTGGAGGCAGTACCAAACAGGCGGCCACTGACAATCAGACCCAGACTAACCAGAACGAGCAAGCAACCCAGAATGGGCGGACTGACCAGAGCGACCAAGCTAACCAGAGCGCCCAGAAAAGCCAGGAAACCCAATCTAACCAGAGCCCTCAGGCACCGGCAGCAGAAAAAAAGCAGAAGCCCTTCGATGAGTCCCAGTTAAAAGGTAAAAAAGCAGCGATGATTGAAACCAAGTATGGAAAAATATATATTGAACTTTTTCCCAAGGAAGCCCCTGAAACAGTGAAAAATTTTGAGAAATTAGCCAAGTCCGGATATTATAACGGCAAGACCTTCCATCGCGTTGAACCGGGTTTTGTAGTTCAAGGCGGGGCACCTAACCCCAACGGCTCCGGAAGCCTCGGCTACGGAATACCGGAAGAACTCAACTGGCATAAGCACCTTAAAGGTGCTTTGGGAATGGCTACCCAGGGAACCAATACAAATACCGGTGACGCTCAGTTCTATATTGCGCTGGCAGACCTTCCCCAACTGGACGGGGGATATACCGTCTTCGGCCAGACCTTGTCAGGTATGGATGCTGTTGAACAGATTCAAATCGGTGACATCATGACCAAGGTAACGGTTAAAGACTACAAATAACCGTGAACATCAGGCGGCACTTAGTGAAATACAAGAACCCGTGGGGCTCTAGTGGGGATTCTGACAGGCCGCTTCCTGTTAAAATCAAAAAATACCCATTGGGTTGTGGCCGCCCCCAGCATTTCTCCGTCTTTGCCGGTAATTTTAAACTCGCGGACAGCGTAGAATCGTTCGAACTTTGAGGGCCATGTTTCAACCTCAATGGTCTCCCGCCACTGGGGATATCTCCTCATTACCAGGGACCACCGGGTAAGCATCCAACCCTGTCTGCCGGCCATTAGCCTGCCAATGCCGCATCCGACTGTTTCCGAGTGCCTGACGGTTGCCTCCTGGAGATAATTTAATACTGCCACGGCGTCGGCTTCCCGGTGATTATTCAGTTCGTAATAAGGCACCGGGATTTTTGTTTTGTATGTGTTCATTTACGGGTCTCCTTTAAGTGAAATTTTGACAACAAAGAGGTTGTCAGGCATAATTAAATTAACATTGGGAAATTTACCGGTGCTGCCGTACGGAGGCAGCCGGTGGCGGGGGGGGCGAAAGGTGTTTATTTATCGCAAATGGTCGGAGGGAACCCTACAGGTCTGTGAATTGTCTGACGGTCAAGGGACTAAGGCCAGATTTGGACCCGCCAGGGGTGGGATTTTAACGGAATTCCTAGTCAAAGGCATTCCCCTCCTCTATCTGGACCGGGAAACCCTGTTAGACCCTAATAAAAATGTCCGCGGGGGTAACCCCGTGTTGTTTCCTATTTGCGGGCCGCTGGAGGACGGTAGGTACACCCTGGATGGGCGGCAGTATGAAATGAAACAGCACGGGCTAGCCAGGAACATGAGGTGGGAAGTGGCGGATGTGGCTTGCTCTGAGGCCTCTGCCCGGATTACCCTGAAGACGGCCAGTGACGCGCAAACGAGGGAAGCTTATCCCTTTGATTTCAGCCTTTCTTTCACTTACCTGATAGAAGCCGGGCGGATTACGATAGAACAAAGGTATCTAAACAATTCACCGGCTGATATGCCTTTTTATGCCGGATTTCACCCGTATTTCTATGCACCCGGTGCCAAAGCCGTTTATTTAAATATTCCTTCCGGCAGCTACTATGATATTAAATCCGGCTTAACCGTGGAATATAACGGGAAATTAAACCTTAATGCACAACCTGAGACTAACCTTGTCTTTACCGACCTCTATGAAAACCGGGTGAGTTTTGACAGGACTGACGGTTATAGGGTCACTGTCAAATTTGACGACTCTTTCCGTTATATTGTGCTCTGGAACTTACAGAACAAAGAGTTTTTGTGTGTTGAGCCGTGGATGGGCAGCAACTACGACCTGAACAAGGAAAAGGCCAGGATTTTAAAACCTGGCGAGGAATTATCCGCAGTGGTATCATATTCGTTAAGCAAGTCCATAAATTGGAAAACCGCCTAAATCCGGGTGTCTTTGGTGGCCCTGCCGTCACCGGTAATCGGAATCGCCGGCCCCAGGTATTTCGGTTTCATGCCGAGGGCCAGCTGGGCCACGGCTTTTGTGCGGGCCAACAGTTCCCGGAAATACAAATAGTTCTGTCCGACATACACCCTTTTGTCAGCCGACACACCGTGCGCTTCCAACCCAAGCCATCTGGCAATATAAAGAGCCCTCGGCAGGTGAAAGTCCTGGGTAACTACTAGGACACTTTTCACCAGGAAGACGTCACGGGCTCTGTACATACTGTCATATGTGCTGAAACCGGCGTGGTCCATAAATATATCCCCTTCGGGTATCCCACGCCTTAAAGCATATATTCGCATTTGGTTTACTTCGTCATAGGATTTCTGACCGTGGTCACCTGTTAACAGAAGTTTTTTGACTTTGCCCTTTTTGTATAACTCGATACCGGTTTCCAGGCGGTCAGCCAGCACCTGGGACACCCCGCCGCTTTCGTAAACCCTTGCCCCAAGTATGATTACCGCTTCGGCCTGCGGGGAACTCTCCACGGAATAGACCCCGGTTTGTCCTGCCCGGTTGACAGAAATATTGGCATACAAAGCAAAACTAAATACAGCGAGGGCGGCCAAAGCCAATTTTTTAAGAGCCTTATTTGTTTTCAACCGTTTTCCCCCCCGGATTAGCTAACCGTCGATGTCACACTTATCCCAGTAACCTGGAAATGTCTCTTGAAGTTGCATAAATCATCACGCTGATTAAAAATAACCAGCCGAGAATAGATAATGGCACTCTAATTTTATTCCACTTGGGCCATATAGCTTCCAGCAATGTCATTAGAATTTGCC
This sequence comes from Bacillota bacterium, assembly GCA_021847735.1. Taxonomy (GTDB): domain Bacteria; phylum Bacillota; class Thermincolia; order Thermincolales; family UBA2595; genus JAJZQD01. The sequence goes on along the minus strand of JAJZQD010000017.1, from coordinate 18,210 downwards.
CCCCGTCAAGGGCCGGGATTGGCAGAAGGTTGAGGACAGCCAGGTTTACACTCAGGAACGCCGCCAGGGCCAGTAACCCGGCCAGCCCGGTACTGACAATATGGCTCCCCTGGGATACGATTCCCACCACTCCCGATAGATTCTGTGGCTGACTGAACAACAGGGGGACTGTGGAGACAATTCCTTTAATATACCCCACCGATTGCAACAGCGGGTGGTAAAAAATGCCGGCTGCTGACAGGCCTTTAGTGGCTGTATTGAACACCGCCAGGATAGGGATTACTGACACCAGGTTGGCCATTGGCCCGCCAAGAGAGAACCAAATCCTTTTCCAGGGCGAAATCCGGAAAAAATCGTTCTCAGACTCCACCTTTGGCAGGACATACCCTCCAAAAGGAATAAGGGAAATACAAAAATCCGTGCCGCCCGCCCTGAAACCCCACAACCTGGGGCCAAGCCCCACGGAAAACCTTTCAATCGGGATTTTAACCATCTGGGCCAGGACGAAATGCCCGGTCTCATGAACCAGAAGTGCCAGCCCAATAATGAAACACACCAAAATATAACTCAATGTTAAAACCTCCTAAAGCTGATATTGTGTTATTTCAACGTTTTTTATTTTATTCCTTCAAAAGTGAACTCGTTCAGCTAAAGCTGAACATCGAAACTTCAGTGGGGGACTCTACCCCCACTGAAGCAGAAAAGTGGAAACTCCACCTAATAGAAGGTGGAGTCTTGGAATTGGGATAAACAACCTGCCTGTGAGGCTTAATTAAAATCATCCTGGGTTGTGACGGAAATCATCGTTTAACGCGTTTAGATATGTTATACTTTGAATAAGGAAGAATATCAAAAACGGAACATCGGGATAAACCGGGCTATTTTGTTTGATACTAAATAAATGAAAAGGAGCGTGATTCCTATGCCTAGTGTTAAGCTTACAGAAGGTGTGTACTGGGTAGGGGCGGTGGACTGGAATATCAGGTATTTTCACGGCCCCGCTTATTCAACCCACCGGGGGACGACATATAATGCCTATCTCATCATGGATGACGAGATAACTCTGGTCGATACGGTGTACCGGCCTTTTGCCGACGAACTGCTGCGTCATATCAGGGAAATAGTGGACCCGGCAAAAATAGATAATGTAGTCATTAACCACGTGGAAACCGACCACTCGGGTACCCTCCCCGTTATCATGGGTTTGGCCCCCCAAGCTAAAATTTACTGTACCCAGAGAGGAAAAGAGGGCCTGGAAAAACACTATTTCGGGGGATGGGACTACAATATCGTCAAAACCGGGGATGAATTGAAAATCGGCAAAAGGACTCTTACCTTTATAGAAGCCCCGATGCTTCATTGGCCGGACAGTATGTTCACCTACATGAAGGAAGATGCCATCCTATTGCCCAATGACGCCTTTGGCCAGCATATTGCCACCAATTTCAGGTTTGACGACGAGGTTGATATGGATGAGGTCATGGACGAAGCCGCCAAATACTACGCCAATATTCTCCTGCCCTTTAGTCCATTGGTTCTCAAGAAGCTCGATGAAGTCACCAAATTGGGAATCGAAATCAAGATGATTGGGCCCAGTCACGGAATTATCTGGCGTAAGGACCCCGGTCGGATAGTTAATGCCTATGTCAAGTGGGCCAAAGGAGAAGCCGAACGCAAAGCGCTGGTAATTTATGATACCATGTGGGAGAGCACTGAAAAGATGGCCAAAGCGGTGGTTGCCGGGATAACAAGCGCCGGTGTAACTGCCAAGCTTTTCAAATTGTCGGTATCAGACAGGAACGATATTATCAAGGAAATGATAAACGCCAAGGCCGTCATTATAGGTTCCCCGACCATCAATAATGACATTTTACCAAATGTTGCCCCCCTGTTGGATGACCTTAAAGGGCTTAAGCCTAAAAACAAAATAGGGATGGCTTTTGGTTCTTTTGGCTGGGGCGGGGGAGCTGTAGGCACCATTGAAGAAAAGCTAAAGGCTGCCGGGGTGGAAATTATCCATGACCCCTTAACAGTCAAATGGGTGCCGACCCCTGACGAACTGACCCGCTGTTTCGAAGCGGGCCGGATGGTGGGGGAAAAGATATAATCCCAAAAGAGGCATACTCTTGATTCGGGTCAGGGGAGAGGGCAGGAATGTCCCTGAGAGTGAGCAACAACTCAGCCGGTTAACCGCTCCCGCTACGCGGATTGCGGACCGGCGGATGTCAGCCTCACTCTCCGGAACACACCTGCCCTCTCCCCGAAATATGTGAGGTTGCCTTTTTTGAGATAACATCTAAGTATGTCAGGAGAAAGGGCAGTAATGTCCCTGAGAGTGAGCAACAACTCAGCCGGTTAACCGCTCCCGCTGCGCGGATTGCGGACCGGCGGATGTCAGCCTCACTCTCCGGAACACACCTGCCCTCTCCCCGAAATGTGTGAGGTTGCCTCTTTTGAGATAACCTCTAAGTATGTCAGGAGAAAGGGCAGGTTCTGGGATACTTCCTTTAGTTTGCAGCAGTTAACAGGTGTTCACGCAGAGAGAGAAAAGTATCAACTATCCGGGCATCCAGTTGGGAACCTTTGACCCCTGCTATCACCCCAAGGGCCTTTTCTGTACTCATCGCCTGGCGGTAGGGGCGGTTTGACGTTAGGGCATCAAAGGTATCTGCCACGGCGATGATCCGGGAGAGAAGGGGGATGTCATCCCCCGCAAGACCGTCAGGATATCCGGTACCGTCAATTTTTTCATGGTGATGCCGGATAACCGGGACCAGGTGTTCGAAGATGGGCAAGGGTTTTAAGATATTGGCCCCTATTTCAGGGTGCTTGCGGATTTCGGTTATTTCTTGTTCTGTCAAAAGGCCCGGTTTGCATAAAATTATTTCACTGACCCCAATCTTGCCAATATCATGAAGCTTGGAGGCAATTTCAATATCATATTCGGAATAATCCACATCGAACATATCGGAGATTTTCATGGCTAATTGGGAGACCCGGTCGGAATGCCCTTTGGTATAATGGTCCTTGGCTTCTATTGCTTTGATGGCGCTGTTTAACACTCCCATACCGCAGCTCAGGCTGTGCCTGGCCTGCTCAAACATTTGAAATTTGGTAAGAAGGTTGTCCAACAACAGGTGGTTAACGGTTTGTTGGTGATAATCCAAATAACCGGCCCAGCGGTAATCTCCAATCCTTTTACCTTCCGAAATCAATTTAATATGGCCGGGATATAATCTGATGACATTGTTATCTAAATTCCCGGCAATATCTTGCGGCCACCGCAGTAACCGGCCCTGGACCTTCAGTTCCATTACAAATTTTAAGTCCAGGTTAAATTTCTTAAGCTGTAAAATGTATTCTTCAACTGTCTTTCCGAAAAACTGGTCAGCCATAAAAGCCCTCCCTAGCCAAAAGAAGCATACCCCATGGGGGTATTTACTATATTTTACCTTTGCCTGGCCTGCGTTGTCAATACAGCTGAAAATCTTTTAATTGCTAATCCACCCTTGAAGACGCGCCGGGTTTGAATTATAATTAGGAATATCATGAAAAAAGGAGTCCGCTTAATGAAATATGTGAGCACAAGAGGGAATTTTCACCATATAGAATCTGCAGAAGCTATAAAGCTTGGCATGGTACCATCGGGTGGACTGTTCGTGCCTGCTGAAATCCCCGTTATTTCCAGGGACGAGTTAAAGGCTATGACAGGCATGGGTTACCGGGAAATCGCCCGGAAAGTCCTCGAACTTTTTCTTACAGATTACTCCCCCGGGGAAATCAATGATTGTATCGACAGGGCATACAATGGAACCAATTTTGACCACCCCGATATGGCACCTTTACATAAACTGTCCGACAGTTCCTATGTTCTAGAATTGTGGCATGGACCTACTGCGGCATTTAAGGACATGGCCCTGCAAATCCTGCCTCATTTTCTCTCGAAAGCGATTAAAAAGGTTGGGACAGTCAATGAGACGGTTATCCTCGTAGCTACTTCCGGTGATACTGGAAAAGCGGCCCTGGAAGGTTTCAAAAACATACCGGGGATAAAGATAATTGTCTTCTACCCCCATAACGGTGTCAGTAAAGTTCAGGAACTCCAGATGACCACAACGGACGGGGACAATACTTATGTGGTGGCAGTCAGGGGAAACTTCGACGACTGCCAGAATGCCGTAAAGAAAATATTCGGGGACGACAGCTTTAACGAGCTTTTATCCAACAGGGGTTATGAGCTGTCATCAGCAAACTCCATCAACTGGGGGCGGCTGCTGCCGCAGATAGTCTATTATTTCTGGGCATACCTGGAGTTGGTGGGAAAAAGGGCTGTTACCCCGGGAGATAAAATAAATTTTGTTGTGCCGACAGGCAACTTCGGTAATATCCTGGCTGGATATTACGCATACAGGATGGGTCTGCCGGTCAATAAACTGGTGTGTGCCTCCAATGAGAACAGGGTTCTGACGGATTTCTTCGATACCGGCTTGTATGACCGGAACCGGGAATTCATAGGGACCAACAGTCCTTCGATGGATATTCTCATATCCAGTAATTTGGAACGGTTCTTGTTTGAAATCACCGGTCATGACGGTGGCAAAATCAGCGAATGGCTGGGTCAGCTTGCATCCCACGGCAAGTTCGAAGTAAACCCGGAAACCCTCCGGCGAATCGGTGGCATCCTCGTGGCCGGGTTTGCCGACGAGGCCAAAACCCTGGAAACCATTAGGCAGGTTCATCAAAAGTACGGATATACGGTTGATACCCATACTGCGGTCGGGTTACGGGTATATTTCGACTATGCGGCCAAAACAGGTGATAACACGGTGACTGTTGTTGATTCAACAGCCAGCCCCTTCAAATTCAACAAGGCGGTACTTGAGGCTATTGAAGGCAGCAGCGCCGTTGTTGGCAAGGACGAGTTCGAGATTTTGCAGGACCTCAGCAGGGTTAGCGGGAATGAAATTCATCCCGGACTGCGCGGACTCGATACCAAACCTGTCCGACATTCCATGATTGCCGACAAAGCAGGTATCAAAAAAGCCGTAGAAGAAATCCTGGGCCTGGCATAAACTAAAATTAGCCCCTTTCGGTTTTCGCAAAAAAAGAAAAGCAAGAGGCAGGTATGTTCGGAGAGCGAGTCTGACGTGTGTCGGCCCACGATCCGCGTGAGCGGGAGTGGTTTGCCGACGGAGTTGTTGCTCGTTCTAAGTAATATACCTGCCTCTTCCTTTTATCAGTGGGAAAAGTCCTGTCCCAGTCTATCTTATTGTATATATCCGGGTGCATGTCTAGCAATTTGGTTCCAAAACCCAGATAGTCGACACCAAGCTCTTGTTGCGCTTTATACACTGCGGATTCTGCTTCTTTGGCAATAACCCCGGTGAACTGTTTTTCCATCTTGTCGACCTCGAGGGGATCGGTAGGTATGTATCCCGTGAATCGGTAAGAAAGCGGAAATAAGACCATCGGGAGACACCTCTGGTGGAATTAAACTAATACCGACGGGGCAAATTTTATAATAGCACTGGCAAAGGAAGGATAATTAAGATGTTGGTCAGATTAGGATATGTTGCTATGTCGCTCAAACTGGAAAACTGTTCACCTTCAAAGACTATTACGGTTGGGAATTACGAGCGCATCGAAGGTGAAGAGAACCGCAGAAACAGGTTAAGGCGAATAACAAAAGAAAACCTGCAAAATTGCGCCAGGTTGTTATATTATAATGCTGCCCACCATATCCATTTATTTCGTTTTACGTCAAAGCTTGTCCCCCTGGCGACTCATCCTTTGACAGCCGGTTGGGATTACTGTGAAGATTGCAAAGATGAATTTGCCAAAATCGGGGCAATTGCAGCAGAAAACAAAATGCGGGTCAGTTCACACCCCGACCACTTTACCCTGATCAACAGTCTCAAGGAGGGGGTCTTTGAAGCCTCCCTAAGGGACCTGGAATACCACGACCGGGTCTTCGCGGCTATGGGCCTGGATGACGCTCAAATGATTATGCATGTGGGGGGATTATACGGTTGCGGCGAGAGAATTAAACTGTGACTTTGATGTAATGATTGAGGCCAAGAACAAAGACCTCGCATTGTTTCGGCTTACAGAGGGGCTACATGGAATAAGCGGCGTGGAAATTGTTGAAGCAGCCACCATAAGGATTTAGATTGCGTAAAAAGTAAAAAGTAAAGCGGGGAACAAAGTCTTTGCTTTTGAAGTGAAGTCCTGTATAATAGGTTTGGTAAATTAATGAAGGAGCAGGAAATGAAGCTACCGGAAGCGTTTGTAAACCGCATGCGGCATATGTTGGGCCCTGATTTTGAAGCATTTATGGCTTCCTATGACGAGCCCCGGTATTATGGGCTGAGGGTTAATACCCTCAAGATTGCCGTTGAAGAATTTAAAAAGATTTCCCCCTTCAGCCTTGAACCCGTACCTTGGGCCAGGGAGGGTTTTTATATCGGTGGAGACGACCGGCCGGCCAAACACCCTTATTACCACGCCGGTCTCTATTATATCCAGGAGCCCAGCGCGATGACTACTATTGCGGTTCTTGACCCTAAGCCGGGTGACCGCGTGCTGGACCTCTGCGCCGCCCCAGGGGGCAAGTCGACACAAATCGCCGCCAGGTTAGCCGGGCAGGGAATTCTGGTCGCCAATGACGTCAACCACGAAAGGGTTAAAGGGTTGGTTCGCAACCTGGACATGTTCGGGGTGAGAAACCACATCATCCTAAACGAACTGCCCATGAGGCTGGCTGAGCATTTTACCGGTTTTTTTGACAAGATTGTAATAGATGCCCCCTGCTCAGGTGAGGGTATGTTCCGCAAAGATGCCTTTGCGGTAAAGAGCTGGGGGGAGTTTTCCGTTGAAAAGTGTACCCAGATGCAGAAAAGCATTCTCAAGTTCGCTTCTGCCATGTTGAAGCCGGGGGGATACATAGTATATTCCACCTGTACCTTTGCGCCGGAAGAAAACGAAGGGATGATAGACAACTTTATCGGGGGCAACCCGGAATTTGAGGTGGCAGAAATCCAAACCTTTCCGGGAGTATCCGCCGGGCGGCCGGAATGGGCCGGGGCCGCGGAGCAGGTACGTAAAAGTATACGCCTTTGGCCGCACAGGATAAAAGGGGAAGGCCATTTTGTGGCCCTCCTTAGGAAAACCGGCGGGGAGGGTGAAACGGCTCCGGAATGCGTGCCTGCCGCCCCGCCGGAGGAAGACCTCAAGGATTTTTATGACTTTGTGGAAGATGCTTTAAATACCCCGCTGCAGGGGAATTTAATCCAAAACCACAGCAGGCTCTATATGGTTCCTCAGGGGCTGCCCGATTTACGCGGTTTGAAGATTGTCAGGCCCGGCTGGTACCTCGGAGAACTCAAAAAGAACAGGTTCAAGCCTGCAGCCCCTCTGGCTTTAGGCTTGAAAAAGCAGGATGCCAGGCGGGTTCTGGATTTTCCCTCTGATTCCGGTGAAGTCATCCGTTACCTTAAGGGCGAAACCCTTAACCTTACGGGAGACCGCGGGTGGAATATGGTTTGTGTTGACGGTTTCCCCCTCGGTTGGGCTAAACAGCTGCAAGATATGTTAAACAATTACTACCCTTCGGGCTGGCGGTGGATGGATTGAAAAAAAACTCAATTCGCTTAGATAAATTCCTGGCCTCGGCAGGTTACGGGTCAAGAAAAGAGATAAAAGGCATTGTCCGTGATGGCAAGGTGGCCGTAAACGGCCAAACAGTTAAAGACAGTTCTGTGCATGTCTCTCCGGTTGATGACACCGTTACGGTGGACGGCCTCCAGGTGTTATCCAGGGAGTTTGTGTACCTTATGCTCAACAAACCGGCCGGCTGTGTTTCTGCCACCACAGACACAAGGGAGCAAACAGTGCTGGACTTTGTTCCGGAGAATTACCGGCATTTTGAGTTGTTCCCGGTGGGCAGGCTTGACAAGGACACCGAGGGTTTGCTGCTCCTCACCAATGACGGCAAAATGGCCCATGGATTACTGGCCCCGAAAAAACACGTGCCAAAAACTTACTTTGTTAAAGTAAACGGGCCGGTCACCGAAGTACATGCTGCCAAAATGGCCCAGGGGGTTGTTTTGGACGACGGTTACCTGACCCGGCCGGCAGCTTTGCGGGTATTGGAGTCCGGTGATAACGGTGAGGCGGAACTGACCATTTATGAAGGGAAGTTTCACCAGGTCAAACGGATGTTTAAGTCCCTTGGTATGGAAGTCCTGTACCTAAAGAGGATTGCCATGGGGGGGCTCTCCCTCGACATATCTTTGCAGCCGGGCGAGGTAAGGGAACTTACCCCGGAGGAAATGGGGCTCCTGAAAAACTGCGGAGGATATTAAAAATGAGGATAAAGAACGGGATTATTGCCGGCATTCTGGGGGTTTCACTTTTACAGGGAGGGTGTTTTGGCAAAAAACCAGCCCTGTTGGGCGGGGGTCCGACCGGCGAGGGGAAACCCCCGGCAGCCTTGTCAGAACACAAGACAGCTGTAAAATACGTTTCCCGGATTGATGTCCTAAAGGCCGGTTTACAGTTAGATTCCCTGAACGAAAATATTTTAATTTCTCCGGACGGCAAATACGCTGTCTTCAGCGGGAGTAAGGTCCCCAAAGGCAAGGCCCTGGCCGGAACAGAAGTGGAATTCGTGTCACGGCTGGTCTTGGCAGACCTGACATCCGGAAAAGTAAAATCACTGGACAAAGGCCAGTATATCCGGGCCCTGGAATGGGCCCCGGACAGCGGCCGGGTTTTGTACCGCAAGGATGACGGCCTGTTTGCCGCGGATCTATCGGGGCGCAAACCGGTAAAGATTTCAGACCGGGCTTATTGTGGTTCTATCAGCCCCGACGGTAATTTAATTGCCTACGCCGAACGCGGGAAGGGAATATTCACGGTAAAGACCGACGGCCATGACAAAAAACAGGTAACCGGGGAAGTAGACGACTGGTATCCTGTTTGGTACCCGGATGGGAAAAACCTGTTTTACTTTGCTGACAGAGGGGTTGCCCTGGGGGACGGGGCCGGCAGGCTGCAGGGCTTGGGCCTGGTAAATGTTGAAACCGGCAAAAAGGTCACCCTCCTTCCCGGTGAAAAAGGCAAATACCGCCGGGCGGAATGGATTGTGCCCGGCAGGTCCCTGTATATTAATAAAGGTTGGGACGACGGTTTTTACGAATTAATTGCCGACTTGGACAAAGGTAAAATCACCGAATTGGGTGAAAACGACGGTACGCCGTATTCGCCCGCTATTGACAGGGCCGGCGGGTTGGTTTACAAGGTTCGAAATGATAGGGTATCCTGTTTCGATGTGAGCGGGCAGGTAGTGCGGTCCTTCCCGTCCGGGAAAACGGTTAAAGAAAGGTCTCCGCAAGACTTTGGTTACTCCGTTTCACCTGACGGCAGGATGCTGGCTTACCTCTCCGGTGAGACAGGGGCAAACCCGGGCAGCAGGATTAAAGGCTATAAAGTTATAGTGGTTGGGTCCGACGGAAACCACCAAAAAGAACTGACGAAAGACTATGGTGATTACCATCAGCCTGTCTGGACCCCCGACGGCGCCTCCGTTGTTATAGTGGAAACTGGCAAGGGGGCGCCCCGGGTCGGGAGATTCGAAATCAGGGTTTTAAGATTATAAGTAAGGTAAAAGGGGTTGTCCCAAAAGCAAAGGCGTGGCAGTCAGTGAGAAGAAAGGCTCAGGCTTAACGGCCCGGGCCTTTTGTTGACTTGAAATGAAAACTCAAGAAGAACTTAGAAAGGAGGTGCCTCTTTTGAGACACCCCCTTTACCATGTTTCAGTAACGGTAGAAATTATGTGTTCTAGTGCCCATTCAAGCAACGTTAACCTTGTTTTTTAAATTAAACCAATAAAGATATCAATACCGCCAGGATGTACCGTACGAGAATGAAAATTAGCCGCAGATTACGGGGCACTAGTTGACAGGCGTGTACACAACCTCCTCCACTGTATCACTGGCAGTTGGCCGTATACATCACTGTATGAAGTTGAAGACTGTTCACTTTTACGACCTATTCGGAATTGGTAACCAATGCTCCCGCCGGCCTGCGGCTGTTGATTCGGGCCATGTCCCAGGCAATAACCGGGAAAACTGTTGCCCACCTCAGCATCCCCAAGGACCTTTGGACACAATCTGTGCAGGCTGAGCCCGGGGTGCTGCCGGCATTGGTGAAGGATGCAGCCCGCGGGTATTTCACCGGTGATATGGACAGAGCGGTATCACTTATGCAGAAGGCCCATAAACCCCTAGTACTGGTCGGAAGAAGGGGTATAGGTGCGGCAGGAGAAATCAGGCAACTGGCTGCCGCCTGGGGAGGGGCGGTGGTGGTGGCGCAGGATGCCAAGGGTGTGCTTCCAGACAGCCTGCCGGAGGTGGTGGGCGGAAGCGGGGAGGCCTGGATGCCTTCTTTCCTGCCGGATGTCGACTGTATAATTATGATAGGTTCGGCTACTTTTGAAGAAAAGTTTTTGCCAAGGGTTGCTACAATCCAACTGGAGGAAATGCCTTGGCAAATCAATGATATTTATCTTTGGGATTCCCTGGCCGGTGATGTGCCATATATCATCAACCTTCTGACTGAAGGGCTGAAGGGATATACGCTCCCGATTTCAGCCGGTATGCCGAAGCCTGCGGCGCCGCCGGATTTAGGGTGGAGGATTCCGCCCAATTGGCAGATTGTTTGCGCCAAGCCCTGGCTTTGCCGGAACCGGCGCTGGTCGATGTGGTCTGTGCAGACGTCAGGCTGCCCAGCCTGCAATAATTATGTTTATGTTTGAGGATATAAATTAAGTGGTCCAGGTGAGCCAAAACTCCCTGACCACTTAATGTTTAGTTGACTTCGGTTCAGGTTTTACTTGAATCCACCTCATCCCAGGATAATCTGGTGACCCGGGTGGTGTTATCGCATTTTTTGTCCTCTTCAGCAGCACTTTTCTCCAGCAGGTCCTCCATTCCCGGGGCCAACTTTTCGTGTTTTACCTTACTGCAATCTTTGTTCTCTTTCATGGGCAAAACCTCCTTGCCGGTAGTTTATCCGATAAGCTCATTCTTCCCCCGCCTGTTGCAATACTAATTGCTTCCAGGTGTTCTTTCGGGACATCAATATACTGTTGGGGATTAAAATATGTCATTTAAGCGAGTATCTATTAACTTTGCAATTGTAATCAATATAAAATTATTTTATACTAAGTTGGAGTCTGACTAATTAGCAGGTAAAATGGTGTTTTTTGATTATGTCATGGGAAGTGATAAATATGACAGTTGAATTGGATAGCCGTGAGTCTTCCAAAAACGCTGATTTCCATGACATTTTGATATCCCATAGAAATGTTGATGACTTCTACCGTCAGCAGGGTTTAAGAAAGGTACTTAAGACCCGGCACCTATGGGCCTTCGGGGTGGGTGCCACAGCGGCCAAAGCCTTCTTTGGCTGGAATTACGGGCAGCCAATAGCACAGTGGACAAGTTACATGGTGGCTTTTTCCATCGTTACAGTCTTTTATTTCACTTTTATGTTGACCTTTGCTGAAATAGCCACGACTTTTTCCTATGCCGGCGGGGCTTATGCCTATGCCCGGCGCGCTTTTGGAAAGGCGTTCGGGTTCCTGGCAGGGATAACGTCAATCACTCAAACTGTGTTTATAGCAGCAGTTATAACATATGCCCTGGGGGAGTACATTCATTTTCTGTCCCCCTATGTTCACCCTTTATTTATTTCGATAGTATTCTTTTGTGCCTTATCTTTAGTACAGATTCTTGGCATAAGGGAAGCCTCCGCCATTCAACTTCTTATTGCGGGCTGCGCGGTAAGCGGCTTTGTTCTTTATTTGATGGGTACCTGCAACCATATACCAATTAAAGCGGTTCTAACACAACTACCCCATACCAATATTAAGGGGATTTTAACGTTTTTCCCTTTTGCTCTTTGGTTTTATATAGGCAGCGAGGGGATTGCCATGACTGCCGAGGAGACCAAGGAACCAAGTAAGACTATCCCGTTAGGTTTCCTCACTTCCGCCTTAACCAGTATAGCTATTGCCGGGACAGTATTTGGTTTAAGCATATTGGCCTTAACAAACAATAAAACCATATTTCAAAGTAGTTTTCCCTTGTTTGCTATCCTTGAAACCATACAGAAAAACGACAAAACCCTCCTGGTAGTATTTGGGGCGCTTGGAATTACGGCCTTAACCGGGTGTTTAAAAACCATGATAAACGCATATTCCCGCCAGGTATACGCTCTATCGAGGGCGGGTTATCTTCCTCCGGTTCTCGCCAGGATTCACTACGGAAGACGTACACCTTATTTTGCCGTACTGTTCCCCGGTTTGCTGGTTTTATTGCTGGTTCTTTCCGTGAGGGTCAAGTTTGGCATTACCATAGCAAGTTTGTCTGCCAACATTACTTATCTCGTTATTCTGGCCTCCTTTTTTAAAATACGGTTAAAAGAAAAAAACCGTTTGCAAAAGACCTTCAGAGTGCCGTTCTACCCCCTGACTCCCATTATTGCCCTATTAGTTTCGGTAATAGGACTCTTGAGTTTCGTTTTATTTTATCACCTGGCCGTATTAACAATGCTCATCATTTACGGAGTTGGAACCCTCATATTTGTCCTTTGGGTACGGAACAACGTTTTTGATGATGCACCAGAAGAATTTAGCGCTGAATCCGCCGTCTTACAACAAAAAGTAACCGTCGGAAACGGAAGTTGAGGTAAGGAACATGTTTGAGTGGCAAAAAGAAAAGGACCGCCAGAACTTACACCAGTTGGGCTATGTTCAGGAACTGCACCGGACTATTGACGGGTTCTCCAGCTTTGCCATTTCTTTTTCTATTATTTCAATTTTAAGCGGCCTGGTCACTCATTTCGGGTTTGGCCTAAAAATGGCTGGACCAGCGGCGGTGTGGACATGGGTAGTGGTAGGCTTTTTTAATACTTTACTGGCTTTTTCTCTTGGGGAGATAGCATCAGCCTTTCCCCTGGCGGGAGGGGTCTACAAATGGGTTAGAAAACTTGCCGGGGTCCGTGTTGGCTGGTTCACCGGGTGGATATCATTTATCGGTTGGTTGGGTGTCACTGCCGGAATCGATTTCGGCCTCGGATTTTTTTTAACATCATATGTGGGTCTTGACAGTTCTAATTTACGCACTGTCGTATGGATAACAGCCATTATTGTTACTCTGCATACTCTTTTAAACGTTTTTGGGATCAGTATTGTAGCTTGGTTTAATGATTTCAGTGTTACTGTGCACATTATTGGGGTCATTGCCTTGGTGGCCTTGTTACTTGCCTTCGGCCAAAGACATTCCATCAGTATAGTTTTTAACACCGGAAACATTCAGCCGGGCCATTATTGGTACGGATTTACGCAGGCCCTTTTAATGTCTGCATGGACTCTGACGGCATTTGACGCATCATCAAGCGTATCCGAGGAGAGCATCAATCCCTCAAAGACAGTGCCGTGGGGAATGATATCAGCAGTTACTGTTTCCTGGTTTTTTGGGGCTCTTTTGCTGTTAAGCCTTGACCTGGCCCTGCCAAACCTGGGCTTGCTTTTAAAGACGGAGACTACAGCGACCCTGGAGATTGTTAAAAGCGCCCTTGGTCCGATTTTGTCAAATTTTGTGATGGCTATTGTCCAGGTTGCAATGTTTGCGGCCGGTTTATCATCCTTGACGGTCACGGTAAGAGTACTGTTTACGATGGCCCGGGACGATGGATTTCCTTTTGCCAAAGGGTTAAAGTATGTCTCGCCAAAATATGAAACACCGGTTTACAGCGTTTTCTTTGTCGGAGGAATGGCGGTTATGCTCTGTGTTATCGGGGCTGTTCTGCCGGTCATTACATCCCTGAGTACCTTCAGTATTTATCTTTCATATGCTATTGCCCTTTCAGCGGCATTACTTGCCAAGAGGAACGGCAAAGTTTTCCGGGGAGACTTTTCTCTTGGCAGGTATAGTACCCCCTTACAAGTTATTTCCCTCATTTGGACAGTCTTTATCTGTCTTGATATGCTGTTGTCCCCAACCCAGCATACATGGAAGTTTTTCCTTGGAATTATTGTTATCTTGCTTGGCTATTACTTTGCCGTTATGCGCAAAAACCTTGCCTATAAATACCGCCGCTTATCAGAGACTGAAATCGAGGAGTTGGAAGTTCTCCGGGGAGGGCGATAATTTCATGAAATTCCGGCAATTTTACTTAATGCATACAAATTGTCCCGGTTCAGAACTGGTGGTAACCCACAAGCTGCTTGAGAATCTTCGCTTTTTTACCTTTATGTTTTCTGCAATATACTTTGTTTTTCCCGGGCGGAAAAAATCGGGCAATGTTGCATTTTATGTGCATTCCCAGGATGGTGATGAGGTATTAGTCCCCAAACCCCTGGGAGGTTTGGTGGAGTATAACAGGGAATCCACTGATGTTGAATGTTTAGAAGCCGGGAAAACTCGTTACAGTGTTCCCCTGATAAGCAGTAACGGGGAATATTGTGGACTTCTTGTTTTCGAACAGCTAAAAGATAGAGAAACCCTTGACCACGGTGATATATTTGAAAATATTTTAAAACTGGCCGCCGAAGACGCAAAGGTATCGGAAGTCTTCTTTCGCTCCTTAGTCCCTGACGGGATAATACTTTTCAACCAAAAGGGCCAGGCGGTTTTCTTTAGTCAGATGACAACTTTAATTCTTAGTAGGTTAAATATGAAACCGGAAATCATCAGGAGGGCAACTTTTTCCGAACTTTTTCATAAGCTTGCTGAACGTGACGACTCAGTCGATATTTCGGTCTGCACTTTACAGACCGTTAATAAAAAGGGGTTTAACATCTCCTTGTTAAACCTGCCTGTTTTCCACCAGGAACACTGTGTCGGAAATATACTGGTGATTTCAGACGTAACCAGTGAGATGCGGTTTGAAAAAGAACTTCAGGCCAAGGCCCCGGTTATACAGGAAATTCACCATCGGGTTAAAAACAATTTGCAAACTATTACAAGCCTCCTGAGGCTGCAGATGCGGCGGGACAAAGCCAAACCTGTTACCAGGGCTTTAACGAAAAGTATTAACCGGATTATAAGTATTGCGCTGATTCATGAGGCCTTGTCCAAGGAGGAAATGGAACTGGTTAATATTAAGGAGTCTCTCAGAGACTTATTGCAGGTAATTATTTCCAACATGGTAGAACAGAATAAAGACATCAGGGGTGAAATAAGGGGAGAGGACGTTTTTATGACCGCTAACCAGGCCAGTAATATATCTCTGTGTGTTACCGAAATGGTGCAAAACGCTATTCAACATGCTTTTTCTTACCGTTCCGGCGGTGCCATTAAGATTACACTGGAACAAAACGATCAAAATGTCATAATCACTGTTGAGGATAACGGTAATGGGATTTCACCGGCCAGCATGCGCGGAGGTAGCCTGGGTTTACAGATTATCAGGACAATTACCAAGGAAAGTTTAGGCGGAACCTTTTCCATTGAAAGTCACCGGTACGGAACATTAGGACGAATTGTTTTACCTAAATCCAGTTAGAGGGGGGTGGTCCCATGGAACCCTTTCGCATCATTTTGGCTGATGACGAACCTATTACCAGAATGGATATTAAGGAAATGCTCGAAGAGGAAGACTTCCTTGTTGTAGGCGAGTGCGGGGACGGCCTGACTGCTGTTAACCTGGCTAAGGCTGTCAAACCCGAACTGGTAATCCTTGATGTAAAAATGCCGGGGATGAACGGTATTGAGGCGGCCAGGCTATTAACCGAGGAACATGTGGCTCCGGTGCTGCTTCTTACGGCTTACAGCAATGTTGAAATGATTATCCAGGCCCAGGAAGTAGGGGTTTTGGCTTACCTGGTTAAACCTGTAACCAAGTCTAACCTGATTGCAGCTGTTCGGATTGCCATTTCCCGTTACAAAGAATTCGATGTTCTCAGAAACGAGATTGCCGGTCTTAATGAAGCCTTGCGTACCCGGAAGCTGGTGGAAAGGGCCAAGGGACTACTGCAAAAGAAATACCTCATGAGTGAGGAACAGGCTTTTAAGAAAATTAGAATGATTAGTATGAAACAGCAAAAGTCTATGGGGGAAGTTGCTGAAGCAATTATTGTAAGTCTTGGAAGCACGTAGCAGAAGTATGTTTTATAAAAAATATTGACTAATTACTACCCATGTAGTATATTTAATATTAAATACATACCCGGTTAAGACGATGCAGGCTTAACCTGAAGAGCGCTGAAGTTCTTCATGATTTTGGGCAGTTTCTGCCTTAAATTGTGAAGAACTTTTTGTCTTACCAGCGCATTTTTAGAAAAATCGGGGGGTTAGCGGTCATGATACTGAAAGCAAAAATTGATGGGGCCATATATGCCTTTGATTCGGTCCGGGATGTCCTGGCAAAAGCGGGTGAGGAAAAATCCGGCGACCGGTTGGCTAATATCGGTGCCCTCACCGCAGGAGAAAGAGTTGCGGCCAAGATTGTCCTGAGCCAGCTGACTTTAGAGGACATATACAACAACCCCGTTATTCCTTACGAGAAAGATGAGGTTACAAGGGTAATTTACGATGACCTTAACAAGACCGTCTACAGGAAGCATAAAAACCTTACCATTGGTGAATTGAGAGACCTTATTCTGGACCACGGCACAACCGGCAATGACCTTACCAACATGGGAAGGGGCCTTACCAGTGAAATGATTGCCGGGGTGGCCAAGCTAATGTCAAGCATGGATCTGGTTTATGCCTCGCAGAAGATGAGGCATCAAGCTCACTGTAAGACTACCATTGGTAAACCGGGTACCCTGGCCTTCAGGTGCCAGCCGAATCATCCAACAGACAGCATCCCGGGAATAATGGCTTCAATGAAGGAGGGCTTGTCTTATGGTTCCGGGGATGCGGTTATTGGTATCAATCCGGTTGAAGACAATATTGAGAACTACACCAGGTTAATTGAAATGTTAGCCGAGTTTATCGATAAATGGCAAATCCCCACTCAAAATTGCGTTCTTGCCCATGTAACCACACAGATGGCTGCCCTGGAAAAAGGGGCGCCGATCTGCCTGGTGTTCCAAAGTATTGCCGGAACTCAAAAAGCCAACGAAGCCTTCGGGATTAACAGTAAGATGCTGGACGAAGCCTATTCATTAGCCTTGCGCCAGGGTGCCGCTGCCGGCCCAAACGTAATGTATTTTGAGACAGGACAGGGGTCAGAAGTCTCTCTGGGATGCCACGATGGGGTGGATGAAATGACCTTGGAGGCAAGGTGTTACGGGTTGGCGAGGCGCTACCAACCTTTTATGCTGAATAATGTTTCCGGCTTCATTGGCCCGGAGACATTATATAGCGGGCGAGAGGTCATCCGGGCGGACCTTGAGGATTTATTCATGGGCAAGCTGCACGGCTTGCCCATGGGTATAGCCCCCTGTTATACCAACCACATGAGAGCCGACCAGAACGATCAGGAACTTGGCTCTATCCTTTGTACCTTGGCCGGGGCTAACTTTTTCATGGGGGTGCCTGGCGGGGATGATGTAATGCTCAACTATCAAGATACCAGTTTTCATGATGATGCGACACTAAGGGAAATGATGGGACTCCGGCCTATCGCTGAATTCGAGAAGTGGCTTGAAAAAATGGGGTTTATGGAAAACGGCCGGCTGACCCCAAAAGCCGGAGATCTATCCGTCTTTAACGGCTGAGGGGCAAAGTCCTGCTGCAATAC
Organism: Bacillota bacterium; assembly: GCA_021847735.1. Lineage (GTDB taxonomy): Bacteria > Bacillota > Thermincolia > Thermincolales > UBA2595 > JAJZQD01. Next base: position 453 of record JAJZQD010000017.1, on the reverse strand, counting down.
AAAATTAAAGTTAGGAGGCAAAAAGTGTGAACAATTCGAGTGCCCTGGGTTTAATTGAAACCAAAGGTCTCGTAGCAGCTATTGAAGCGGCTGATGCGATGGTCAAAGCAGCCAATGTAACCCTTGTAGGAAAAGAACACGTCGGTGGCGGACTTGTCACTATTATACTTCCATCTAAAAAATAAGGCGCAAGAGGGCACGCCGTGGAGTAGTGCTTACAGTAAAATCATTTTTTAAAGGAGCGGACACAATGTTCGGATTTCTAAAAAAACCAAAAAAATCTGTCAAAATCTTTTTTGCTACCGATGTTCATGGCTCTGATGTAGTTTTCCGCAAATTCATTAATGCCGGGAAATTTTACAAGGTGGAGTATCTTATTCTGGGTGGAGACATCATGGGTAAATTTCTTGTTCCCATTGTGGAAGAAAACGGTTTATACAGGACCAAACTGCA
>JAJZQD010000016.1 GCA_021847735.1 Bacillota bacterium | reverse complement strand
AACGATAGAACTAATCACCCCGATTGCCACCGAAGAAGGCCTCCGCTTTGCTATCCGTGAAGGCGGCCGGACAGTGGGTGCCGGTGTAGTCAGTTCAATAACCAAATAAAGAAGAATTCAGCAATTTAATGGGTAAGTACTACTCCTTTTAAAGGAGTAGTACTTACCACTCATCTGTTTTTAAGTTAATAAGAAAAAAGAACCCCGAAAAGCATAAAGTGCTGTGTTGGATACATTGCGATGAGGTGAAAGGTTGCTAATCGAGAATTAGGTGTTTTTCACTGAGAATGTCCGTGACAATCGGGCGAAAAGGAGGTACAAATATGGGTAAGCAAAAAATTAGGATTAGGCTGAAGGCCTATGATCACAAAATTCTTGATCAGTCCGCGGAGAAAATAGTGGATACCGCAAAAAGAACCGGTGCCGGTGTTGCCGGGCCCGTTCCTCTTCCCACAGAGAAAAGTATTTATACAATCCTGAGGTCTCCACATGTAAACAAGGATTCCCGGGAACAGTTTGAAATGAGGACACACAAGCGGTTGATTGATATCTTGGAACCTACACCGAAAACGGTGGATGCTCTTATGAGGCTAGATCTACCGGCCGGTGTTGATATAGAAATTAAGCTGTAATAAATTTTATGTGCAATAAAAAGTATGCGAGAAATGCCGAAAGTATACAAAAAAGTATTACGTAAAAGAGTGTTGGATGTCAGGTGTACCTGGGCAAGGCTCAGGACGGTTGACCACTGGACACCGGAAGCTTAGGAGGTGGCGAAATGAAAAGTATACTCGGAACTAAATTGGGGATGACCCAACTTTATAAAGAAGATGGCAGAATAGTGCCAGTTACTGTTGTGCAGGCAGGACCCTGCTTTGTTGTACAAAAGAAAACCGTTGAGTCTGACGGTTATAACGCTCTACAGGTGGGTTTCAGCGAACGTGCTGAGGCGCGGGCCAATAAACCGACTAAAGGTCACTTTGCCAAATCTAACATCAAACCCCAGCGTTATCTGAAGGAATTTACTGTTGATAATGTAGATGAATATCAGGTAGGACAGGAGCTTAAGGCTGATGTTTTTGAACAGGGTGAGGCTGTAGACGTTATTGGGACCTCCAAAGGTAAAGGTTTTGCAGGCAGTATCAAGAGGCATAACTTCCAGAGAGGCCCGATGGGTCATGGTTCGAAGAGTCACCGCCGGGTAGGTAGTGCCGGAGCAAAAGGACCGGCCAGGGTTTTCAAAGGCACCAAACGCCCTGGACGTTTAGGCGGTACAAGAGTAACCGTGCAGAACCTCGAAATCGTTAAAGTGGATACCGAAAGAAACCTGCTAATCGTAAAAGGTGCTGTACCGGGACCAAAGGGTAGTTTACTTATCGTTAAAAGTAGCGTAAAAGCAAAATAGAGGATTAGGCAGGAAAGGAGGATGTTACATGCCAAAGGTTGCTTTATATAATATTAAGGGTGAACAGGTAGGAGAAATAGACCTTAAAGATGAGGTTTTCGGCATTGAAGTGAATGAATCGGTACTTCATGATGCAGTGGTAAACCACCTGGCCAACAGGCGGTTAGGCACCCATTCTGCGAAAACACGCGGCGAAGTAAGCGGCGGAGGCCGGAAACCATTTAAGCAAAAAGGTACGGGCCGGGCCAGAGCCGGTTCCAGCCGTTCACCGTTATGGAAGAAAGGCGGCGTGATTTTCCCACCGCAGCCCCGTTCCTACAGTTATACCTTACCTAGAAAAGTGAGAAGGTTAGCTTTGAAATCAGCCCTTTCATCCAAGTTACAGAAAGGGAACCTCATTGTCGTTGATCAGCTCGCCATGACTGAACCAAAAACCAAAGATTTTGTAGGGGTGCTTGACAACCTCAAAGTAAGCAAAAAGGCCCTTGTTGTAACTGCTGATGTGGACAATGTCATCGTTAAGTCTGCGCGAAATATACCGGGGGTAACCCCTACCCATGCCTCCAGCCTGAATGTATACGATGTGCTGGCCCATGAGAAACTTATCATCACCAGGGATGCGGTTAACAAAGTTGAGGAGGTGCTGGCATAATGCGGAACCCGAGAGATGTCTTGAGAAAACCCATCGTGTCAGAGCGCAGCATGGGTTTGACCGAGCAAGGCAAATACAGTTTTTATGTCGATCCCAAGGCCAATAAAATTGAAATTAAATATGCGGTGCAGGAACTGTTTAAGGTGACGGTCACCGATGTTAATACCATGAATGTTAAAGGCAAAGCAAAGCGGATGGGCAAATATGTTGGCCGCAGCGCTAATAGGAAAAAGGCGATTGTCACTCTGAAAACCGGTGACAAAATAGAAATTTTTGAAGGAATGTAATTAAGTTTCATGGTAAAGGAGGGAATTTAAGTGCCTGTTAAAAAGTTTAAGCCAACGTCACCCGGGATAAGGTTTGTGACAGTTTCTGACTTTAAAGAAATTACAACTGATACCCCGGAAAAGTCCCTGATGGAACCTCTTAAGAGAAATGCCGGGCGAAACAACAAAGGCAGGATTACGGTCAGACACCGTGGTGGCGGTCACAAAAGACAATACAGGATAATAGATTTTAAACGCACCAAAGACGGGATTCCGGCAAAGGTTGCCACCATTGAGTATGATCCCAACAGAAGTTCGCGGATTGCCCTGCTTAATTATGCAGATGGTGAGAAGACATATATTATCGCCCCTGTGGGTTTGAAAGTGGGAGATACCGTAGAATCAGGGCCCAGCGCCGACATTAAACCGGGCAATGCCCTTCCGCTCAAAAACATTCCCGTTGGTAGTGTAATCCATAATATTGAATTGAAACCTTTAAAGGGTGCCCAGTTATGCCGTTCGGCCGGTGCTTCGGCCCAGTTGATGGCCAAAGAAGGGGATTACGCCAATATTCGGATGCCGTCCGGGGAAGTTCGCCTCGTGCATATCAACTGTAGGGCAACCATCGGCCAGGTGGGTAACCTCGAACATGAAAACATCACCATTGGTAAAGCGGGCAGAAACCGCTGGTTAGGCAAGCGCCCGACGGTACGTGGTGTTGTTATGAACCCAGTTGACCACCCCCATGGTGGTGGCGAAGGCCGTTCACCTGTTGGTCGGAACCCTGTGACACCTTGGGGTAAACCGGCTTTGGGAGCTAGGACCCGGAAGAAGAAAACAACAGATAAGATGATTGTGAAGAGACGGACGAAATAAAGTGTTTACCGAAGTGGGATGGAATACCTGGAAAGGAGGCTTTTGAATAATGGCAAGATCTTTAAAGAAAGGCCCTTATATTGAAACTAAGCTCTTAAAAAAGATTGAGGATATGAATGACAAAAACGAGAAAAGGGTTATCAAGACCTGGTCCAGAAGGTCGACTATCTTCCCGCAGATGATTGGGCATACAATTGCAGTACATGATGGCCGCAAGCATGTCCCGGTTTATATTACGGAGGACATGGTAGGACATAAACTCGGCGAATTTGCGTCGACAAGATTTTTTAGGGGACATGGATCTCATACTGAGCGGTCCAGTGCCCTTAAGTAACGAGAGGGGGTTTTTGAATTGTCAGAAGCGCGTGCGGTTGCCAAATACATCCGTATTTCCCCTCGAAAAGTCAGAGATGTCGTGGATTTGATTAGGGGGAAAAAGGTCGGTGAGGCTTTAGCCATTTTGAAGTTTACACCGAAACGGGCATCGACTGCAGTGGTAAAGGTTGTCAAATCCGCTGCTGCCAATGCCGAACACAACCTGGAAATGAGTAAGGACGATCTTTTTATAGCAGAAGCGTATGTTGACCAGGGACCCACTTTAAAAAGGTTCAGTCCAAGAGCAATGGGCAGAGCCGACCTTATGAAACGCAGAACAAGCCATATCACAGTAGTTGTGCGTGAGAAAGAAGAAGCAGTAGTAGTTAAGAAAAACAAGGAAAAAGCAGTAGTTAAGAAAAGCCAGGAAGAAGCTGTCACTGAGAAAAAGAAAGTAACTCGCAAGAAAAAGGAGGGATAATGAGTGGGTCAAAAAGTACATCCTAAAGGTTTGCGAATAGGAATTATCAGAGATTGGGATGCTAAGTGGTTTGCTGAAAAGGATTTCGCCACTTTACTGATTGAAGATATAAAAATCAGGACGTTCATCAAGAAGAAACTATTTGCTGCCGGTATTTCAAGAATTGAGATTGAACGGGCAGCCAACAGGATTAAAATAACCATTCATACAGCCAAACCCGGTATTGTTATCGGCCGGGGCGGTGCTGAAGTGGAAGCCCTGCGTAAAGAAGTCGAAAAAAGAACGAGTAAAAACGTCAACGTTAACATTATTGAAATTAAAGTGCCGGAACTTGACGCCCAACTAGTGGCCGAAAACGTTGCTGCCCAGTTGGTGAAGAGGGTTTCATTTCGCCGGGCCATGAAACAGGCCGTTTCACGTACTATGCGGATGGGTGCCCAGGGAGTTAAGATTACCTGCAGCGGGCGTTTAGCCGGGGCCGAGATGGCTAGAACCGAATGGTATAACGAGGGTAAAGTGCCTCTTCATACACTGAGAGCAGACATTGACTATGGATTTGCAGAAGCAGATACAACCTACGGGAAGATCGGAGTAAAGGTCTGGATTTATAAAGGGGAGATTCTTCCGGAGGCAAAGAAAGTAACCGTTGCTCGGGAAGGAGGAGAGTAATCAATGTTAGTACCGAAAAGAGTCAAACACCGTAAGCAGCATAGAGGTACTCGGGCCGGAAAATCCAAAGCCAGTGTTATCTCCTTTGGCGAATATGGTTTACAGGCTTTAGAACCGGCATGGGTTACCAACAGGCAAATTGAGGCCGCCCGTATTGCCATGACCAGGTTTATGAAACGTGGTGGTAAAGTATGGATAAAGATTTTCCCCGATAAGCCTATTACTGCCAAACCGGCAGAGACCCGTATGGGTAGTGGTAAAGGTACACCCGAGTATTGGGTTGCTGTTGTGAAGCCGGGAAGAATAATGTTTGAATTGGCCGGGGTTTCCGAGGAAATTGCCCGTGAGGCCTTAAGACTTGCTTCCCACAAACTGCCCATCCAAACAAAGTTTGTTAAAAGAGAAGATGTAGGTGGTGAAGCTAATGAAAGCTAAAGATGTCCATGAATTATCCACTGATGAGCTGACAAGAAAGGCCGGCGACCTTAAGGATGAGCTCTTCAAGCTTCGCTTTCAGTCAGCGACAGGGCAGCTCGAAAACCCGATGAGGATTAGAGATGTCAAAAAGTCAATTGCCCGAGTGAAAACAGTTTTGAGAGAGAGAGAACTGAAAGCCCAACAGGGATAAGTATTATATTAAAGGCCGGATTATGATGGAAGGGGGCTAAAACAGTGGAAGAAAGGAATATGCGCAAGATCCAGGTTGGTAAAGTCGTTAGCAGTAAAATGGATAAAACCGTTGTTATTGCGACTGAAACCCTGGTGCGGCATCCTTTATACGGTAAAATTGTAAAGAAGACAAAGAAATTTAAAGCCCACGATGAGGAAAACACCTGTCGTGTAGGTGATAAGGTCCGGGTAATGGAAACCAGGCCGCTGAGCAAGGAAAAGCGGTGGCGGGTTGTCGAAATCCTGGAAAGGGAACAGCAGATTTAACTACATTGAATAAACCCGAGACAGTTGAAAGGAGGGTTATCGGATGATTCAAGCTGAAACGTTACTTAATGTTGCAGATAATACCGGAGCCAGAAGACTTCTGTGCATCAGGGTAATGGGTGGTTCGTTCCGTCGCTATGCCCGCGTTGGCGATATAATAATGGCTGCTGTTAAAGAGGCTACACCAGGCGGCGTGGTAAAGAAAGGCGATGTGGTAAAAGCGGTTATCGTAAGAACTGCCAAGGAAATAAAGAGGTCTGACGGCTCATATATAAAGTTTGATGAAAATGCCGCTGTTGTTATTAACGATCAGAAAAACCCAAGGGGAACCCGGATTTTTGGCCCGGTGGCCAGGGAACTGCGGGATAAGGACTTTATGAAAATAGTCTCTTTGGCCCCTGAAGTTTTGTAATTAGCAGACCTCAACAATGCTGTATAAGTTAGGAGGTGGACTACGTTGGCAAATGCTAAGGCTAAGATAAATGCTGATGCTAAAGTACATGTTAAAAAAGGGGACACCGTTATGGTGATAACCGGAAAAAGTGCCGGCAAGAAGGGTAAAGTATTGGAAGTACAGCCCAAGAAAGAACGGTTAGTGGTTGAAGGAGTCAATGTGGTTAAAAGGCACTCGCGGCCAACCCAGAAAATGCCTCAGGGAGGTATTGTGGAAAAAGAGGCTCCAATCGCCAGTTCAAATGTTATGGTCTTTTGTTCAAAGTGCAATAGTCCGAGACGAATTAACAAAGAAACACTATCCAACGGTAAAAAAATCAGGGTTTGTAATAAGTGCGGAGAAGCCTTTGACAAGTAAAAGCAGAAAGGAGGTTAATCATGGCACGTCTGAAAGACAGGTACGTGAATGAGGTTGTAGGCAAGCTGAAAGAGAAATTCAGCTATAAAAATATTATGCAAGTACCTAAACTGGAGAAAGTTGTTCTCAATATGGGTCTTGGTGAAGCTATCCAAAATGCCAAAGCCATTGATGCTGCAGTAGGTGATATGTCCATTATCACAGGGCAAAGGCCGGTGGTAACCAGGGCCAAAAACTCAATTGCCGGTTTTAAGCTGCGGGCAGGGATGCCTATAGGATGTAAAGTTACTCTTAGAGGCGACCGGATGTACGAGTTCACAGACAGATTGTTCAATATAGCCCTGCCGAGGGTCCGGGACTTCCGCGGTGTTTCCGGGAAATCCTTTGATGGCCGGGGGAACTATACATTGGGCATCAAGGAACAATTAATGTTTCCGGAAATCGAATATGACAAGATTGACAAGGTCCGCGGCATGGATATAGTATTTGTAACTAGCGCGAAGTCCGATGAGGAAGCTAAGGAGCTGCTTGCTCAGTTAGGGATGCCATTTAAAGATTAGGCCGAAAAACCAGTAAGGGGGGATTTTAGTGGCAAAAAAATCGATGATGGAAAAAATGGACCGTCAGCCTAAGTTCTCAGTGCGCGGCTACAATAGATGTAAACTTTGTGGTAGACCCCACGCTTATATGAGGAAATTTGGTATGTGCCGTATCTGTTTCCGTGAACGCGCATACAGAGGAGAAATACCAGGAGTTAAAAAGGCTAGCTGGTAACACAGAAAGGGGGATTTTGATATGGTGATGACAGATCCCGTTGCGGATCTCCTGACAAGGGTCCGGAATGCGAACATGGTAAACCATGAAAAAGTGGAAGTACCGGCATCAAGAGTAAAAAAAGCAATTGCTGATATATTTAAAGCCGAAGGTTATATCAAGGACTGCGAAATTATTGATGACGGTAAGCAAGGGATAATTAGAATGTACCTGAAATATGGTTCCAACAAAGAAAAAGTAATTACCGGGTTAAAGAGAATCAGCAAGCCCGGATTGCGCGTATATGCCAAAAAAGAAGAGGTTCCCCGCGTCCTTGGCGGGTTGGGCACTGCTCTGATCTCCACCTCAAAAGGAATCATGACAGATAAAGACGCCCGTAAGCAAGGGCTTGGCGGAGAGGTAATCTGTTACATCTGGTAAGTCCGGAGACTTTGTTGTAAAGGAAATATTCTCTAACGCTGCATATAGGAGGTGTAATCATGTCCAGGATAGGAAGACAGCCTATTACTATCCCCCAAGGGGTTGAGATAAAGATTGTAGGCAACCTTGTAACAGTTGAGGGACCAAACGGTAAACTCAGCAGGGACCTTCACCAAGATATGATCATTGAAATGGAAGATAACCAGATCATCGTAAAAAGGCCTAGCGAAGAGAAGTTCCACAAATCTTTGCACGGGTTAACCAGGACACTGGTCAATAATATGGTCGAAGGTGTTACCAAGGGCTTTCAGAAGACCTTGGATCTGGTCGGTGTTGGTTACCGGGCCCAGAAACAGGGGAACAAGTTAGTGCTTTCCGTTGGTTATTCCCACCCCGTGGAGATTGAACCTAAGCCGGGTATTGAGGTTGACGTTCCGGTACCCACAAAAATTATTATAAAAGGGGCCGACAAGGAAGCTGTTGGCGCTTTAGCAGCTAACATCAGAAAGGTTAGGGAACCCGAACCATATAAGGGCAAGGGAATTAAGTATGAGAACGAACGTATCCGCCGCAAGGTTGGTAAGGCCGGTGGCAAAAAGAAATAATTGTGTTTAATAAAGCTTGTTAGCGGAAAGGAGTGACCCCCTTTGTTCAAGCAGGTCAACAGGAAGGTAGAAAACAGAAGAAGACACTTACGGGTTCGCAGCACCATAACAGGGACTCCCGAGCGTCCTAGGTTAACTGTATACCGGAGCTTAAACAATATTTACGCCCAGGTAATTGACGATACAAAAGGCATAACCTTAGCCTCTGCGTCTACCATAGAAGGTGGTCTAAAAGATCAAATGGAAAAACGGGGCAATATCGCGGCTGCTCAGGCTGTAGGAAAGGCCGTAGCCGAGGTGGCTCTGGGTAAAGGCATCAAAAAAGTGGTATTCGACCGAGGCGGGCATATTTATCACGGGCGGATTAAGGCTTTTGCCGATGCTGCCCGGGAAGCAGGTTTAGATTTTTAACTCTTTAAAGTAAGGAGGGAAATAAATGGCGCGGATTGACGCAAGCAAACTTGAAATAACTGAAAAAGTGGTCAGTATAAATCGTGTAGCCAAAGTTGTAAAGGGTGGCCGCCGGTTTAGCTTCAGTGCACTGGTGGTCGTCGGAGACAGCAATGGCCATGTAGGCGCGGGTTTGGGTAAAGCCGGTGAGGTTCCCGAATCGATCCGTAAAGGGATCGAAGATGCCAAGAAGAGCTTGGTTCCGGTTCCCCTGGTTGGGACTACTATTCCACATGAAGTGGTGGGGCACTTTGGCGCAGGCAAAGTATTGTTAAAGCCGGCCGCACCCGGTACTGGTGTTATCGCGGGCGGCCCTGTCAGGGCTATACTGGAACTGGCTGGGGTTAAGGATATTCTGACAAAATCCCTTGGCTCAAATAATGCCCACAACATGGTCAACGCAACTTTGGATGCCTTAAGGAGCCTCAAACGGGCTGATGAGGTAGCAAAACTTCGGGGCAAATCCGTAGAAGAGCTTCTAGGTTAGGGGGTTATAGACATGGCGAAGCTGAAAGTTACATTGGTTAAAAGCATGATCGGGAGTTCGGAAACCCAGCGGGCCACCGTTAAAACCCTGGGATTAAACAAGCTTAATAGTACTTCTGAACATAACGATACACCGCAAATTCGCGGAATGGTCCGCAAGGTCGAACATCTGGTCAAAGTTGAAGAAGTGTAGTAGGAGGTGTACTTATGGAGCTTCATAGCTTAAAGCCTGCAAAGGGGTCCAGGAAGGAACCTACCCGCAAAGGAAGAGGTCTCGGTTCCGGTTTGGGTAAAACCGCAGGGCGCGGGCACAAGGGTCAGAAAGCCCGGGCTGGCAGCGGCGGTAAACTGGGCTTTGAAGGCGGGCAGAAACCAATGATTCAAAGGATTCCCAAAAGAGGGTTCCACAACAAATGGGCGAAAGAGCTTGCAGAACTGAATATTGCGGCTTTGAATAAATTTGAAAACGGGGCTGTCGTTAACGCCCAGGCTCTCAAAGAAGCCGGTGTAATCAGCAGTATTAAAGACGGAGTAAAGATTCTTGGTAAAGGTAACCTTGAAAAATCACTGACGGTTCAGGTGCATGCTTTTAGTAAATCGGCCGTGGAAAAGATTACTGCCGCCGGTGGAAAAGCCGAGGTGATTTAGTTTGTTAGACGCTCTGAAAAACTCTCTCAAAGCGGGAGATTTAAGAAAAAGAATAATGTTTACCTTACTGATGTTTTTGGTCTTTAGGATAGGGACACATATTCCTGTACCCGGAATTAATGCTAGTGCAATGGAAGCCTTGATTAAGGGTGGAGGTAACATTCTTGGTTTCTTTGATGTAATTTCCGGAGGGGCTTTTAAAAGATTTTCAATATTTGCGATGAGTATTACTCCTTACATTAATGCCTCGATTATCATGCAGCTGCTGACAGTTGTTATTCCTAAGCTTGAACAACTGGCTAAAGAGGGTGAGGAAGGAAGAAAGAAAATCACCCAATATACCCGTTATGGCACTGTAATACTGGGTTTCATCCAGGCTTTGGGAATGGCGTTTACGTTACGGGCGTCGGGAGCCTTAATGACTACCGGTATGGGACAGTTCCTGGTTATCGCCGTCACCCTTACAGCGGGAACCGCATTCCTGATGTGGCTGGGTGAGCAGATTACTGAGAAAGGGATTGGCAACGGTATTTCCCTTATCATCTTTGCCGGGATTGTGGCATCTATTCCGGGTGCCCTTTACAGGATTGGTGATGCTTTAAAAGCCGGGACAATCAACTTCTTTAGCGTAATCATGCTGGTGGTAATAGGTGCGGTGGTAATAGCCGCAGTTGTAGCTGTAAATGAAGGACAAAGAAGGATCCCTGTACAGTATGCTAAAAGGGTTGTGGGCCGCCGGGTATACGGAGGTCAAAGTACCCATATACCCCTTAAGGTAAATCAGGCTGGCGTTATCCCGGTTATCTTCGCTTCGTCAATTCTGTTGTTTCCGACTACAATAGCGAACTTTTTCCGGGGCAAGCCGGTTGCTGATTGGATAATTGACGCCTTTAGATGGGGCGGGCCGACTCACACCATTTTGTACGCACTGTTTATTATCTTTTTTACTTATTTCTATACAGCGATAACCTTTAATCCAATGGATGTGGCCGATAACATGAGGAAATACGGTGGATTTATCCCCGGACTCAGGCCGGGCAGGCCGACTGCGGAATTCCTGGATAAGATTCTCACCAGAGTGACTCTGTCCGGTGCGGTATTCCTGGCCTTAATAGCAATCCTACCTACCTTTGTGTTGGTCACTACGAAGATTCAGAACGTTTATTTTGGCGGGACAGGACTTCTCATAGTCGTGGGCGTGGCCCTCGAAACTATGAAACAGGTTGAATCCCACCTGCTAATGAGGCATTATCAAGGGTTTATGAAATAGTAGGAGCGAATTGCTGTGATAGTGTGCAAATCTGATCAGGAAATTGGTTATATGAAGGATGCGGGAAGGATTGTAGCCCTGGCGCACAAGGAAATAGAGAAAGCCGTGGAGCTTGGGGTGACAACTCTGGAGCTTGACAAAATTGCCGAGGACGTCATTTTAGCTAACCAAGCCAAGCCGGCATTTAAAGGTTACCAAGGTTTTCCGGCATCGATTTGCGCATCAATCAACGAACAGGTGGTTCACGGCATTCCTGGTTTAAGGAAATTGGAAAATGGGGATATTATTAGTATTGACATTGGAGCGGAAATAAATGGGTATTATGGCGACAGTGCGGTAACCCTTCCGGTCGGAGATGTTAGCTCCGAGGGTTTGGAACTTATCCGGATTACAGAAGAGGCGCTTTATCAAGGTATAAACCAGGCCTTGAGCGGTAACAGGTTGAGTGACATTTCCCACTGTATCCAGAGCTTTATTGAAGAAAAAGGGTACTCGGTTGTCAGAGACTATGTAGGACACGGCATTGGCCGCCAGATGCATGAGGAACCACAGATCCCCAATTTTGGCCGACCGGGGCGCGGGCCCAGGCTCCGTCCGGGAATGACACTGGCTATTGAGCCCATGGTTAATCAAGGCACACATGAAGTTGTGACTTTAGGGGACAGTTGGACAGTGGTCACAAGGGATAAGAAGCGTTCCGCTCATTTCGAACATTCCATAGCCGTTACTGATAAGAAACCCGAAATCTTGACAAAAATTTAGGCTTGGTTTTCAAAGAGATTTCGGGAGGTGCTGTCATAATGAAGGAAGAGGTACAGGTAGGCCAACTTGTCAAATCCGCGGCAGGTCGAGACAAAGGGAAATTCTATTTGATTTACGACGTGCTTGATAAAGCCTTTGTTCGGGTAATAGATGGCGATAAAAAGAAATTAACTAATCCCAAGAAGAAGAATATCAAACACCTCAAGTTTTTTCCGGTGCAAGCGGATGCTGTTGCGGGTAAGCTTCGTAAGGGTGAACCAATTATAATAGAAGAAATTTCGGAGGCTATTCACGCCTTGGGATTGAGCCATAAAGATTGATGAGTTCGAACAAAAGGGAGTGTGTTGCCTAGTGTCAAAACAGGATGTTATTGAAGTTGAAGGAACCGTTATTGAACCGCTACCTAATGCGATGTTCCGTGTAGCGTTAGAAAACGGGCATAAAGTATTGGCCCATGTTTCCGGTAAGATCAGAATGAATTTTATCCGAATACTGCCGGGAGATAAAGTTACCATAGAGCTATCACCCTATGACTTAACGCGGGGCCGTATTGTTTATCGATATAAATAGGGTTTGCCGGAAAGGGGAGCATTTAATAATGAAGGTTAGACCATCGGTTAAAACCATATGTGAAAAATGCAAGATAATCAAGAGAAAAGGCATAGTACGGGTTATTTGTGAGAATCCCAAACATAAGCAAAGGCAAGGATAATGATGTTATAAAAATATATAATTTCAAAGACGGAGGTGCACATTATGGCGAGAATATCGGGGGTCGATTTACCCCGCGAGAAACGAGTGGAAATAGCTCTAACCTATATTTTTGGTATCGGACGGTCCACTTCTCAGGAGATTCTGGCGGGCACGGGTATTAACCCTGATACCCGGATTAGGGATCTGACAGAAGAAGAAATAGCCAAACTCAGAGAATACATTGACAAACACCTTAAAGTAGAGGGTGACCTGAGAAGGGACATATCGTTAAGCATTAAACGTCTAATGGAAATCGGCTGCTACCGTGGTCTTCGGCACCGTAGAGGCTTACCCGTGCGGGGACAGCGGACCAAGACTAATGCCAGGACGAGAAAAGGTCCTAAAAAGACTGTTGGTGTACGTCGTAAGAAAACGTAAGAATAAGTAAGGGAGGATAAGGATGGCACGCAGAGTCAGAACGAAACGGAAAGAACGTAAGAATGTAGAGCATGGTGTTGCTCACATCAGGTCAACTTTTAACAACACCATTGTGACTATAGCTGACAGAGCCGGAAACTGCATATCCTGGTCCAGCGCCGGGACGCTTGGTTTCAAAGGCTCACGGAAAAGCACCCCGTTTGCGGCTCAGATGGCTGCCGAAGCGGCTGCCAAGGAAGCTATGGACCACGGCATGAAGGAAATCGAAGTATTTGTGAAAGGCCCCGGGGCTGGAAGAGAAGCCGCTATTAGGGCAATTCAGGCCGCCGGTTTGGAAGTTAACGTGATTAAAGACGTTACTCCCATTCCGCATAATGGCTGCCGGCCACCGAAGAGAAGAAGGGTATAGGAGGTGTTAATAGAGAATGGCAAGATATACAGGACCTGTTTGTAGATTATGCCGTAGAGAGGGCGCCAAGTTATACCTTAAGGGGGACAGGTGCTATACCGCCAAATGTGGCATTGACAGGAGAGGTTATGCTCCTGGACAACATGGCCAAGGCCGTAAAAAGCAGTCCGAGTACGGTGTTCAGTTGAGGGAAAAGCAGAAGGCCCGCCGTATTTACGGAATTTTAGAGACCCAGTTCCGTAACTACTTTGAAAAAGCTGAAAACCAAAAAGGGGTCACCGGTGAAAATCTTCTTAGGTTGTTGGAAAGACGGCTTGATAATGTTGTATACAGGCTGGGGTTTGCCGGCTCACGCGTTGAGGCCAGGCAGCTCGTTCGTCACGGGCACTTTACCGTAAACGGTAAAAAGGTTAACATTCCGTCCTTCCTGACAAAGGTTGGAGATATTGTGGAAGTTGCCGAGAAGAGCCGTGATAATAACAGGATTAAAGAATTAGCGGATCAGGCGGCACGGAAGACTCCTCCCGCATGGTTGGAAGTCAGTGCTGACCAGTTTGCCGGAAAGGTGGTTGCCGTTCCTTCACGAGAGGAAATTGATGTGCCGATTGTGGAACATCTAATCGTAGAATTATACTCCAGGTAATCAACAAAATTTTGGAGTTCTCGCGAAGGAGGTTCACTTATGTTGGAAATTGAAAAACCCAAAATTGAGTGTGTGGAACTAAGCGATGATAACGCTTATGGAAAGTTCGTGGTTGAGCCTTTAGAGAGGGGTTATGGGATAACCCTCGGCAATTCCCTGCGCAGGATTTTACTGTCGTCATTACCTGGTGCCGCTGTTACATCTGTAAAGATTGACAGTGTTCTACACGAGTTTTCAACCGTCCCAGGTGTAGTGGAAGATGTGACAGATATTATCCTGAACCTTAAGGGTTTGTGCATTAAGATGCACACCGACGAGGAGCGGGTTTTGAGAATTGAAGCAGAAGGTGTCGGAGAAGTCAAAGCAGGGGATATTATTGCAGACGCAGATGTAGAAATTCTAAATCCGGACCTAAAAATTGCCACTATTTCTGAAGGCCGGTTGTACATGGAAATTACTGTTGCCAAAGGGCGCGGGTATGCCAATGCGGAAAAGAACAAAAAAGATGACCACGTCATCGGTGTGATTCCCATTGACTCCGCTTTCAGTCCCGTCCGGAGAGTTAATTATAATATTGAGGATACCAGGGTTGGCCAGATAACCGACTACGACAAACTGACCTTAGAGGTATGGACCAATGGCAGCATTAGGCCTGACGAAGCCACCAGTCTTTCCGCCAAGATACTTAGTGAGTATTTGCGTCAATTTATCGGATTAACAGAAACTGTTAATGATGTTGAAATAATGGTGGAAAAAGAAGAAGAGGAAAAGGATAAGATTCTCGAAATGACTATTGAGGAGCTTGACCTTTCCGTGCGTTCTTACAACTGCCTCAAAAGGGCAGGAATTAACACGGTTGAAGAATTGACCCAGCGTACCGAAGAAGATATGATTAAGGTCCGCAACCTCGGCAAGAAATCCCTTGAAGAGGTTATTCAAAAATTGCATGAACTGGGTCTTTCCCTGAAAGAATCAGAAGACTAGGAAAGAGGGGGGAAACATTATGGCATTTCCTAAACTCGGCTTCCGTACGGATCATAGGAACGCCCTGTTACGCAATATGGTTACTTCCTTGCTGCGTGAGGAAAGGGTTCAGACCACTGCCGCCCGGGCCAGGTCGGTGAACCGTCTGGCGGAAAAGATGATTACACTTGGTAAACGCGGTGACCTCCATGCCAGGAGACAGGCTTCGGATTTCATCTTTGACGAGGAAGTTGTAAAAAAACTGTTCGACGTGTTGGCTACCAAGTATGCCGACCGTCAGGGCGGATATACCCGGATTATCAAAGTGGGTAACCGTCGTGGTGACGCCGCTGAGATAGTTATTTTAGAACTGGTGTAAGTCAAGTCCGTAAGATTTGAGGTCAGGATGGTTTACTGATGATACAGACGTAAACAACTCCTGGCTTCTGTTTTTATGCCTGTGAACTCTACAATCAAAAATATTGTGTGGTGCTTTGATGGATAATTTAATTGAAATCCGGGATTTGAGCTTTTGGTACGACCCGGAAAAAGGGGATACACCGGTTATCAAAGACATAAATCTAAGTATCGGGAAGGGTGAGTTTGTCGCCATAATAGGCCCCAACGGGTGCGGCAAATCCACCCTCATAAGACACCTGAATGGGTTGCTGATCCCCTCAAAGGGCGAAGTTTTGGTTAATGGGTTTGATACCAGGCAGGTGGAAAATCTACCCAATATCCGCCGACAGGTAGGGATGGTTTTTCAAAACCCCGACACTCAGCTTTTCGCTTCAGTGGTGGAAGAAGATGTGGCTTTTGGGGTTGAGAACCTGTGCCTTGCCTCATCCGAAATAAGGGATAGAGTTGATAAGGCCCTGTCCCAAGTGGGCATGTGCGAGTATAAAGCCAGTCCGCCCCACCGGCTTTCCGGTGGGCAAAAACAGAAGGTGGCTATTGCCGGGATTCTGGCAATACAGCCTGAGTGTATAGTGCTTGATGAGCCTACCTCCATGCTTGACCCAAAGGGTAAAAAGGAAGTTATGGAGGCTGTGTGGGCTTTGAATACCAGTAGGCAAATTACGGTAGTTTACGTGACCCATGACATGACAGAGGTTCTCCACTGCCATAGGCTGGTTGTTTTGGCCGGAGGGGAAATTGTTTTCTGCGGAAAACCCCTGGATTTCTTTGCCGACCCGGAGCTGTTAAACATAGCCGGGCTGCAGGCCCCTCCAATTATTGAACTGGTGAACGGGCTGGTGGCCGGGGGCCTTGAATTGCCCCGAAACATCTGTTCACCGGAAGAACTGGTGGAGGCCATATGCCAATAGAGTTGAAGAATATCAGTTATACATATTCAAAAGGGACACCCTTTAGCAAAAGGGGCCTCGGGGATTTTAATTTCCGGGTTGATGACGGAGAATGGATTGCCGTGATGGGCCCGACAGGCTCAGGCAAGTCCACACTGCTTCAGCACCTTAATGGCCTGCTTAAACCTGACAGGGGGGAAGTCCTGCTCAATGGCGCAAATATTCACTCCTCTGCCTCTGCTTTAAGGGAAGCGAGGCGGAAGGTGGGCTTTGTTTTTCAGTACCCTGAACACCAGTTGTTTGGTGGTACCGTATTTGAGGAGGTTGCCTACGGGCCGGAAAACTTCGGGTACGCGGCTTCTGATGTTGAGGAAACGGTAAAAACCGCTATGGAGGCGGCCGGGTTAGATTTCATAACATATAAAGACCGCTCCCCCCACGAACTGAGTGGGGGGGAAAAGCGGCGGGTGGCCCTGGCGGGGGTTCTTGCTGTGAACCCGCAGGTCATTGCCCTGGATGAACCCACAGCAGGTCTGGACCCGGCGGGTCAGAAAATGCTGCTCCAGACTATTAATGAATTAAATAAGGCACACGGGATAACCGTAATCTGGGTGACCCACGAGATTTCCGAAATTGCTGCTCTGGCTGACCGGCTGCTGGTTTTAAACCAGGGCCGGACAGTTCTGGAAGGCTCTGTAAGAGAGAAGCTGGAGCATCCGCTGCTTAATGAACTGGGCCTCGATGTACCGGTAGCTGTTACCGTCGCCCGCGGGTTGAGAAAAAACGGCAGGCTTGTTGACGGGCGGCCTGTAACCGTGGAGGAAATTAAAAGGGAAATTTTGAGACTGGTGAGGTAGCCTGATGGAAGGTATCGTAATAGGCCAGTATGTACCGGGAAATTCGTTTTTGCACAGGCTGGACCCGCGGACCAAACTAATCATTTCCGCCGCTTTACTTTGGCTTATCTTTCTTCTGGGGAGCCCGGTAGAATATGTGGGTTTCGGATTATTAGTCATTTTTCTATATATCCTGTCAGGGGTTACCGGGAGGTTACTGCGGGTTTTGCGTCCGGCGATGTACCTGCTGTTGTTTACTCTTGGGTTAAATATGATTTTCACCCCCGGGCATGTCCTGTTAAACCTTGGATTAGTGGTTGCCACCAGGGAAGGTTTGATTCAGGGGCTGACGGTGGGGTTTAGGCTTGTCTACCTGATATCACTGTCTTCTCTGGTTACCCTAACGACATCACCAGTCCGCATGACCGATGGGCTTGAAACACTTATGGGGCCTTTAAAGAAAGCCAGGCTGCCTGTGAGTGAACTGGCGATGATGATGAATGTTGCCCTCAGGTTTATCCCTGCCTTCTGGGAAGAAATGGACAAGATCAGAAAAGCCCAGGTATCCAGGGGTGCGGATTTTGATTCCTGGCACCCGAGCCGGAGAATAAAATACATGACAGCTTTACTGGTACCACTGCTCATCAGCGCCTTCAGAAAAGCCGAAGAACTGTCTGTGGCCATGGAGGCAAGGGGATATGCCGTAGGCATGAAGAGAACCAGTCTGCACCGGTTACAGCTGAATTTAAGGGACTACATGGCCATACTAATCGTACTCATACTCACAACTGCCTTCGTATTCAATAAGTACTTTGTTCAGTAAAATTGAAATAGGGCAAATTAATACTAGTCCAATTGTTTGTTTAAGGGTCTAAATTAACCATTGGACTGGCTTAAGGGGCGTCAAGAGTTGCGCAACATCAAAATAATAATTGAATACGACGGCGCCAACTACCACGGTTTCCAAAGGCAGACCGACAATTTACCGACTGTCCAGAAGGTGCTTGAAGAGGCTCTGACGTCTTTGATGAAGCACCGGGTAAGCTTGGTCGTGGCAGGTCGGACTGATGCCGGGGTCCATGCCCGGGGCCAGGTGATTAGCTTTTTCACCGAGTCCCTGATACCGGTCAACAGGATTGTCCTGGCGCTTAACACTCTTCTGCCCGACGATATTGTGGCAATGTCAGCAGAAGAGGTAGAACTATCCTTTCATGCCGGGTTTTCATCTAAAAGCAAGGTATACAGGTATCACATCTATAATTCCCGCGTACCTACGGCTTTTCATAGGCTTTATAGCTATTATGCCCCCCAAAGGCTGGATGTTCCCGCCATGATGCAGGCGGCCCGGTATATTATAGGGGAACACGATTTTACCGCCTTCAGGGCGGCCGGATCGAAAGCCAAAACTTCGGTGAGAAATGTTCTTAGGTTGGACATCGAACATTCTCCGCCCCATATCTATATAACAGTTGAGGCTAATGGGTTTTTATACAATATGGTGAGAATTATTGCAGGCACACTGCTCTACGTGGGAAAACACAAACTAACCCCGGATGATGTCCGCCGGTTTGTAGAATCAGGCAAACGGGAAAAGGCGGGGCCGACTATGCCTCCCCAAGGGTTATGCCTGATGGAAGTGAAGTATTAACCCACCGAGGACCCCAACCGGATTGAATTCCGCAGCAGGAGGTATTACCCGTCAGCCCACGCCACTTTTAAAGCAAACCAGGTGCAGTCTTTAGACACCGGCTATTACTGGGGACGAGGCCTGTACGTGTCACGAGATGATTACGAGAAAACAGATGTACAGCATAGATACCAGACATATATAAGAATTTATTACTTTTCTCCCCAACTGTCCCAAAAGCGGCAGTCTTACCTGAGTTTTGACCGAATTAGAAAATTGCAGGTATGTTCCGGAGAGCGAGGCTGACATCTACCGGCCCACGATCCGCGCAGCGGGAGTGGGTCCCCAATTTATTACCGATACCTCGCGCTTCTTGAAGCGCGACGTCCCGACAAATTGGGGAAACCCCTGGCCGGTAGTTGTTGCTCGCTCTAAGGAATATACCTGCAATTTCCTTGCTATAGTAGGTCTAACGCAAAAAGACTGCCACTATTGGGACATTAACAATTTCCTTCTGATAACAGAATGGGCATTCTCATGGCATGCTGTGCCTCCACGGTTCTGGCCATAAAAAACAAGTCTTTCAGATACGGATTTGGTGCCTTTAGGTACTGCTCCCCGTATTTCTTATAATCGTGTGTCTCTGCCATAATCCGGACTTTCAAGGCTTCGCAAAAATCGGGCACCTGCGGTTCTTCCACCACCGGGGGTGTATAACATTGGCCAGTGAGCATATAATAAGCATTCATAAAATATCTGGCGTGCATCCTTTCGTCATTGCTAAACTCCATTAATAACTCTTTGGCTCTCGGTGTGGGAGCCTTGGCTGCCAAAACTGCATAATATTTACAGTCTTTCAATTCATCATGAATGTATTCCTGGAGGTCTTTGAGCAAAATATAGCTGTATCCGCTATAACTGTCGAAGCCTAAATTAAAGTTATACATACAAATCACCTTTCCCAATAGAAGTAATGCTGCTAATATAAAATATGAAACAGCCTGGAAAAGGTTAATGGATATATAATTATTCTTAAACATTAATAAGGAGATGGTTATCATTAAAGTTACCCAGAAGCCTTCAACGATACTTTTTCCTGTCCCTACGGTGCTGGTTACTACCCAGATGGGTGAAGGGGAGCCCAATATTATTACTATTGCCTGGACCGGCATTATGAACAGCGTCCCGCCAACAGTATATATCGGCGTTCAACCGATAAGGTACTCCCATGGGAAAATAAAAGAGTCGGGGGAATATGTAATTAACATCCCTTCGGTAGAGCAGGCTAAATCCGTTGACTACTGCGGGATGGTTTCCGGTCGGGATGTCAACAAATTCGAAGAAACAGGCCTGACCGCCGTTCCCTCAACCCATGTCAAACCACCTCTGATAAAGGAATGCCCGGTCAATATAGAATGTAAAGTAAAACAGGTAATCAGCCTTGGCAGCCACGACATCTTTATTGCAGAAGTTCTTGCCGTGCATTACGACGAAAATGTTCTTGATGAAAATGGCCGCCCGGACATCGGCAAAATCAAACCGTACGGCTTCTGTATGGGTGAATACCGTTCAATATCTGACAAACTGGGCACCTTCGGGTATTCGAACAAGGGTTAGGCATGAATGATAAAAGAATAATTGTCCTTCAACATTAAGCGAGGCTGTCCTAGAAGATTTTAGGCCAGCCTCTTTCTGGCAAAAAAGAGTAAAGGGAGGGGAAGGTGTGTTCCGCAGAGCGAGGCTGACGTCCGCCGGCCCGCGACCGCGTAAGCGGGAGCGGTCTTTTGCCGGCTGAGTTGTAGCTCGCTCGGAGGAATACATCTTCCCCTCCCTTGCCCTATTTAGCAAAACAAAAAGGCTGCCTCATTTTTAAGACAGCCCAACCTAGCTTCGAAGCAAATTATTTGTTTATCAGAAACTGTTCATTGAAAAGTGCCTGGTGAATATCTCCCTGGCTGACAATGCCAATGATTTTCCCATCGCTGTCAACTACCGGCAGTCTCCGTATTCTTTTAGTGATCATCAGGGAGAGGGCATTTAGCAACGGTGTATCGGGCCCAATAGTAATTACCCGTTTGTTGTAAATCTGGCTCACCTTAAGGTGGGTGGTCTCACCGTACCGCCTGCGAAGATCGGCATAAGCCTTAAACTCCTCTGGGTTTTCGAATAATTCCTGGTAGGTGGGGTAAATAGCCCGCAGGACATCTTTTTCGGATATCATACCGATAAGTTTGCCACTGCCATCCACAACCGGAATCCCACTAATTTTCTTCAGGCAAATTAGGGTGGCGGCTCTTTTAACGTCGTCGTCTGGCGTTACGGAGATTACGTTTGAGGACATAATTGCTTTGATTTCCATAAAAACCCCTCCTTAGATTTTTAGCTGGTTCGACCGAACCATCATTTTTGAGGAAACTGATTTTAGAGGTATAAAGAAAATTGTACCCTGCCTTTGTCTAAAGTTCATCAGTTTTATCTCCAAAAACATAATTTGGGGTGTGACCGGTCACCTCCGCAATTCTATGGTAGGACGGTCACAAAAAAGGCTGCCGCTTTTAATTCTACAGTTTTGTCCCCGCAAAACCGTATTTCATCCCACAAAAGTTGCATTATGGGAGTGGTTGGTAGGGAAAAGGAAACGGTGAGAGAAATAACCTATATTTAGGAGGTGTCAAAAATGATGAGTTCCCAACCCCTAAACATTCTAGTGGTGGATGATTTGGCCGGGATACGATTACTGCTAAGTGCCATAATCGAGGAAGAAGGCCACCGGCCATACACTGCCTCAAATGGTGTCAAAGTATTTGAAATAATGGAATCTGTTGATATTCACCTGATTTTCTTAGACCTCAAGCTGCCTGAAATGGACGGCCTGGAAGTTATGGCAAAATTTAAGCAACTGGACTACAGGCCCTACGTGGTAGCGATGACCGGGTTTGCCGAGCAGGAAGTCATAAACTCCGCATTTAGAGGAGGAGCGCTTCAATGTTTTGTAAAACCCTTTGATGTGGATGACATTCGAGCCGTTATCCGGGAAGTTGCCAAAAATCTGTTTGATGTCCCAGCCACATGCCAGGGCTAACCGGATCATAACAAAAAACACCTCCGCTGAGGTGTTTTTTGTTAAAGAATCTAACCTGTTTTATCCTGCAAAAATGAACCCAGTTTCTTATCAGTATTAAGGATGTGGTCAACCAGCCATTCTTTTAAGAAGCTCATAATCTCTAACGAAAGTGCCAGCTTGCCTTCGTTGTAACCCTTTTGAAAATCTGATACCTTATCTACGAAATTCCTATGCTCGGATCTGTGCGGAAGGTATGACGGGTAGCTGTATTTTATCATAAATTTTTCTTCCGTTGAGAAGTGTGTTATAGTGTAGTCTATGAGTCTTTGTAGAACTGTTGACATCACCTGCTTACCCTTCCCGATACTCATGGCCGCATGTAATTCATTAATTAGGGCCACAAGGGTTTTGTGCTGTTCATCGATCGTTTTCTTGCCAACACTGTATTTTTCATTCCAGTCAATGTAAGGCATAAAATCCCTCCTTTTTAGAATTTCTTCCTATTAATTCGGCAAAATGTACGAGATTCCTTTTTGGCTTCCGTTCCGTTGTTATAGCCGGGGATAACTTATGTATGATAAAATAAATGTATCTGGCAATCATATCTAAAAGGGAGTTTAAACTTACACCGGGTATAATTTTTCTGATAGGGTGATTCTATGTTAAAAGGTTTTGTACTGTATTACATTTTATCAATGCTGACCCACAACCCGTTCCTGGCCCTGATTATGTTACTGGTTATTTATGGAGTGGCAGATAGGACATATTTCGGGTTTTTACCTGATTTTTCGGCCCCGTTTAAGAGGCGCAACAGGATCAAAAGGTTGTTGGCGGAACTGGCGGTGAACCCCGCCAATGCCGACAATGCCCAGGAGTTAGGAATTCTGTATTTTGATAAGAAAAACTACAGCCTGGCCTTGAAATATCTCCAAAAGGCAAATGAGAAAGTAAATAATTCCGCCCGGCTATACCTCTATCTGGGAATGACCTACATGGAGTTAAACGAACCTGATAAGGGGAAGGAATCTTTGGACAAAGCAGTGGAACTGGACCGTAAAGTGGGGCATGGACTACCCTACATTTATTTACTGCGGTACGAGTTGAACCAGCATGGTGCTGCTTCGGAAAAGACAACAGAACTCGAACAAGGCCTATCTAATTTCGCCAGCACCGAAAATTTTTATAGAATGGGCCGGGCATATAAAGACCAGGGCAATAAACAAAAGGCAAAAGAAATGTTTGCCCATGCTCTGGAAGAATACGCTTATGTTCCCAACCGTGTACGGAGAATTCACCGCAAGTGGGCAATCCTTTCCAGAATCGGAATAATGACCGGGTAAAAAAAGCACGAAACCTCGTGCTTTTTATAAACTTTATTATTCTCCCTGCCGGCCACCTGTGATAAAATTAATTGATTTTAGTGAAGAAGGTGGCTTTTATGAATTTTGACTACCGGTTGTTTACCGAAATTAACCGTCTGGCCGGGCATAGTAAGTTTCTTGACCCGGTGATGGTGGGTATGGCCAAATATGGGGTAATAATATACGCAGTAGTTTTACTGATACTGTGGTTGAGGCCCGGCACCACCTCAACAGACAGGAAACTGGTGCTAAGGGCTGCCATGGCCGCTTTATTGGCGCTTTCTATCAATCAGGTGATAGGCTTTGTCTATTTTCGCCCTAGGCCTTTTGCACACCATACGGTGAATATGCTGGTGCCAAAATCGCCGGACCCTTCTTTTCCCAGTGATCATGCGACCGGAAGCAGTGCTTTGACGGTGTCCCTGGCGGGGTCGAAACCCGGGTTGGGTGTCGTCCTGTTAATTGTCACACTGCTCCTCATGGTGTCCAGGGTTTATGTCGGAACCCACTACCCTGTTGATGTGATTGGCGGTGCCTTGACCGGTATTCTTGGCAGCGCAGTGACCAACTTACTTTGGCCGTACCTGGACAAGTTTGGCGACAAACTGATAAATCTGTATGAACGCTTTACTCCCATTTGAAAATCAGGGCCGGCAAATCCTTTCAGGGGACAACCCAACCTCCGCCAAAGTCTTGTCAATACTGAATTTATGAAGAGTTTAGCCAGGAAATAAACATTGACAAAATTCCCCGAAAGGCATATCATAAATATATAAGTTAATATATCTTGTTAGGTGAGGCTTCTGCATGGAGCACACGCTGCTACCCAGAAATGTCGAGAGACGCCAATGGGTCAACAGGTACTACCGGATTAAGGTTTTACCTAATGTAGCTGAGTTGAACTCTAGCCATGTACGTGCCAAAACTCAACGACCGAGAAAAGTGTGTAAGCAAAACCTTCGTGTAAACACACGGAGGTTTTTATTGTGCTTAAATAACAGTCAGCCAAGGTGGTGGTAAAATGGACGGTGGCCCGTATTTATACAGACAGGAAATGCAAATAATAAAAAATAACCGGGGTGCGCTGTTTTTTACCACTGCGAGAGGATAAAAACATCACCCCACAGGATAAGGGGTGAATGCAATGCTTTTTATAAATGAAATGTTTATCAGCCAGCTCCTGAAAAAGCCTGTCATTGACAGGTCCGGGGAGAAAATTGGCCATATCACTGATATAGTTATCGAGATCGGCGGGTTATACCCGAAGGTAACCGGCTTTGAAGTAGGGACCTTTGTCCAGAAATATATAATCAATCACCAGACCGTCGATGTAATAAATAAGAGAATCCTCTCCCTGAAATTTCTCAAGGACGATATATACAAACGGGAACTAAGGGAACACGAAATATATCTGCAAAAGGATTTGCTGGACAAACAAATTGTCGACACTTACGGGTGCAAGGTAGTTCGGATTAATGACCTTAAACTCGCCAATTTTGAGGGGGATATCCGGTTAGTAGCTGTCGACATAGGCCTCAAAGGCCTACTCCGCAGACTTGGTATTGAATCGCCCGTTGTCAGGTTTGCCGGGCTTTTCGGCAATGAAATTAGTGAAAATATTATCAGCTGGGATTACATGGAACCTTTAGAAACAGAGCTTTCCAGGGTTAAGCTGACAGTACCCCATGAAAAGGTCTCCCGTTTGCACCCGGCTGATATTGCCGATATTATGTCTCAGTTAAATGTCAAGGAACAGGTTGCCATCATCAAATCCCTGGACCATGAAACTGCCGCCGAGGCCCTCGGTGAAGTGGAGCCGGAGATGCAGGCGGCCATCATGGAAACCCTGGAAGGAGAGCACGCCTCTGACATTCTTGAAGAAATGGCTGTGGATGAGGCTGCGGACCTTTTGGGTGAACTTTCTAAGGAAAAAGCCCGTGAACTGCTCGGCTTGATGGACGAAGCCGAGGCAGAAGAAGTACAGGAATTGCTGGAATATGACGAGGAAACTGCAGGTGGGCTTATGACTACGGAGTTTATCGCTTTACCGGCTTTCCTTACCGCTGACCAGACTATAAACCAATTGAGGGAGTTGGCTCCTGAGGCTGAGACAATATACTACCTTTACGTAGTGGACCAGAGTGAGAAGTTGGTAGGGGTCGTTTCGTTACGGGACATGATTGTCTCGCCTGCCGATACCCCTCTGTTAGACATAATGATTAAAAAGGTAATTTCCGTTGAGCATGACACGCCCCAGAAGCAGGTAGCTGACATAATCGCCAAATATAATTTACTGGCCGTACCGGTGGTGGATGAAGAGAGAAAAATTATCGGGATTGTCACGGTGGATGACGTAATTGACCTTATCTACCCCGCCGGCAGACAACGGAAACCTTCCAGGTACGGGGCGATGGCCGATTACCGGGCAGCTGCCGAGGGCAGGTGAGCGGAATGTCAAACAATTCACCTCCAATCAGCAGGCAAATTCGGAGATGGAGAAAAAATCTTCTGCTGTTTTTGTCCATCATGGGACCCGGGATTATCACAGCTTCCGCAGATAACGACGCCGGTGGTATAGCCACCTATGCCACAGCCGGCGCTTCTTACGGATACGAGCTTTTGTGGATGCTTTTTCTGATGACCTTCAGCCTGGGTGTTGTCCAGGAAATGAACGCCCGGATGGGGGCCGTTACCGGAAAAGGTTTATCCGATTTAATCAGGGAACAGTTTGGCGTTAAAATGACATTATTGGCAATGTTCGTCCTCTTGATAGCTAATACGGCCACTACCATTGCCGAGTTTGCGGGTATAGCGGCCTCGATGGAGATTTTCGGAGTCAGCAAATACATTTCAGTACCGGTAGCCGCAGCAGTAATTTGGTCGCTGGTGGTAAAGGGTTCCTATAAAAAGGTGGAACAGGTTTTTCTCGGCCTGTGCCTGATATTCATTACTTATGTAATCTCAGGGTTCCTGGTTCATCCTCCCTGGGGCGAGATAGCCAGGCAGACTTTTACACCCAGTTTCCGTTTTGAGTCTCACTACCTGCTGGTTTTTATTGGAACCATTGGAACTACTATAACTCCCTGGATGCAGTTTTTCATTCAATCTTCAGTAGTTGACAAGGGTGTTACTTTAAAGGATTACAAATATACCAGGGCAGACGTGCTGTTCGGCGCATTTGTAACCAGTTTTATCGCCTTTTTCATAATTGTTGCCACCGCCGCGACACTACACAAAGCCGGCATTCAAATCACCACTGTCAAAGATGCCGCCGTCGCTTTAAACCCTTTGGCGGGTAAGATGGCCAGTTACCTTTTTGCGATTGGGCTCTTTGGGGCATCAATGCTGGCCGGAACAGTGCTTCCATTATCGACGGCTTACGCTATTTGCGAGGCTTTTGGCATGGAAAGCGGTGTCAGCAAAAGGTTTGAAGAGGCGCCGGTGTTCTTCTGGCTTTATACCGCGGTGATTGTAATCGGGGCAGGGTTTATCCTGATTCCCAAAGTGTCGTTGATTCTGGTTATGCTGATATCTCAGGATGTCAACGGCATACTGCTGCCTGTTATCCTGATTTTTATGCTGAAGCTTATAAACAACAAGAAGTTGATGGGGAGCTACACTAACGGCCCCATATTTAATACCATCGCCTGGGGCACGGCAATTGCCTTGATAGTCTTAACGGCATTATTATTAATAACATCGATTAATCCCGGCCTTTTAGCCTAGGGCACTCCACCCCATTCTCCTTCACCAAAAAAGGAAGGGGCAGGTGTGTTCCGGAGAGCGAGGCTGACGTCCGCCGGCCCGTGATCCGCGTATGCGGGAGCGGTTTGCCGGCTGAGTTGTTGCTCGCTCGAAGGAATACACCTGCCCCTTCCTTTCCAAACTTCCAAACATTGCTGTTGGATAATGGGTTTCGGGCTATGTTAAAATATAAATAGGACAGTATGTCCTACAAAGCAAATATTAAGTGCCGGCAGAGGAGAGTGTGAAACAAAACCTCGGAAAACAGGCGGATTAACTTGACAGGGCCCCTATAATTGTAATAAAATATATGCGTGACTCTATACACAAATAGTCCACAGCCCCGGACTATTTGGGATTTGCCGTTTCAGTGGTAGATGACGGCAGAGTTTTGAGTAGAAATAAGGCAGTCCTGTATGGGTTGCAGTGTCAAGGAGGTATAAATATGTCTACTTTTATGGCCAAGCCAAACGATATAAAGAAGAAATGGTATATTGTTGATGCAGAAGGCAAAGCTCTTGGCCGGGTGGCTACTGAAGTGGCCCGGATTCTTAGGGGAAAACATAAGCCGATTTTTACGCCGCATGTTGATACCGGCGATTTTGTAATTGTGATCAATGCCGAAAAGGTTGTACTTACCGGCAAGAAGCTTGAGCAAAAACAGTATGTCCGTCACTCCGGTTATCCGGGTGGGTTAAAGACTATGACTTATGACAGGCTGATGAAAGAAAGACCGGAACTGGCTGTTGAGAAAGCTGTGAAGGGAATGCTCCCCCACAATCGCCTCGGCCGGGCCCAAAGCCGAAAACTAAAGGTTTACAGTGGCGCAGAACATCCCCATGCGGCTCAAATGCCTGAAGTATGGGAATTCGCGGTTTAATGTAGCGGGAAGGAGGAATAAGCATGGCACAGGTACAATTTCAGGGAACAGGACGTAGGAAAAACGCAATTGCACGTGTAAGGATGGTTCCTGGCGAGGGAAAAGTAGTCGTCAATAACAGATCCTTAGCTGAATATTTTGGCAAAAAGACTCTTGAGATGATTGTTCAACAACCTCTCAGTTTGACCAATACCTTTAGCCAGTACGATGTTGTGGCTAAAGTTGAGGGTGGCGGCACCACCGGTCAGGCAGGGGCTATGCGCCTAGGTATTGCCCGTGCACTGATAAAGGCTGATCCTAATCTCCGCGGTGCATTGAAGAAGGCCGGTTTCCTGACCCGGGACCCCAGAATGAAGGAAAGAAAGAAATACGGTCTCAAATCAGCCCGTCGGGCTCCCCAATATTCCAAGCGTTAATTTTTCGGGAAGGTTTATACCTTCCCTTTTTATTTGGATTATAGAATATAACATTTTTTTAAAAAATCTCGATAGAAACTGTGTCAGCAAAAGAGGAATATAAGTGTTTTGATAGAATAATCTAGATTAGGACTTTTGAAAAAAATGGGGGAAAGGAGGGAAAAATAAAGAATGAAAATAGGAACAAAGGTACATATCGGTTCGTTAAAGACAGCAATTATTTTTACCGTGATGGTGCTGTTACTAGCATTACTGGTTGTTGGCTGTAGTTCGAATACTACCACCACCACCGGTGATAAGACATCCTCAACGGCAACCACGCCGGCTGCCCCGGGTGGAGAAGCTACATCTGCCTCTGCACAAACGGATGAAAATGCAATTGCCAAGAATGAGTGCTCAGAGTGCCATGAAATGTGGCCTGAAGTAACTACATGGCAGACTTCCGTTCATGCGAAGGTTCCCTGTACAACCTGCCACACGGGGGTAACCGCAGCCGACTTTAAGGCAGCCCACGACGGTGGATTCCAAAAGCCGATTGCTACCCGGAACAAACCGGTTTCTGATGAAGTTTGCAGAGGATGCCACGCTATGAAAAACAGACTGGCCACTCTGCTGCCTGACCTGATTGCTCCGCACGAAAGGCACGAAGCAGGAAAAGTTCAGTGCCTGGCCTGCCACAGGTTTATCACCCACGGTAATATTGCCGAACGCAAGGTTACCAATAGACCTGAATATGCCAATTATGACCAGTGGAATCCCGTAATGGCTGAAAAAGCGGCTCCTCAGGTCATGCGCCGCCCGAACATGTTCGTGTGTATCAATTGCCACGAGGGGCGTAAGGTTACCACCAAGTGTGCGGCTTGCCACTATTATGATGACAGAAAGAGCCTTCCTTCTCATGAGGATGCACAGTGGAAGGTAGTTCATGGTAAAGCCGGTCGCGCCGATGTCAATAACTGTGCTAAGTGCCACTATGACAAAGAAAGTCAGAAGTTCGCAACTCCGTCCACTGGAGACGTGATTGCCGACTTTGCCCGGGCCAACAGTTACTGCTACGGCTGCCACCTCAAGCGGCCTGCCACCCACGACGGCCAGTGGATGTCCAAACACGCAACCTTTGCCAAGCAGAGAGGAACCCCGAACTGCTTCGCATGCCACGACAAGAATCAACCAGGTGCTAATGTAACAGGGACTTACTGCAATACCTGTCACTGGTTCCCAAATACTCCACCGGCAGCACCGGCACCTGCAGCTAAAAAGTAAAGGATAGGGGCTGTCTCAAAAGAGGCGGTCCCTTTACTTTTGGATGGGGAAATGGCAGGTATATTCCTCCGAGCGGCAACAACGCCGTCCGGCTGACCACTCCGCAGCGGAGTGGTCAGCCGATGGCGTCAGACCGCTCTGCGGAACACACCTGCCATTTCCCCAAAACTTGAGAAAGACTGCCTCTTTTGATTCATTTGGAGAAAAAAAGTAGCTGGCCAAACTTGCAGCAAAGTTTATCCGGCATTCTTTTTAAGGCCTGTTCTCCAGCGGAAGTTGCTCCCTGTAGTACTTTACCAGGCCCGAGTAGATTGCATAAGCCAGTTTCCGCTGGTATGCCGCGTTGGTCATTAACTTAGCCTCCCGTGGGTTGGAGAGAAATCCTATTTCAACGATTACTCCGGCCATTTTGGTGTTTCGGGTGGTGAAGAAGTCTTCGGCTTTGGCTTCCCTGGTGGTATTGCCCAAAATTCTGATCAACTCTGACTGGATAGATTCCGCCAGCTTCTTACCTTCTTGCTGATTCCTCTGGTAAAAGGTCTGGGCCCCGCTCCATCTGGAAGACGGGAAGGCATTCACATGCACACTGATATATAAATCTGCCCTACCTTCGTTCGCCAACTGCACTCGTTTGGTCAGATCTTCCTTTTTTCTTGCAGAAAGGTTCCCCGAACCCGGGCCGCTCAAATCTTTGTCGGAATCTCGGGTCATAATAACCTTTGCGCCGGCATGGTTTAAAAGGCTGCTCAGTCGCTTAGCCACCTGGAGGACAATCTCCTTTTCAGTTATTCCGTTATATCCTGTAGCTCCCGGGTCAACCCCCCCGTGGCCGGGGTCGACGACGATAACTCTGTTAGCAACCGCCCATGAAGTTGCCGGTGTCACGGGGTTTAATGCGAAAACTGAATTCAGGCCTGCCAGCAGCAAGACAGCGGCAATCACTATAGCACCCAGGTAAGTACGTTTAAAGCGGAAGACTTTAATAAAAACAAATCGCAAAGTAATCCTCCTTTATTAGGGTAGGAACATTGTATTCCACCGGCATTTGAGAAAAATGCCGGTATTTTTTATTAACTTATGCTGTGGGTTGGGAAGTTATAACAACAGTAAAGTCTTGGAATTCAAGTCTTTTTGGCAGCAGGAGTTCCGCTCCGTCTAGAGAAAATATCACATAAATAATGCAACTAAGGCTAAAATAGGATTAAAAGGGAGGGATTTTAGATGGGTAACATCGTTTTCTGCGGGGTGGCGCCTCATCCACCTATATTACTGCCTGAAGTGGGAGGCAGCGAATCCCAAAAAGTTACCGCTACCTTTAGGGCTATGGAGGAGTTCGCCCGGAGACTGGCAGAAAGCGGGCCGGAGGTTATTGTAATCATCTCCCCTCACGGGTCTGTATTCCGTGACGGGGTAGCCTTGAACGGAAGCGAAATACTAGCCGGAGACTTAAGGAAGTTCAGGGCCGACTTGGAGTTTGAATACAATAATGACACGGACCTGGTCGGGGAGATAATAACCCAGGCAGGCGCACACGGGATTGTGACTGTAGAAATAGATGACGCCCTCGCAGAAGAATACGGTGTCTCCACAAAGTTGGACCACGGCGTGCTGGTGCCCATGTATTTTTTGGATAAGGCGGGGATAGACTTGCCGATGGTTTCGGTTTCCATGGGCATGCTGCCCTTTGAAGAACTCTATGCCTTTGGGGCGGCTGTATCGAAGGCGGCAGATGTCCAGGACAAAAAGGTAGCCCTAATTGCCAGTGGGGACATGTCTCACCGGCTGACATCCGATGCCCCTGCCGGTTACTCTCCTCAGGGAGAGCCCTTTGACAGGGAAATTGTTAAGTTGTTAAAAAACAAAGACTTTAAGGGGATTATTAATATAGACCGGAATATGGCTGAAGAAGCCGGGGAATGCGGGCTTAGAACAATTATCATGATGCTGGGGGCTGTGGATGGGGAAGCAGTGGGGGCAGAGGTGTTATCCTACGAAGGCCCCTTCGGAGTTGGATACATGGTCGCTGCCCTGATTCCTGCAGGCAGCCCCACAGACAGCCTGCTTGAGCAGATTTTTAACGAGCGGAAAGAAAAAGTTGAAACCCGAAAAGCCGGGGAAAGCCTGTTGGTGGCTCTGGCCAGGCGGGCCCTGGAGGCCTATGTCAGGGACGGACGAAAGGTTTCACCAGATACTAAGGAAAATCCGGAACTACAGGAAAATGCCGGGGTTTTTGTATCTCTGAAAAAACACGGGCAGCTGCGGGGATGTATCGGGACTATTTTGCCAACCACTCCAAATATCGGCAGCGAAATCGTTAATAATGCTATCAGCGCCGGTACCGGAGACCCCAGATTCAACCCGGTCAAGCCCGATGAACTGGAACACCTGGTTTATTCGGTGGATGTCCTTAAAGCCCCCGAACATATCGAAAGTTTGGATCAGTTGGATGTAGAGCGCTACGGTGTAATAGTCCGCAGCGGCAGAAGGTCCGGGTTGTTACTGCCTAACCTGGAAGGGATTGATACGGTTGAGGAACAGGTGGCTATAGCCAGGCAGAAAGCGGGTATTGGCTCAAATGAGCCTGTTCAGCTGGAGCGGTTTGAAGTAATAAGGTATCACTAGGAACGTTTTCAGGACCGGGAGGTATTTATGCGGGAAGCAATGTATTGGGAAAAAACACAAGATGAAAAGGTTCAGTGCCGGTTATGTCCGCAGAAATGTGTCATTGCTGCCGGCAGGAAGGGTTTTTGCCGGGTCAGGAAAAACGAGGGAGGGACCCTGTTTACAGTTAATTACGGTAAATGTTCGTCATACGGCATGGATCCAATTGAAAAAAAGCCGCTGTATCACTTTTACCCCGGTTCTTACATTTTTTCCGTCGGTACATTTGGCTGCAATCTGCGGTGCGGATTTTGCCAGAACTGGACAATAGCCCAGGGAGACCCGGATACAGTGATTACCACACCGGGTAAGCTGGTAGAAATTGCCGCGGCAGACCACCAGGGACACCGGTCGGTAGGGATAGCTTACACCTATTCCGAGCCCTTCATGTGGTATGAATTTGTCTATGACACCGCCCGGCTGGCCCGGGAGGCCGGGTTGAAAAATGTCCTGGTGACAAACGGTTTTGTAAACCCGGAACCACTTGCGCTGATACTCCCTCTCATCGATGCCATGAACATAGATGTCAAGGGGTTTAGCGACAGCTATTACAATGAAACGTGTGTAGGGGAACTGCACCCGGTGCTGAGGACTGTCGAAACGGCCAGCAAACAATGTCATGTGGAGGTTACCACCCTCCTGGTAACAGGCCTTAACGATTCCGAGCAGGAGATTACTGACCTCATTGATTGGCTGGCAGGGGTTGACAAAGAGATACCCCTGCACCTGTCAAGGTATTTTCCTAATTATAAGATGGACTTACCCCCCACCCCCCTGGATACTATGGAACGGGCCAGGGAAATAGCCATGAAGAAACTGAGCCATGTTTACCTGGGAAATGTTCCGGGGTCTAAGGCAAACAATACCTATTGCCCTGAATGCGGGGAATTCCTGGTTGGGCGAGGTGGAGACCGGGCTGAAAATAAGGGTCTGGAAGATAAAAAATGCCGCCGGTGCGGCCGGAAAATCAATATTATAGGTTTAGCTGATTGACGAAATGATTTGGTCAGCTGCCGTTAAACCGGAGACAACCGCGCCTTCGATACCAGGGCCGCCAAGGTAGTCGCCGCAAAAGGCAAACAGCTTGGAGGGCCGAGGTGTTTCCTGAAACTTCACGATTTCCCTGACGCGCCCCGGCGGGAAACAGGGTATCGCGTACTTCCAGTTATAATCTTTGCGCTCAATGATTTTCTGGGCCAGTCCGGGAAAGAATCTTTCCGCAGATAACAGGAGGTCGGTGTCAGTTTCCGGGTATTGACTGTGGCTGTCCTGCTCACTGCCCGGTGGGGCAATGACAGGGGTTTCACCCCCGGATGAGATAATGGTAACCGTGTTGGCAGAGCCTGATTTGTATGACCTGCCCCGGCCAAAAGACACAGAGGTGAGCCCATGCTCCCCCGGTTGAAAAACGTACCCGTATAAGCCTTTGGATATAGGGGCTGCAATGACCAGCCCGGTGACTGAAACACTTACAAAACGGGAACTCCTGAGAAAATTTAGACCGTTACTGCCAACGCTTTTTTGGGGGTCATCCAGTACAGCAAGCAATTCCTGCGGGGGTATAGCGAACACTACTCTGTTGGCAGACAGGGTTTCTTTTTTGCCGTTAGGCAGGGACACCTCAACTGAGACAGTATTATTGGTAAAATTTGCAGTTGTTCTGAGCACCCTGGTGTTTTTTAACACCGGGACTTTTTTTGCCATAGTTTCAGGCAGACTGCCCAGCCCCCCGTCCAGGGAGTGAATTTTGCACCTGTGCGGGGATCGGATAAGAGTAAGGGGTACAAGTCTGGAAATATCCCCGGCTGGCTGAAAGAACAGGGATGCTGTTACCGGGTTTAGGTATTGCCGGACCAATTCGGGGCACAGAAAATCCTCTGCCCATTTGCCGAAACTGATATCATCCAGTTCAACCCCGGCGGCCAGATTGGATATATCTATTTTGTTCCTGTGAGACCGAAGAAACAAAGCCAGCTTTAAAACTGCCAGTTTTTTGCGCCAGGTCAGGGTATCAAAACACGGGTAGGGTCTGGCCAGGGTGTGGCGGCAGAGGGAATACCTACTCCCGTCCCCGATGACATCGACTGCTGCCTTTATGGGTGCCAGGCAGCGGTTTAGGCCCGTTTCCCGCAGCAAAGAATGAGTCCGGTGATACATTCCGCCGATGAACTGGGCCCCGCTGTCCAAAGCCAGGCCTTGACAGGAATCGCTTTTCACCCGGCCCCCCGCATAGTTTTCTTTTTCCAGGACAAGGATGTTTACCCCCAGCCCAGCCAGTTTATAGGCTGCCGTTAACCCGGCCAAACCTGCCCCAATCACCAGAACCCGTAAATTCATTTAATCACCCTAAATATTAGTCTATACCCTTTAGATAAAGAGTGAGTATATGGTATCCGGGGGATGGGAAAATATACATTAAGTCAAATTATCTTCGGGAAAATTGCTCATGATAAGTTTATGGAGCGGCAGCAGTGGATATACTCTGAATAAATAACCGGCTCGAAATCTACAATCTCTTTAGGAAGGTTGTCATGAAAATGAGGGCGGAAAAAATGCGGGTGTGATAGTGCCCGCATTTATTTGTTTTTATTGGAAAACATATATAAAAAGAAGGCACCGGGTACTGTGGAATGCGAAAGGGGAACAATACTTTGCTGACCAGAAGACAATTTATCAGGCTGGCCATGGCCACTACCGCGGCCTTTGAGCTTTCCGACTATCTTATACCACACCTGGCTGAAGCCTTTGTGGGTAAGAAAAAACCTCCTGTGATTTGGCTGGAAATGATGACCTGTACAGGAGATTACCTTTCCCTGGCGAATACCCTACACCCGAATATGCG
>JAJZQD010000084.1 GCA_021847735.1 Bacillota bacterium | reverse complement strand
TGTTCCATGTGGTGGCTATGGGTTGCATTTTCTACCTGGGCCACTTATTATGGTAATAGGAGGTGATTAAGGTGGCAGAAGCGATTTTAACCGGTAAGGAAATCGCGCAAATGGCGGTAGCCATTGAAGAACGGGGAGCGGTATTCTATACTCAGGCGGCGCAGAATTTCAAAGAACAAAAAATCAGCCAGACATTTTTAAAGCTGGCTGAAGAGGAAAAAGAACATGCCCGGTTTTTCCGAAAGCTGTTTGAAGGGCTGAAGGAAGAGAATACCCCCTTTAATCCCCAAGCGGTTAAGTATATAAAATCAATACTGGAAAGTACTGTTTTTCCTCAGGTGGGACCGGATAATAACCATCTGGCCGGCATAGAGGCACCGGAGCAGGCGCTGCATCTGGGGATTCAGGCAGAGAAAGACGCAATACTTTTTTATCAGGAATTATATGAAAACACCGCCGACGAGAATGCCCGCGGTGTGCTGAGCAAACTGCTGGAAGAAGAAAAGATGCATCTTGTAGATTTGCGCAGCTATCTTGAAGAAATATAACCTAAAAATATATCGAAGGAGAAGGATTTTTTACAGAAAATGGCGTAATTAAATACTGGGATATTTTTAAAATTTAGTTATTAGGATGGTCGTCAGGTTACTATGGGGAAATATATAGAATTCGGAGCGGGGAACGCCACAAACCAGGATTCTTTTCAGGCCGGGATGGATGCGGCCGGGCAGGCCATGAACCAGATAACCAAATTTGCGGGTAATCTGGTCATGGTTTATTCTTCTGTAAATTATGACCTGCCGCGGGTTTTAGCCGGTATACAGGCTGTTACCGGGGATATACCGATGATAGGCTGTACCACGGCAGGGGAATTTTGTGACGGCATACATAATGATTCCGTAACCGTTGCCGTGATGGCTTCACCGTATATTACCGTTAAAGTCGGCGTCGGCCGGCGGGTGGATATCGATTATTCCCGGGCTGTGCTGGAGGCCATCGTAAAGGCCGGCGCTCAGGAAATATTTGATTCCAGACCGCGGGAAGCCAAGAAGGCTCAGCTGGATGTGGATTTTGCCAAAAAGGTATTTGCCATTACCTTTTTACCGGGGGCCACCAATACCAGCCACTCCTTTAATTATGAGGCGATTGATTTCTTGCGCAACAGCGCTATAAATCCCCTGCCTATCGTAGGGGCCTGTTCCGCTGATGATTTGAAGGGGCACGAAACTTACCAGTTTTGTAACGGGCAAGTTTATACCAATGCTTTTGTAACGGCTTTTGTGGAGACCCACCTGAAGTTTGGTATCGCCACTACCCACAACCACCAACCATCGGGGAAACAGGCCCTGATTACAGCGGTGGACGGCTATGTCATCAGGGAACTGAACCATCGCCCGGCGGCTGAATACTTCTCCGAAATGATTGGCGTATCTTTAAAGAAGCTTTTAGCAGAGCCGCAAAAATATTTCCTCGAAAACCCCTTCGGAATCAGAGACGCTTTTGGCAATTACTTCATGTTCATCGGCACCCTGATTACGGAGGACGGCGGGATCAAATGCCTGCGCAAACCCTTCCTCCAGTCAAATATCTATATCATGGAAACAAAGCAGGATAAGCTAATTACCTCTGTTGCTGATAATATATCCCTGGCGATGCGTCGGGATAAAATTACCAGACCTGCAGCAGTCTTGATATTTTCAACGGTCCACCGCAAGAAGGTGTTTGGGAAAAACATCACCCCCGTGCTCAGCGAGGTTAAAAAGATTTTGCCGGAGACAACTATAGTTGGCGGCTTTTCCTTCGGAGAACAGGGTGTAAACAATGAGGGGGTTTCTGTGCATTTTAACCTCGCAGTCACCGGACTTGTTGTGGCGGATGAATTGAATGAAGCATCGGTGATGGCTTTTGAGTATAAAGAACTTTACGAAGAGTTATGCGCGACAGTGGAGAAGAATCGGGAACTTTATAATGAACTAGAGGCTGTTCATAAGCTGGGCAACCTCTTAAATTCTTCTTTAAAGCTGGATTTCATTATTCCCAAAGCCGTTCAGATGGTGGGAGAGATGCTGCGGGGGGACGGCTGCGGTTTGTTCCTGTACGATGAAGTTACGGATGAATTCTTTGTCAGCGGTTTGTACGGACATCAGATTGTTCCGCGGGAAATCAAACTGGAAGGCACTTTGCCTTTTCATGCCATCAAAGAAGGAAAAAAACTGCTAATTAACAATATTCGTAAAAACCCTTATGTTTCCAAGGATTTGAACAAGTTTACCCGGGCCAAGTCCCTGATGGCGGTTCCCATCGTCATCAAGGGCAAAAAAATCGGTGCTATTTCAGTTTACAGTAAAACAAAAAACTTCTATAATGAAAAGGATGTTGAATTCCTGGATACCCTTGGTAACCAGATTGGCATCTCCGTAATGAATGCAGATCTTTTCGAACGTACGGAACTTTTGGCCTGCACCGACGGACTCACGGGCGCTTATGACCATAATTATTTCCTGAAGGCTTTGGACCGGTACCTGGAAAAAGCGCGCAAGCGAAACCAGAACATCTCCCTGGTGATGATAGACTTGGATGATTTCAAGTTCTATAATGACAAATTTGGTCACATCCTGGGGGACGAAATTTTAAAGGGCACGGCCAACATTCTCATCGACAGTGTGCGTAACGATGATATTATTTCCCGCTATGGCGGCGACGAATTTGCTATAATCTTAAACGGCGCCAGCAAGGAACGGGCCTTCCGCATTGCTGAAAGGATCCGGAAGAAAATAGCCCAGAAGACCTTCCAGGATCCCGATAGTAAGCAGGCCTTTAGTATCACTGCTTCCATCGGTATTTCCACCTTTCCGGAGGATGCTGTGGGGGGCAAACAGCTGGTTGACAAAGCTGACAAGGCCATGTACCGGATCAAGAGAAATTTGAAAAACAAAACAGCCCATTACCTGTCGGAATTCACTGAGCTGGAAAAAGAATTCACGGCCTCTGAAAAGGCCTTTTTTGACACTATCAAGCTGCTCATCAACCTTCTTGATTCCCGGGACCGTTATACCTGGGAACACTGCCGCCAGGTAGCTAACTACGCGGTGGAGCTTGCAGAGGAAATGAAGCTTGCAGAGAAGGATATTGAATATATCAGATTAACCGGATATCTGCATGACATCGGTAAAATTCATGTCCAACCAGAGATTTTGAATAAACCAGCAAAATTAAATGAAGAAGAAATGTCCATCATCAGACTGCACCCCATAGTAGGGGCCAACCTGCTGGCTCCCATCAGAGGTTTTAAGCAGATTATCCCACTGGTCTATCACCATCACGAATGGTACAACGGGCAGGGCTATCCAGACGGCCTGGCCGGCGAAAAGATTCCGCTGTCCGCCAGGATACTGGCCGTTGCCGACGGTTTTGATGCGATGACCTCCAACCGTCCGTACCGGAAGGCCCAGGTGGTGGAATGGGCAATCGCTGAAATAAAAAAACAGCGGGGGGTTCAATACGATCCCGCTGTGGTGGATGCCTTTGAGAAAATATGGGTGGAACGGTGTCGGGCTGCTGACCGGGTTAACGGTAAAAAATGCCGGGCAAACGGGAAACCATCATCCGGCGACCGCAAGAATAACAACAGCCGGTGACCGGAGTGAGGATAAATTTTCCAGGGGATTGCCATGAACCCCTACGAGGGATGGCTGCCGGCCTGGTTTAACAGTCCCCAGAATACCATCAAGCCCTGTGATTTTAGCTGCATTGACGGTAGATGCCCGAAGTATCGCAGGCAGACTGATTCCGGCCTCGTGGAAATAATTTAATTCATCAAAATAGGAACTGCCGTGAAAAACCATATTAGCCCCGGCATCGGTGCCGATACCAAGGAGCACGCCGTTTTCCGCCGCTTTTGCTACCTGTATAAGCTGCAGTTCATGTGTACTTTTAATTATATCCAGGTTAGCGCCGGGATAAGGAATATGACCGTGTTTGACCAAATTCCCGAGGGGAGCGAAGGTCGGGACCCAGGCCGTTCCCTTTTCGGCCATCAGGGCAATGGTCCGGTCGGATACAAAATAACCGTGCTCCACGGAATCAACCCTGGAGGCAGCAGCCAGTTCTACTGCAGTATCAGAACTGGCATGGGCCATCACCTTAAGCCCATGGGCATGACCGATATCAACAATCTCGGTTAGTTCCCTTAAATTGAACTGGGGCGCGCCAACCACGCCAAATTTTTTGAAGCTCACCAACCCGGAGACCACCACTTTAAGCTGATCCACACCGTTTTCAGCTAACTGACGGACCGCCGGTTCAACTTCATCAAGACTGCTGATGCCGGGACCCAGGAAGGCCCCGTATTTTTCTTTCCGGTAAATGGCCTGACCGGTGGCAATCACCTTAGGTCCCGGCCAATCCCCGGAAGAAACATTTTTTTTGGCGGTCAGGCCAAAATTATTTATATCCCCACCGTCTCTGACGGCAACAATCCCGCAAGCCAGGTAAGCGTCCAGTTCCTCCCGAATCCGCGCGGCAGTCACTTCCGGCTGTTCTGACCATTCCCGGATAGCCTGCTGTAAATCCCTGGAGTCCATGGACAGGTGGATATGACAGTCAATAAGCCCCGGTAAAAGGGTGAGTTCAGGTAAAGTTACGTTTTCGGCCTGTTTTAAGTTATTCACATCGGACAGGTTAACCATCCGGCAGATTAGTCCGTCTTTTATATGTACAGCACGGTTCCGGAGTAGTGTATCACCGGCACCGTCCCAGATTGCGTCAGGGAATAATAGGTATTCTTTGTGATTAGATAGCCTGATAAGGCGCATGTCGTGACTTTTCTCCTTTTTTAAATCATAATATCACATTTTTTCTCTGATTGACAGGGTGGGATTATTATGATATGATAACTACTGCGTTCGGGATGTGGCTCAGTTTGGTAGAGCGCCTGCTTCGGGAGTAGGAGGCCGCAGGTTCGAATCCTGTCATCCCGACCATCTATTAACAACAGAAGGTTATAACAAATTCCTTTTTTGGAGTCTGTTATAACCTTTTTTGTTGCGTTATTTGAAGGAAAAATGGTTGTTCTGCCTAATTATAAAGATGAGGTGAGACAGTTTTGCTGTTGATGCGTGAATTAGTTGTTGAGAAGATTAACGATTTCCTGGCGGGACGGCTTGAACAGGAAGAAATCGGCTGGTGGGCTTTTGATTTAATGGTGGAATCAAGCCTGGAGTTTGAACCTGGTTATCATACATTGCTGTCGGACGTCCTGGAAGCGCTCCGGTTGTTTCATGACACCGAACCGATTATGCAGCAGTTTTACCTGGAAGGGGACGAACTTTTGTATTATCTGCGGTGTCTGAAAGGCGAAGAGCTATATCGGCGTAATATGGTGCCGCACTGGAAGGTCTGATTTAAAGGGGGGCCCGGAATGTCGATGCCAATAAGTGAAATCATCGCTCAAATTGTCAGTAATATTGACCGGACAGAACCGGTCAAACTTAGTCCCGGCCAGCTTATCAGCCTGCTGGTTAAACAGATTGAAGGCAATCAGGCTGTTCTAACTTATCAGGGGAAGGTGCTTTTGGCGCAGCTGGAGATTGCGTTGACCCCCGGTCAGCGGATTCGCTGTATGGTGGAAGGGGAAAAGGACGGTAAGCTGCTGTTAAAAATACTCCCTGAACCGGGCCAGCTGCCCGAGGACATGAATAACCGGGCGGCGGAGAATTTACTGAAAGAAATGGACCTGCCGGTAAACGAGAAAAATAAGCAAATTTTGCAGGAACTGGTCCGACAGGAACTCCCGGTAACCCGGGAAAATCTTCAGGCCGTGTTCAGGATTAGCCGGCAGACCGGCGCTGCGCCGGAGGACCTGGATGTGCTTACCTTCTGTTACAAAAATGATGTAACCTTTGAACCGGAGAATTTTGAGCTCATCCGGGCTGCTGTTAAGGATAAAGCTTTTATCAGTGCTCCGTTAGGGGATTTGAGCAGGCAGTTATCAACCATGGTGAAAGAAATGCCCGGCGGTTCGGAAGTAAGGGCAGTGACCGAAAAAATTATTTCCCTGATTGAAAACTTGACGATAAACAAAGGGGACAGCGCTGTTCAATTGCAGGACCGGTTGGCGGCCATTCCCCGTACATTGGGGGTTACTTCGGGCTTGGCCGTCCCGGTGGATTTGGCAGGTGAGGGCGCCC
The DNA here is from genome assembly GCA_021847735.1 of Bacillota bacterium. Lineage (GTDB taxonomy): Bacteria > Bacillota > Thermincolia > Thermincolales > UBA2595 > JAJZQD01. Next base: position 258 of record JAJZQD010000084.1, on the reverse strand, counting down.
AGGGAGTGCTCCGTCTTTTAATTGGAGAGGGCTCATTACCGGGTTTAACAGCACCGGCAGACGAAAGCAATGGTGCTTCCCCAGGCAATGTTATCCCGGGCCTCTTAGACAATGAAAAAGCTGCGCTTGCGCCCGGGCAGACTGTTTTACCGGAAACTGTCCCGAAAAATACTGCTGCCCAGGGGGACAAGACCATACCGGGGTCAGGATTGCATAACGCGGCAGCCACCGGGCAGAAGGATATTGACGGCGATCTTA